>NZ_JBEYXH010000003.1:0-320920 GCF_040644755.1 Streptomyces sp. NPDC046887
GAGATCCGCACCGCGGTGTTCGCCCTCCAGCAGGGCCCGGCCGACCCACCGGCCGTGTTTCACGTGAAACATCCCCCCGCCTCTGCGGCGTCAACGGCCGCGCCAGCCGCCCTGGTCCACTCCACCCGGCACCGCGTCCCCCTGCTCATAGGGTTCACGGGTGAAGACGAAGGACCCCACATCCAGATGGCTGACCCGGCCGTCCGCGCCGCGTACCACCGTCAGCGTCTCGCCCGTGAAGTAGTCGTCCAGCCCGGTCCAGCCGCCGCCGGGCTCCGCACGGAACCGGGCGGCACGGCCGGCACCCCGCAGCGGGCGCAGCTCCACGCCGCCGTCCGCCAGAAGGGCAAGGCCATAGGCGTATGTCCCCCAGTACCAGGGCCCGGTCAGCTCCAGCAGCTCCCGATCGACGCTCGGCAGCGGCTTCCAGGGCGCGGGGATACGGGGCTCGGCGTCGGCGACGATCCCCAGCAGATCGGCGGCGACCACTCCGGGCTGAGGCCCAGAGGTGGCGTTCGCCAGCACCGCTGCCGCGACTCCGTCCGCCACGCTGAAACGCAGCCCCGCGACGAAGCCGGGCAGCGAACCGCCATGCCCGACCAGGGTGCGTCCGCCCACCCGGTCGATCCGGAGCCCGAGGCCGAAGACCCCGTCCCACTCCCCCTCCTGTACGGGCGCGGCCGGTGCCCGCATCTCCCGTACCGTCTCGGCGGACAACACCTTGGCATCGCCCTCCGCGAGGAAGAGCGCGAACCGGCACAGGTCGCCGACCGTGGACCAGAGCTGCCCGGCCGGCGCCATGATCCCCAGGTCCTCGGAGGGCTCCGGGAGCAGGGCATCGGCCCAGGGATGCACCGCCCAGCCCCGGGCATGCGTGGCGGAGGGGCGCACATCCGTCCGGTGCAGCCCCAGAGGCTCCAGGATCTCCGTACGCAGCGCCTCCTCCCAGCTTGTCCCGCGCACCGCGGCGATCAGCGAACCCAGCAGGGTGTAGCCGGTGTTGGAGTAGTGGAAGCGCCGACCCGCCGGATGGAGGGACGGCTGGGGCCCGAGCACGTCCGCGAGTCCGGGACGGAGTGTCCCCGGAGTCCGCTCCCACCAGGGGGCCGGAGACTCGGCGGCCAACCCCGCGGAGTGGCAGAGCAACTGGGCGATGGTCACCTCGCCGACACCGGTGCCCGGCAGATGCTTCTCCAGCGGGTCGGAGAGGTCCAGCAGGCCCTCGTCGCGTAGCCGCATCACCAGCACGGCGGTGAACGGCTTGGTGATCGACCCGATCCGGTACTGGGTGCCGGCATCCGGGTCGGGCGTCCCGTCGCCGGAGCGGCCCCCCGACCACACCACGGCGCCGTCCCGGGCCACCGCCCCCACCAGGGAAGGGGTGCGCCCCTCCGACTGAGCGAGGGCGACCCGGTGGAACAAGGCGCGCTCCGTACCGGGCAGAAGTGAAGCGAAGGAAGACGTCATGCGCCAGGTCTATCGGGCGCGCTCCGGACCTGTCGACCGCGATACGCGCCGCACACGACCGGCTCGGCCGCGCTCGGCCCGTCCGCATCGGCACAACGCGCGCCGGCGGGGCCGCCCGGCGGCGCTCAGGCCTACCGGACCGCCCCGTCCGGCTCCTGGGCCAGTGCGGCGATGGTGCGGCCGAGGAGTTGCTGCTCGTCGTCGGGAAGCCGCCGGGTGGCATGGAGCATCCGCAGGGCGGTGGTCAGCCGCGTCCGGCCCTGCTCGGTTCCGGTGTCGCCGAGACGGGCGGGCAGCACCAGGGCCAGCGCCCGCAATTCGTCCCGGGCGCACCAGCCCTGGACAAGGGCGGTGAGCTCCGCCTCGCCGGGACGGCGGGCCGGGCCACGGGTCGCCGCCAGCCCCTCCGCCACCGCGAAACGGACCCACTCCGCGTACGGGCCTGGTGGCAGCACGTCCAGGCAGCCGGCGGCCCGGGCGAAATGGTCCCCCGCGGCGCCGGTGTTCCCCAGGTCCTGGTGGGCTCGGCCCATGGCCGCGTGCAGCGAGGGGTAGAACGCCCGCACCCGCTCGTCGCCCACCCGGTCCGCCCGCTCCAGGCACACCCGGTTCCAGTGCAGGGTCTGCTCGGGGGACGGCTGATGGCGGGCCAGGTAGTGGGCGGCGACACAGGCCTCGTAGTCGTCACCGGCCCGCTCCCAGGCCCGCCGGAACAGGGCGAGCGCGTCGGCGCCCCGGCCGTCCGCCTCCGCCCTCATGCCCTCGCCGCACAGCCGCACCACCTCGTTGGCGGGGTCCATCGGCCGGCTCATCCATCTGTCCCGGTGTCGGCGCGCACCGGCATCACCAGGGTGGTGAAGCTCCCCTGGTCGGCGGAGCGGACCAGGACGGGCTGCACGGCCGTCGCGACCTCCAGCAGGACGTCGGGACCCACGCCCGCGGAGAGTGCCGCGTACAGCACGCCGGGATCGAAGGCGATCCGCAGCGGTCCACCGCCGGAGCAGACGGCCCGCAGCGTCAACCGCCCGGCGCCGGGCCCGGCGCCGGACTCGACCGGGTCGGAGCGGACCGGGCCAGGGGCGGAGATCTCCATGTGCTGCTCGGCCGTCCGCAGGACCACCGCCCGGGACTCGCCGAAGCGGACGACCGCCTCACGCAGTGCCGCACGGTCCACCACGATCCGGTGCTCGGTACGGGGAAGGGAGCCCAGGACCATGCGGTAGTCCGGGAAACGGCCGGCGGTCACCGGGACGTCCCTGCTCTCGCCGCCACCGGTCACCCGGGCCGTCTGCCCGTCGCTCCGGAGGACGAGCTCCTCCCGGCGCAGCGCCCACTCCCCGAGGGCGCGCAGCTCTTCGGCGTCCACCAGGATCCGTACCGGCTCCCCCTCGGCGGCAGTGGGCCGCAGGACCCGCAGGGAGAGCTGGTAGCGGTCGGTGGCCACCAAGCGCACCTCGTGGTCGGCCAGTTCGATCAGAACGCAGCCCAGCTCGGGGTGGTCCGCCCGGGGCGCCGGCCCGGCACAGGCAGCGGCGGTCTGGCGTACGGCACTCGCCAGCGCCGCCCCGTCGACCCGCGCCCAGGACTCACCGTTGCCACCACCGCCGTCGGCGCCCAGGTCGCGGAGGATGTCCCGGGCGGCGGCGCGGGCGGCCGCCGCCATGCCCTGGACCCGTTCGACATGGTCCTCCAGTACCGCGCGGGCCGACTCGCGGTCGCCGTCCAGCACCACCGCGGTGTCCACCAGGGGCAGCCCCGCCTCCCGCAGCCGCCGCACCAGCAGGGCCCTCTCCCGCTGGTCCTCCGCGTAGAAGCGGTAACCCGTGACCGCGTCCACCCGGGCGGGTCGCAGCACTCCGCAGTCGTCGTAGAACCGCAGGGCGCTGGGGGTGAGCCCCACCCGCCGGGCGAAGGCACCGATATTGAGCAGCCTTCCGGACGGCTGCGCCAGTGCCCGGGCAGCGCCTCGCGGTGCTCCCGCGCCCCCGGTGAGCTCGTCGGATTGGTCCATTCCCTCGTCCATGCCGGCGATTCTGGGGGTTCAGGCAACTTCAAGGTCAACCCGACCGGGCGGCCATGTCCGAGACCGCCGGGTGCTCGGGCCGCCGTTGCGACACGTCCTCGTCAGACGAACTCCGGCGTCATCGCGGCGGCGGTCTTCAGCTGACGGGCGGCCTCGTCGTCCCGTCCCAGTCGCCGCAGTGTGCTGCCGAGCATCAGCCGGGCGTAGGAGTCGTCCGGTGTCCGGGCCACCAGGACGTCGAGAACCGCGCGAGCCCGGGAGAGCTGGGCGGAGTGGAAGTAGCCGCGCGCCGCCAGCCTCAGGACGTTGGGGTCCTCACCGTGGGCATCCAGCAGGGGGGCCAGCAGGGTCAGGGCACCGAGCGGGTCACTCTGGTCGAGCAGTGACTCCACCCACCGCAGCCGGCGCACCTCCGGCGGCACCGCCCGCGCCCGGTCGCCCCCGCTACCCGCAGCGCTCCCGGCGCTTGCGGCGCTTGCGGTCAGGAACTCCGCGACCACCTCCGGTGGCTGGGCACCGGCCAAGGCCCGGTCGCCCACCACCAGCGTCGGCGAGGTGCGGACGGCGCGGGCCTTGCCGATCAGCAGCAGCTCCCGCACCTTGCGATCACCCGCGTCGGTGTCCAGGAGCGCGGCGCCCTCGGCAAAGCCGCAGCCGGTCGCGATCTCCTTCAGCCGGGCGGGGTCGCCGATGTCCGCACCCCGGCGGAAACAGGCGTCCATCACCTGCTCGGCGAGCGCGTTCTGGAGTGGGGCGCCACCGTGCTCGTACGCCAGGTGCATCAGCCGGTGGGCGTGGTGGCTGTCGGTCCGCCAGGCCGCTCCCCGCCACGGCGAAAGCCCTTCGGCGGCCGCGATCCGTGAGACGCGCACCCGGTTCTCCGCCGGCGTCAGGCCCGGGGCGCACCGCGCCAGGGCCGCGTCCACCAACGGGTCGGCCCATGCCTCCTCGGCGGGGATCGCCGGGTGAGGAGCCGCCGGGTCGATCCTGAACGGCCGCCAGACCACCTCGGCGTCCGCCGATGCCGCTTGGTCGAGGGCCGGTCCTGAGCAGCCGCGAACGGCCCGGCACCGGCCGATGTTTCACGTGAAACATCGGCTGGCGCCGAAGCTCAAGAAGTCGTCCCCAGGGCGCGCAAGGCCTCGCCCAGCACCGCCACGCCCTCGGCGGCGACGCCGGGCGGTACGGCCGCGTAGCCGAGCACGAGACCCGGCCGGCCGGGCAACTGCCGGTACCAGGACAGCGGATGGCACTTCACGCCCCGGGCCAGCGCGGCGGCGGCCAGCGCGCGGTCCGGCACCTCCGCCTCGTAGGTCACGGTCAGATGTAGCCCCGCCGCCGCGCCATGCACCACCGCACCGGGCAGCCGTTCGGCGAGCGCGCCGATCATCGCGTCCCGGCGGCTCCGGTGCCGCCGGCGCAGCATCCGGAGATGGCGCTCCAGGCCACCCGACTCCATCAGCCGAGCGAGCACGAGCTGCGGTAGCGCGGCGTTGCCCAGGTCGGTGAAGCGCTTCGCCTCGATCAGCCGCTCCCGGTAGCGGGGCGGCGGCACCATCCAGCCGGTGCGCAGCGCGGGCGCCAGCAGCTTGGAGACACTGCCCATGTAGCAGACGCGATAGGTCAGCAGTGCGCGCAGCGCGGACACCGGCGGCCGGTCGTAGCGGTGCTCCGCGTCGTAGTCGTCCTCCAGGATCAGCCCGCCGTCCTCGGCCGCCCAGCGCAGCAGCTCCCGCCGCCGCCCGCCGCTGGTCACCACGCCGGTGGGGTACTGGTGGGCGGGGGTGAGCAGTACCGCGGGAGCCCCAGTGGAGCGCAGCGCCTCGACCCGTATCCCCTCCTGGTCCACCGGTACGGGCGGGGTCGCCAGACCGCCGTGCAGCAGGTGCTGGCGGGTACCGAGCGAGCCGGGGTCCTCCACCGCGACGGCGTCCACGCCCTCGGCCCGGAGAACGGGTGAGAGCAGGGAGAGCGCCTGGGCGGTACCGGCGACGATCAGCACCTCCTCCGGCTCGACCCGGAACCCCCGGCTGTGGGCGAGCCAGTCGGCGACAGCATGGCGCAGGGGCGGTGCGCCGCGGGGGTCGCCGTACCCGAGGTGCTCGGCGGACAGCTCGGCCAGTACCGCGCGTTCGGCACGCAACCAGGCGGTGCGCGGAAACGCGGTCAGATCGGGTCGGCCGGGGGTGAGGTCGATGGCGGCCGGGGAGGTGCGCAGGACGTCATAGACATCCGGGCCGGGCTCGCCGTCGAAGAGCGAGGGCGGCGTCGGGGGGCCGCCCTTCGCCGGGCTCGGGTGGGCGCCGCTGGGTCGGGAGGGCTGGGTGGAGGTGGGCGCGGGAGGCGCCGCGACGACCACGGTGCCACCGCGGCGGTGGCCCGCGATATGGCCGTCCTCGGTCAGCAGCCGGTACGCCTCGGTGACCACACCCCGCGAGACGCCCAGCTCGGCGGCGAGGAGCCGGGTGGGCGGCAGCCTGCTGCCCAGCCCGAGCCGGCCGTCCGCTATCGCCCGCCGCAGCAGCCGGGCCAGCCACTCCGTCTTCCCGCCCACCGGGACAGCGTCCGCGTCGAGTTGCAGGAAGTCGGAGCCGTACGCCGGGAGGGGGTGGGAGGGACAGCCGCGTTCGTCCGGTCCGGCCGCCTCCGCCGCGTCGTTCTCCCCGATCCCGCCCTCGCGTCCGCGTTCGCCGGGCACCCCCGCCGCCTCCATCCGGTCATGGTGTCACGCGGGGCGGTGCTCCTCGGCAGGTCGGGGAGCACCGTCGGCCCCGCTGGGAGCGTCGAACGCGAACTCCGGTGCGGAGGCGGTGAGGACGGCCGTGACCGGGTCGGCCGCCCCGTGCGCGGCCAGTTCGGCGGCGATCACCGCCAGCAGCTCCCGTACGGTCTCCGCGCCTCCCTCGTGCATCGCCTCCGTCACCACGAAGATCCTGCGGGTGTGCGCGGAGACGGCGGAGTGGCCGCTCTGCCGGTTGGTCCAGCGGCGGGCGTGCGCCTGGCCCGCCGAGTCGGCGAAGACCACCTCTCCGGGCGCGGGATGTTCGATGGCACCGCCGAAGGTGGTGTACCGCTCGTCACCGCGGGCGTGACGGACCTCCAGCAGTGGACCGGCGATACGGTCGGCGTCGAGCACGGCGACCGGTACGGCGTACGCCATCGAGAGGGCGTTGCACAGGTCGACCACCGGGTGGATGGCGGGCAGCGCCCCCTCCCGCCGCAGCCGGCGGAGCAGTGACTCGGAGGCGCACCGGTACTGGGTCGGCCGCAGCCCCATCCGCGCGAACGCCCGCCGCCAGGCGTGGATCTCGGGCAGCTCGGCCTCGGTGGTACCGGTCAGCCGGGCGGTGGCCCGCGCGGTGTACGCGGCGACCCGGGAACCGGCGCCGCTCGGGGCGGAGGCCGGGTCGCCGGTGTCCGGGACAGTGGTGTCCGGGACAGTGGTGTGCAGGACGGTGGTGTGCAGGACGCCCGCGGCGAGTTCGGGGAACTCGGCCCAGACGGCCTCGGTGTGCCGAAAGCGCATGCTCAGGCCACCGCCAGCCGGGCGCTCAGCCCCACGAAGCAGGCGGCGAACACCCGGCGCAGGCCGGTCATCGCACCGGGCCGGGCCAGCAGCCGGTCCCGCACGGCGGCGGCGCACAGCCCGTAGCCCGCGAAGACGACCAGCGTCAGCCCCATGAAGACCGCGCCGAGCCGCAGCAGCGCCGTGACGGAACCGGCTTCGCCGGCCGGTACGAACTGGGGGAGGAAGGCGGCGAAGAAGAGGGTCACCTTCGGGTTGAGCAGATTGACGAGCACGGCGCGGCCGATCATCCGGTGCACCGGAGTCGGTTCGGCGGTCTCCGCGACGGTCAGCGCTCCCCGGTCCCGGAGCATGTCCCACGCCATGTACAGCAGATAGCCGACACCCAGGTACTTGACGACCTGGTACGCGGGCGCGCTGGCGTGCAGCAGTGCGGAGAGCCCGGCGATCGACGCCGCGAGGTGGGGCAGTACGGCGAGGGTGGAGCCGAACGCGGCGACGAGCCCCGCCCGCCGCCCCTGGGAGAGCCCGGCGGCGAGGGTGTACACGACACCGGTGCCGGGAGTGACCACCACGATCAGGGTGGTCAGCAGAAACGCGGAACTCAACGGAACCTCCGGACGGTTGGATGGTTCCACCCTGCCGCCGCCGCGGACCGGCCGACAGGGCCAAATCGTGCCCTGCCCACCGGTCCATAACCAGGCGCCGGATATCCGGGGGGGGGCGGCTCCGGAGCACCGCGTGCGCGCCTCGGACCAAGCGGCCCGAGAGACGTCCCTCAGCGGAGTTCCTGGATCCGGACGAGGTTGCCCGCGGGGTCGCGGAAGGCGCAGTCGCGGATGCCGTACGGCTGCTCGGTCGGCTCCTGGACCACCTCGGCGTCGCCGGACTGCACCTTCGCGAAGGTGGCGTCCAGGTCCCGGGTGGCCAGCAGGATCCAGCCGTAGGTCCCCTTGGCCATCATCTCGCCGATGGTGCGGCGCTCCTCCTCCGTGACCCCCGGGTCGGCGGCCGGCGGCGCCAGCAGGATGGAGGTGTCGGGCTGCCCGGCCGGCCCGACCACGATCCACCGCATGGTGCCCTGGCCGACGTCGCTGCGGACCTCGAAGCCGAGGACATCCCGGTAGAACGCCAGCGAGGCGTCCGGGTCGACGTGCGGGAGGAAGCTGGTGTGAATGGTGATGTCCATGCCCTCAGGCTAGGTACGGCCCGTCCCCTCCGCTTCTTGAATCCTGACCGATCCGGGGTCGTGGGCTAAGGCATGTGCGGGGCCTCCGCCGGGGTCGGCGCCCCGGTCAGGGCCTGTCGCAGGTGTGCGCCGAAGGCGGCGGGGTGCGTGGTCAGGCCGGTGTGGCCGCCGGGGAAGTGCCGCAGGCCGGTGCCCAGACGCTCGGCCAAGACAGCCGCCGAGCGGTGGGGCAGCTCACCGGACGAGTCCTGCCCGACGGCGAGCACCAGCCGGTGCGACAGTGCCGCGAGCCGATGGAGGTCGGGCGGATAGGCCATGAAGCGAGGGACGATGCGCCCGAGGAAGTACGGCAGGTCGGCCATCGTCCGCTCGGCTCGTGCCGCCGCGTGCGGTGGGAGCGCCGGCCCGGCCCTGGACGGCGCCACCGGCTCGGCCTCGGCGGCCGGGTCGGGCTCAGAGGCGGAGTCGGGATCGGAAGCCGGGTCGGGCTCAGGCCGCCGGCTGCCGCCCTCTCCGGCCAGCCCGGCCGCGAACTCGGTCATCGCCGGCATCAGGCCCCGGGCGTGCAGGGTTTCCCGCACCCGGGCGAGCAGCGCGCGGTGGTCGGCCGCGTCCGGCAGGACCTCCACCACCGGCGGCTCGTGCGCGACCACCCGTACGAGGCGCTCGGCACGGGTGGCCAGCAGGTGCAGTGCGGCGATCGCCCCCGAGCTGGCGCCGAACACCCGGGCGGGCTCGTCGGGGGAGAGCAGTTCCAGCAGGCGGAAGGCGTCGTCGGCGTGCTCGGCCACCCGCTGCTCGGCCTCGGGATCGACCAGGGGGCTGCGGGACAGCCCGCGCGGATCGTAGGTCGCGACGGTGTGCTCGGCGGCCGGTGGTCGGATCGGTCATGCCGGGTCCTTTTCTCGGGACGGGGGCCAGTGCGCGAGGAGGGTGTGCAGCGCGTCCAGGGCGCGGACCCAGGACTCCTGCGGCGGGCGCTGGTGCGCGAAGCCGCCCGAGGCCTCCAGGGCGACGAACCCGTGGAGGGTGCTGCGCAGCAGCCGGACGGCGTCGGTCAGATCGGGCTCGGCCAGTGCGTAGCCGCGCAATATGCCGTAGGTCAGCTCCATCGCCCGCCGCGGCCCGGGCGCCTGAGCGACCAGCGCGGGGTCGATGCGGATCCCGGCCTGGGTCGCCGCGTAGCGCCCGGGGTGGGCATGGGCGTAGTCCCGCCAGGCGTCGGCGAAGGCGATCAGCGCGTCCTTGCCCGCGCGCCCGGCGGTCGCCTCGGCGATCCGGATGGTCTTCTCGTCCGCCGCCAGCAGCGCGATGCGTCCGCGCAGGTCCTCCAGGCCGCGGACATGCGCATAGAGGCTGGCGTCCCGGACGCCGAGCCGCCGGGCGAGCTGCGACATGCTCACCCGGTCCAGCCCCACCTCGTCCGCCAGTTCGGCACCCGCCAGCGTCACCCGCTCCGCCGTCAGCCCAGCCCGCACCATGCGCTCTCCTCACTTCCTAGTACCCCTAGTTTCAAGCTAGGGCCCCTAGGAAGCAAGCGCGTATCGGGCTTCCCCCGCTCAGGTCCTGTCCCCGCAGGCGTGGCGATCGCGGCGCACCGTGGCGAGGCCCGAGGGCGCCCGGCGAGGTCGCGATCGGACGGCTTGCCCGAGTCGGCCGGGTACACCACGCTGAGCCCCGAGGACGAGGACCACCAGCCGGCCGGGACCGCGCGGCGCCGGTCCGCACGCCGGGCATCCACGGACGGAAGGCTGGGCCATGCGAAAACTGATCTACGGCATGAACATGACCCTGGACGGCTACATCGCCGCGCCCGGCGACGACATCGGCTGGAGCGGACCGCCGAGCGACGAGCTGTTCCAGTGGTGGCTCGACCACGAGCAGGCGAGCGGCCTGTCACTGTACGGGCGCAAGCTGTGGGAGACGATGAGCTCCTACTGGCCGACCGGCGACCAGCAGCCCGGCGCCACCCCGGCGGAGGCCGAGTTCGCACGGGCCTGGCGGGACACACCGAAGGTGGTGTTCTCCTCGACGATCGACACGGTCGACTGGAACACCCGTCTGGTCACCGGCGATCCGATCGCCGAGATCACCCGGCTCAAGGCCGGGGACGGCGGCCCGATGAGCATCGGCGGCGCCACGCTCGCCGGGGCGGCCATGCGCGCCGGGCTGATCGACGAGTATGTGATCGCCACCCATCCGGTCCTGGTGGGCGGCGGCACGCCGTTCTTCACCGCGCTGGACAGCTGGGTGGATCTGAGACTGGTGGAGACGCGTGCGATGTCCGGCGGCGTGGTCCTGACCAGGTACGAGACCAGGCGCTGAGCGGCCTCCCACCGCTTCGGGACCTGGGACCCCCACCGGGCCGGCTCAGGTCTGGGCCATGTCCACGAAGCGCGAGTAGTGGCCCTGGAAGGCCACGGTGATCGTGGCGGTGGGGCCGTTACGGTGCTTGGCGACGATCAGGTCGGCCTCGCCGGCGCGCGGGGACTCCTTCTCGTAGGCGTCCTCGCGGTGGAGCAGGATCACCATGTCCGCGTCCTGCTCGATGGAGCCGGACTCACGCAGGTCGGAGACCATCGGCTTCTTGTCGGTGCGCTGCTCGGGGCCTCGGTTCAGCTGGGAGAGGGCGATCACCGGGACCTCCAGCTCCTTGGCCAGCAGCTTCAGGTTCCGGGACATGTCCGAGACCTCCTGCTGGCGGTTCTCCGCCCGCTTGGAGCCGCCGGACTGCATCAGCTGGAGGTAGTCGATGACCACCAGCCGGATGTCGTTGCGCTGCTTGAGCCGGCGGCACTTGGCCCGGATCTCCATCATCGACAGGTTGGGCGAGTCGTCGATGTACAGCGGCGCCTGGGAGACGTCCGGCATCCGGCGGGCCAGCCGGGTCCAGTCCTCGTCCGTCATGGTGCCGGACCGCATGTGGTGCAGCGCCACCCGGGCCTCGGCGGACAGCAGGCGCATGGCGATCTCGTTGCGGCCCATCTCCAGGGAGAAGATGACGCTCGGCAGGTTGTTCTTGATGGAGGCGGCACGGGCGAAGTCCAGGGCGAGGGTCGACTTGCCCATCGCGGGACGGGCGGCGATGACGATCATCTGCCCGGGGTGGAGCCCGTTGGTGAGGGAGTCGAAGTCGGTGAAGCCGGTCGGCACGCCCGTCATCTCGCCGCTACGGGAGCCGATCGCCTCGATCTCGTCGAGCGCGCCCTCCATGATGTCGCCGAGCGGCAGGTAGTCCTCGCTGGTGCGCTGCTCGGTGACCGCGTAGATCTCGGCCTGGGCGGAGTTCACGATCTCGTCGACGTCGCCGTCGGCGGCGTATCCCATCTGCGTGATCCGGGTGCCCGCCTGGACCAGCCGGCGCAGCACCGCGCGCTCATGGACGATCTCCGCGTAGTACGGGGCGTTGGCCGCCGTCGGCACGGACTGGACGAGGGTGTGCAGATAGGAGGCGCCGCCGACCCGGTTGACCTCGCCGCGCTTGGTCAGCTCGGCGACGACGGTGATGGGGTCGGCGGGCTCGCCCTTGGCGTAGAGGTCGAGGATCGCCTGGTAGATCGTCTCGTGGGCGGGCTTGTAGAAGTCGTGCCCTTTGAGGATCTCCACGACGTCGGCGATCGCGTCCTTGGAGAGCAGCATGCCGCCGAGCACCGATTGCTCGGCGTCCAGGTCCTGCGGCGGCACCCGCTCGAAGCCGCCGGCGCCGCTGTCCCAGGGGGTCTCGCTGCCGCGCTCGTGCTGCTCGTCGCGCGACCTGCCCCGGCGGGCGAACTCGCCGCGCTGGCGGGAGGCCGGCAGACGGTCGCCGGGACCGGCGTCGGTCCACGGGTCGTCCAAGGGCTCGGGGATGCTCACCGGCCCACCTCCTCCCGATCCGCTGCGCGGATGATCGCCGTGCCACTCATTCCTACGGCACGACACTGACAAAGCAGGGTGCCCCACTCCGCTTGCGGCGGTCCGCTTCTCGCGCGTCGAGCGCCGCACCACGTTAGGCCCGTGGGCACCGTCAGCCAATCCGGTTATCCACAGGGCCTGTGGGTGAAGGCCCCGATGCTGTGGAGAACTCGCCGTTACCTGTGCACGGAGCGGGGGACAGTGATGTGGACAAACTCATAGCGACCCGGCCATCACCGCTCTGAGCTGCGGTTCTTCCATCCACCGACTGTGGGGGAGAAAAACTTTCCCCACCAGGTCAAGATCAGAGCAAACCACTCGCGCAGCCGGGTCCGAGACCGACGACAGGTAAGGGTCACTGATGCCTTGCATCTCTTACCTGTGGACGATTAGATTGCCGCCATGACCAAGGCCCCCACCCACCCCGGGAACGAACGCCGCAGCGAACGGCGCCGGCATGACCGCGAGATCGTCGCGCTCGCCGTGCCGGCCTTCGGCGCACTGGTGGCCGAGCCGCTCTTCGTCCTGGTCGACAGCGCCGTCGTCGGCCATCTCGGCACCCCTCAGCTGGCCGGTCTGGGCGTCGCGGCGGCCCTGTTGACCACCGCGGTCAGCGTCTTCGTCTTCCTCGCCTACGCCACCACCGCGGCCGTCGCCCGCCGGGTAGGCGCCGGCGACCTGCCCGCCGCCATCCGCCAAGGCATGGACGGCATCTGGCTGGCGCTGCTGCTGGGCATCGCCGTCCTCGCCGCCACCCTGCCGCTGGCGCCCTGGCTGGTGGAGCTCTTCGGCGCCTCGGGCACCGCGGCCCCGCACGCCACCACCTACCTCCGCGTCTCCGCCCTGGGCATCCCGGCCATGCTGATGGTCCTCGCCGCCACCGGGGTGCTGCGCGGACTGCAGGACACCCGCACCCCGCTGTACGTCGCCATCGCCGGTTTCACCGCCAACGCCGCCCTCAATGTGGCGCTGGTCTACGGCGCCGGGCTCGGGATCGCCGGCTCGGCCTGGGGCACGGTCATCGCCCAGTGCGGGATGGCCGCCGCCTATCTGGTGGTCGTCGTCCGGGGGGCGCGCCGCCACGGGGCCTCGCTGCGACCGGACGCGGCGGGCATCCGGAACAGCGCCCGGGCCGGCGTTCCGCTGCTGGTGCGCACCCTGTCGCTCCGGGCGGTCCTGATGATCGCGACCGCGATGGCCGCCCGGCTCGGTGACACCGAGATGGCCGCGCACCAGATCCTGCTCTCGCTGTGGAGCCTGATGGCCTTCGCCCTGGACGCCATCGCCATCGCGGGGCAGGCGATCATCGGCCGCTACCTCGGTGCCGGGGACGCCGAGGGCGCCCGCCGCGCCTGCCGGCGGATGGTCGAATGGGGGGTGGCCTCGGGTCTGGTGCTGGGCGCGCTGATCGTGCTGGCCCGGCCGCTCTTCATCCCGCTGTTCACCGGCGACCCGACGGTACGGGAGACCCTGCTGCCCGCCCTGCTGGTGGTCGCGCTGGCCCAGCCGATCGCGGGAGTGGTCTTCGTCCTGGACGGGGTGCTGATGGGCGCGGGCGACGGGCCGTATCTGGCGGGGGCGATGGTGGTGACGCTGGCGGTGTTCGCCCCGGTCGCCCTGCTGGTGCCGGCCCTCGGGGGCGGGCTGACCGCCGTGTGGTGGGCGATGACGCTGATGATGGCGGTCCGCCTGGTCACCCTGGTGCTGCGGACGCGGTCCGGGCGGTGGATCGTCACCGGCGCCTCCCGCTGACGTCTGACGTCTGACGTCTGACGTCCGGGACTGTTTCACGTGAAACATCATGCGAAAGGGGCCGCACCCTGAGGTGCGGCCCCTTCCCGTGCTGCTCTGAACCGTGCTGCGATGAGCCCGTGCTGCTATGAGCGCGGTACTCAGGCGGCGACGATCTCCACGTTGACCTTCGCGGCGACCTCGGCGTGCAGACGCACGGAGACCTGGTGCGAGCCCAGCGTCTTGATCGGCGAACCGAGTTCGACACGGCGCTTGTCGACGTCCGGGCCACCGGCGGACTTGATCGCCGAGGCGACGTCAGCCGGGGTCACCGAACCGAAGAGCCGACCGGCGTCGCCGGAGCGAACGGCCAGGCGGACCTTCGTACCCTCGAGCCGGCCCTTGATCTCGTTGGCCTGCTCGATGGTCGCGATCTCGTGGATCTTGCGGGCGCGGCGGATCTGCGCCACGTCCTTCTCGCCACCCTTGGTCCAGCGGATCGCGAAACCGCGCGGGACCAGGTAGTTGCGGGCGTATCCGTCCTTGACGTCGACGACGTCACCGGCGGTGCCGAGGCCGGAGACCTCGTGCTTGAGGATGATCTTCATGAGTCGGTCACCCTCTCCTTAGCGCGCGGTGGACGTGTAGGGCAGCAGCGCCATCTCACGGCTGTTCTTGACGGCCGTGGCGACGTCACGCTGGTGCTGCGTGCAGTTGCCGGTCACGCGACGGGCACGGATCTTGCCGCGGTCGGAAATGAACTTCCGCAGCATGTTCGTGTCCTTGTAGTCCACGTACGCGGTCTTGTCCTTGCAGAACGCGCAGACCTTCTTCTTAGGCTTGCGCACAGGCGGCTTCGCCATGGTGTTTCTCCTGTGTGATCAAGAAGTGGGGTTACGAGCCCGCTTCCCCTCGGCCCTCGGAGCCGTCGACCTTGGGAGCCGTACGACCCCTTCGGGCCTAGAAGGGGGGCTCGTCCGAGTAGCCGCCGCCGCTGCTGGAGCTGCCGCCCCAGCCGCCGCCACCCTGCTGCTGGCCGCCACCGGACGGGGCGCTGGTGGCCCAGGGGTCGTCGGAGGGAGCTCCGCCGCCCTGCTGGCCACCACCCGGGGCACCGCCCCAGTTGCCGCCGCCGCCCTGCTGGCCACCGCCGCCGTAGCCGCCCTGGCCACCTCGACCGGTGGTCTTGGTGACCTTGGCCGTGGCGCTCTTGAGACTGGGGCCGACCTCGTCGACGTCCAGCTCGTAGACCGTGCGCTTGACGCCCTCACGGTCCTCGTAGGACCGCTGCTTCAGCCGGCCCTGCACGATGACGCGCATGCCTCGCTGGAGCGATTCGGCGACGTTCTCCGCCGCCTGGCGCCAGACCGAGCAGGTGAGGAAGAGGCTCTCGCCGTCCTTCCACTCGTTGGTCTGGCGGTCGAAGGTGCGGGGAGTGGACGCGACGCGGAACTTCGCGACCGCCGCACCGGACGGGGTGAAGCGCAGCTCGGGATCGTCGACAAGATTGCCGACGACCGTGATGACGGTCTCGCCTGCCATGGGGTACCTCTCGGCGGGATTGCTGCTGGCTGCTTGCTGCTACTCGGACCCGACGACCGTGAGCCGGAGGCTCAGTGGGTCTCGGGGCGGAGGACCTTGGTCCGGAGGACCGACTCGTTCAGGTTCATCTGGCGGTCGAGCTCCTTGACGACCGCAGGCTCGGCCTGCAGGTCGATGACCGAGTAGATGCCCTCGGGCTTCTTCTTGATCTCGTAAGCGAGACGACGACGGCCCCAGGTGTCGACCTTCTCGACCTTTCCGTTGCCCTCACGGACGACGGAGAGGAAGTTCTCGATCAGGGGGGAGACAGAGCGCTCCTCCAGATCGGGGTCGAGGATGACCATCACCTCGTAGTGACGCATGTGGAACCCACCTCCTTTGGACTCAGCGGCCACGGTCGTTCCGTGGCAGGAGGGTCGTGATGCGTGCGCAACGGTAGCCGCCGCCACTGACAGGCACCGCCGATGAGGGCGATGACTGCTTTCGGGCATGGCGGGATACCGGTGCAGACCGTTCAGAGTACCCGCACAGCGCCTTCCGGTTGAAATCCCCAGCGCAGGGGACCCACTCTGTACACAACGGGTGTGTGCGCCGCTACCGGGCGCCGCGCTGCTGCGAGCCAGGAGGTGCCCCATGGCCCAGGCATTCCAACGACCCCGTCGTCATCCCTCCTCGTCCCTCTTCGCCACCGACGGCAAGCCGCATCCGCTCCAGGACACCCTGATGGCGGTGACCCTGGTGCTCGGCGCCATCGCGTTCGTGACGGCCCAGTTCCACAGCCTGCACCTGATCAGCTCCTGGACCGGTCTGATCGGCGTGGTCGCCGGTGCGTACGGCCAGTACGTCTCCGTGACCACCCGCGAGCGCACCGGCCTGATCATCGGCATGGGGGCCTCCGCGCTCGGCCTCGGGTTGGGTCTGGCGCACGGCGGCCTCTTCGGCGGCGTGCTCGGCTGATCCCCGTCCCGTCGCGTACGCCGTGCACCGACGGTCCCCGGGCGGATCCGCCGCCCGGGGACCGTGCGGGACCGGGCGCGATCCCCGTCCGGCGCACGGCCCCGTGAGGGCGCTCCCCGGTGCCAGTAGGCTTCGGCGCGAGAGCCGGAGCCCCTGAACCCATGGGGACACACCTGCCGAGGAGCGCCCCGCATGAGCCTGACCCTGAGGACCATCAGCCGAGAACAGCATCTGGCGTACATCCAGAGCCTGCCGGCGGCGAGTCACTGCCAGGTCCCCGCATGGGCTGATGTGAAGTCCGAGTGGCGCTCGGAGAACCTCGGCTGGTTCGACGCCCACGGGCAGCTGGTCGGCGCCGGGCTGGTGCTCTACCGGCAGCTCCCCAAGGTCAAGCGGTACCTGGCGTACCTACCCGAGGGCCCGGTGATCAACTGGTACGCGCCCAACCTCGACGACTGGCTCCAGCCGATGCTGGCGCACCTCAAGCGGCAGGGCGCCTTCTCGGTGAAGATGGGCCCGCCGGTGGTGATCCGCCGCTGGGACGCCGGCGCGATCAAGTCCGGCATCCAGGACCCCGACGTCAAGCGGCTGCGGGACGTGGAGGCCACCCACATCGAGCCGCGCGCCTTCGAGGTGTCGGACCGGCTGCGCAAGATGGGCTGGCAGCAGGCCGAGGACGGCGGCGCCGGCTTCGGCGACGTCCAGCCCCGCTACGTCTTCCAGGTGCCGCTGGCCAACCGCTCGCTGGACGAGGTCCTCAAGGGCTTCAACCAGCTGTGGCGCCGCAACATCAAGAAGGCCGAGAAGGCCGGCGTGGAGGTCGTCCAGGGCGGCTACCACGACCTGGAGGAGTGGCAGCGGCTCTACGAGATCACCGCCGTCCGCGACCGGTTCCGGCCGCGCCCGCTGTCGTACTTCCAGCGCATGTGGACCGTCCTCAACAACGAGGACCCCAACCGCATGCGGCTCTACTTCGCCCGCCACAACGGCGTGAACCTGTCGGCCGCGACCATGCTGGTCGTCGGCGGGCACGTCTGGTACTCCTACGGCGCCTCCGACAACATCGGCCGCGAGGTCCGCCCGTCCAACGCCATGCAGTGGCGGATGCTGCGGGACGCGTACGCCATGGGCGCCACCGTCTACGACCTGCGCGGCATCTCCGACTCGCTGGACGAGACCGACCACCTCTTCGGCCTCATCCAGTTCAAGGTCGGCACCGGCGGCGAGGCTGTGGAGTACATCGGCGAGTGGGACTTCCCGCTGAACAAGCTGCTGCACAAGGCGCTCGACATCTACATGTCGCGCCGCTGACCGCACCGGCCCCGTAGTCTCGTACGGACTGCCGCACCACCGCACACCCGTGCGATCACCGCGCGGCGGCACCGCCGACGCATCCCGCACCCCGTTTCCCGTATCCACGACACCGCAGCTCTGAGAAAGGGTCAGTCCCGGCCATGGCGCTCTCCCTCTACGTCGACACCGCTCGCTGGCGGGCGCACCAGAAGACCGTGCTCGACCAGTTCCCCGGGCTGATTCCGGTCTGCAAGGGCAACGGCTACGGCTTCGGGCACGAGCGGCTCGCGGAGGAGGCGGCCCGGCTCGGCACCGACGTCCTCGCCGTCGGCACCACCTACGAGGCGGCCCGCATCAAGGACTGGTTCAGCGGCGACCTGCTGGTGCTGACCCCGTTCCGGCGCGGTGAGGAGCCCGTCCCGCTGCCCGACCGGGTCATCCGCTCGGTGTCCTCCGTCGACGGGGTGCACGCGCTGGTCGGCGCCCGGGTCGTCATCGAGTGCATGAGCTCGATGAAGCGCCACGGCATCAGCGAGCAGGACCTGCACCTGCTGCACGCGGCCATCGAGGACGTACGGCTGGAGGGCTTCGCCCTGCACCTGCCGCTGGACCGCACCGACGGCACCGACGCCGTCGAGGAGGTCATCGCCTGGATGGACCGGCTGCGCGCGGCCCGGCTGCCGCTGCACACCATGTTCGTCAGCCATCTGCGCGCCGAGGAGCAGGCCCGGCTCCAGCAGCAGTTCCCGCAGACCCGGTTCCGGGCGCGGATCGGCACCCGGCTGTGGCTGGGCGACCACGAGGCCACCGAGTACCGCGGCGCGGTGCTGGACGTCACCCGGGTCGCCAAGGGCGAGCGGTTCGGCTACCGGCAGCAGAAGACGGCCTCCGAGGGCTGGCTGGTCGTCGTCGCCGGCGGCACCTCGCACGGGGTGGGTTTGGAGGCCCCCAAGGCGATGCACGGGGTGATGCCGCGCGCCAAGGGCGTCGCCCGGGCCGGTCTGGCCACGGTCAACCGCAACCTCTCGCCCTTCGTCTGGGCCGGGAAGCAGCGCTGGTTCGCCGAGCCCCCGCACATGCAGGTGTCCATCCTGTTCGTGCCCGCCGACGCGCAGGAGCCCCGGGTCGGCGACGAGATGGTCGCCCATCTGCGGCACACCACCACCCAGTATGACCGCATCGTCGAGCGCTAGGCACAGGAACGGCGGCGCGGCCCCCTCGGGAGCCGCGCCGCCGCCGTGCGTGTACGTACCGGGGCCCGGTCACTCCCGGGGCGCGCCCCAGTCCACCCGCGGCCCCTGGAGCATCGGCGCGGCGTAGGAGTCCCGGCCCAGGGTGCCGCTGAGGGTGAAGGCGTCCTCGGCGCCGTCCAGGACACCGCCCGAGGGGTCGTCGGAGCCGTCCCGGCGCACCGGGTCCCGCTCCGGCATCAGGATGTCGCGCAGCACCACCGCGCACAGATAGAGCGTCCCGACCAGGTGCAGCACGATCGCGAACTGGTAGCCCTCCGTCGGCAGGCCCTGCTTCTCGCCGCTGGAGGTGTACGCCAGGTACATCCAGATGCCGAGGAAGTACAGCACCTCGCAGCCCTGCCAGATCAGGAAGTCCCGCCACCGGGGGCGGGCCAGCGCGGCCAGCGGGATGAGCCAGAGCACATACTGCGGCGAGTAGACCTTGTTGGTCAGGATGAACGCCGCCACCAGCAGGAAGGCCAGCTGGGCGAAGCGCGGCCGGCGCGGCGCGGCCAGGGCCAGCACGGCGATCCCGGCGGAGGCCAGCAGCACCAGCAGCATCCCGTAGACGTTGACCGCCCCGGCGGTGATCTCCGTACCGCTGCGCTGGGTGATGATCAGCCAGAACGAGCCGAAGTCGATCCCGCGCTCCCGGTTGAAGCTGTAGAACTTCCGCCAGCCCTCCGGGGCGAGCAGCATCACCGGGACGTTGACCGCCAGCCAGGCGCCGACCGCGCCGAGCAGCGCCGCGCCGAACGCCCGCCACTTGCCCGCCCGCCAGCAGAGCACCAGCAGCGGCCCCAGCAGCAGGAAGGGGTAGAACTTCGCGGCGGTGGCCAGCCCCAGCAGCACTCCGCAGGCCAGCGCCCGGCCGCGGGACCACATCAGCATCGCGGCCGCGGTCAGCGCCACCGCGAGCAGGTCCCAGTTGATGGTGGCGGTGAGCGCGAGGGCGGGCGCCAGGGCGACCAGCAGGGCGTCCCACGGGCGGCGCCGGTGGGTGCGGGCCGTGCAGACCGCGAGCACCGCGGTGCAGGCCATCAGCAGGGCGGCGTTGACCAGCCAGTACATCTGCTCGCGGTACATCAGGTCGCCGTCGAACGGCAGCGTCAGCCAGGACGCGACCTGCATGAACAGCCCCGTCAGCACCGGGTACTCCAGGTACTGCATATCGCCGCCGAGCCGGTCGACGTACGGCACCAGCCCGTCGGCGAAGCCGCGCCCCACGAACAGGTGCGGGATGTCGGAGTAGCAGGCGTGGGTGTACTGGGAGCTGGTGCCGCGGAACCAGGCCCAGTTGTAGCAGGGCAGTTTCTGCACCATGCCGAGGGCGAACATCCCGATCGCCGTCAGCGCGACGACGCGTACCGGGGTGAGCGCCGACGCCCCGGGCCGCGCCCAGCGGCCGAAGCGCCCGCCGACCAGTTCGCTGCCCGCGGCGGCGACCTCGTCATGCCGGGTCGGGGCCACCTCGGACCGGTCGCGGTGCGCGCTCGTCGTCTTCTCCGGGATCGGCATGGGGGACATCCTGCCGTACGGGCCTGGGGACCGGGCCCGGCGCGGCGGCCTGGGCCCGGGTACGGCCGTGAGTACGGCGAGGGCCGCCGTGCCCCGCGGTCCGACCGGTGACGGTGCGGTACGCGGGGCGCGGCGGCCCGGTGACGCGATACGGGCGAGGGGTCCGCCCGGCGGGGTGGGATCAGCCGTCCCGTCCGGCCAGCCAGCCTCCGTTGGCCTGGCCGCCGTTGGCCTGGCCCCCGTTGGCCTGACCGCCGTTGGCCTGACCGCCGTTGGCCTGGCCCCCGTTGGCTTGGCCGCCGTTGGCCTGGCCACCATTGGCCTGACCGCCGTTCGGCTGGCCGCCCGTCTGGCCGTCTATCGTCCCGCCGTCGGTGGCTCCACCGTCGCTCTGGCCGTCGGTGGCCCCGCCGTCGACGGCACCGCCGTCCTGGCCGCCGTTGGGATCGCCGCCCCCGTTGTCGCCGTCGTCGCAGTTCGGGTCGAAGGGACTGCAGTCGTCGGTCGGCTCGGGGCTCGACGGCTCCTCGCTCGGCTCCTTGGACGGGGTGGGGGACGGGCTGGTGCTCGGCGAGTCGCTCGGGGAGGGGCTGGTGCTCGGCTCCTCCTTGGTCGGCGTCGGCTCAGGGCTCTTGGCGCCGCCGCCGTAGAAGCTGTCGGCGTCCAGGTCCCCAGGCTTGGGGAACTGGATCACCTTCTCGCCCTTGAGCGCCGCGGACATGTACGACTGGAAGATCTGCGACGGGAACGAGGAGCCGTGGATCTTCGGCTGGGCACCGGTGCCGAACATCTCCTCGAACTGGCGGTTCTTGTTGGAGGCGTCGTCGTCGAGCCGGTACATGTCGATGGCGGTGGCCAGCTGCGGGGTGTAGCCGACGAACCAGGCGGACTTGTTGCCGTCGGTGGTACCGGTCTTGCCGGCGACCGGGCGCCCGGGGATCGCCGCGTTGGTGCCGGTGCCCTCCTTGACCACGTCCCGGAGCACATCGGTGACATTGCTGGCGACCGCACTGGAGAAGGGCTGGCGGGCCCCGCTGTCGTCGTGCTGGTAGATGATCTCGCCGAGCTTCTCGACCTTGGTCACCGAGTACGGCTCGCGCTGCTTGCCGTTGGCGGCGAAGGTGGCGTAGGCCCCGGCCATCCGGATGGCGCTGGGGTCGGAGATGCCGATGGAGAAGGACGGCACATCGGCGCCGATCAGGCTGTCCTCGCGCAGACCGGCGTCCATCGCCGCCTGCCGGACCTGCTTGATGCCGATGTCCATGCCGAGCTGCACGAACGGCGAGTTGGCGGAGTGGACCATCGCCTCACGCAGGTCGATCGGCCCGTAGTCCTTCTTCTCGTCGTTGGCCTGGAGCCACTCCTTGCCGTTCTCGTCGTGCCAGATGCTGCCGTCGAAGTTCTTGATCTTCAGCTTGTTGTCGCCGTTGTAGATCGCCGTGTCGGGGTCGATGATCTTGCGGCTCTCCGGACCCTGCTCGGGCCCCCCCGCCGGGTCGCGCACCCCGTCCCGCATGGCGGCGGCCAGCACGAACGGCTTGAACGTCGAGCCGACCGCGGCACCGGTCTTGTCGGCGTTGTTGGTGAAGTGCTTGGTGGCGTCCTGGCCGCCGTAGATGGCGGCGATGGCGCCGGTGTTCGGGTCGATCGAGGCGCCGCCGAACTGGACGTGGGTGTCCGTGTCCGGGCGCTTCTCCGGGTCGATGTGCTTGTCGTAGACCTTTTTGACCGACTCCGCCAGCAGCTTGACCCTCTTCTTGTCGAAGGTCGTGTGGATCTCGTAGCCGCCCTCGGCGAGGTCCTTGGCCGTGATCCCTTGGCCGTTGCTGTTGATGAAGTTGGCCTTGGCCAGGTCGACCAGATAGCCGATCTGCCCGCCCAGCTTGGCTTCCTTCTTCGGCGGGTAGGGCATCGGGAACTTGGTGTACTTGGCCCGGTCCGTGGCCTCCAGGCTTCCGTCCTGCACCATCTGGCCCAGGATCCAGCTCCACCGCTCGGTGGCGCGCTTGGTGTTGGCCTCCGGGGTGGCGCCCTTGGGGTCGATCTCCGGCGCACCGGCCGGGTCGAAGTAGGTGGAGCCCTTGAGCAGTCCGGCGAGGAAGGCGCACTGGCTGGCGTCGAGGTCGTCCGCGCTCTTGTTGTAGTAGGTGCGGGCGGCGGCCTGGAGGCCGTAGGCGCCCCGGCCGTAGTAGGAGGTGTTGAGATAGCCCGCCATCACCTCCTCCTTGGAGACCTTCTGGCCGACCTTGAGGGAGATGAAGAGCTCCTTGGCCTTACGGGAGACGGTCTGGCTGCGGTCGTCCAGCATGGCGTTCTTCACATACTGCTGGGTGATGGTCGAGCCGCCCTGGGTGTCGCCGCCGGTCGCCATGTTGTAGAAGGCGCGGCCGATGCCCTTGGGGTCCACCCCCCAGTCGTCCCAGAAGCTCTTGTTCTCCGCGGAGATGACCGCGTCCTGCATCGCCTTGGGGATGTCGTCGTACTTGAGGTTCTGCCGGTTGATCTCGCCACCGGTCGCGGCCATCTGGCTGCCGTCCAACCAGTAGTAGACGTTGTTCTGCGCCTTGGCGGTGTTCGCCATGTTCGGCAGGTCCACCCAGGCGTAGGCGATCACCGAGGCGCCCAACACCGACCCCACGAACCCGAGGAACAGCCCGCCGACCAGCTTCCAGGACGGCGTCCAGCGCCGCCAGCCGTGCCTGCCGGCCCGGGGGTAGTCGATCAGGCGCTTCTTCCCGGGAGGACCGCCCGCGGCCGCGGCGCCCCGGCGGCGGCCACCGCCGCGCTGAGCGGCCCGGCGGGCCTCGGCACGGCTGCCGAAGGCCGGCTCCTCGCCGTACGACCCGTGCGGCGCCCCGGAGGCGCCGGCCGGATGACCGGGAGCCGCCCGGCGTCCGGAGGACTGCTGGGCGGCTCGTCTGGCCGCGGCACGACCGCCACCTTGCGGCTGCGGCGGTTTGCGACGGTGCTCGCTCATCGAACGACTACTCCTCGGGCAGGCCCGCGGGCCTGGAAGCGGCTCTTGAGTTCCGGTCCCCCGACATGGATACGGACGAGCACATGTCGGGGCTCATCCGCACTGCACCCGAGGAGAAGACGCCTCCCGGTGCCACACGGTTCCCAGTGGTGTGCATGCCGCACAGACTACGCAGGCCGCCAAACCCCCGGGGACCGAAGTTCCCCCCAAATCAGGCAAGTCACTTACTGCGAACCGCGTATGTGACGCCGCTCACCCGGGTCGCCCTTGTCGCCCTCCCGGGCCACATCTATCGTCGGGATGTATCGATCCGATACATCGGAACGGCATAGCGCGCCGATACGTGGACACACGGAGCGGCACAGAGCGCGGCGGCGGAGTGAGGAGAAGACGGGTGAGCAGACGCTCCGGCATCCTCGAGTTCGCCGTCCTCGGCCTGCTCCGCGAGGCGCCGATGCACGGCTATGAGCTGCGCAAGCGGCTCAACACCTCGCTCGGCATCTTCCGGGCCTTCAGTTACGGAACGCTCTACCCCTGCCTCAAGACGCTGGTCGCAAACGGCTGGTTGATCGAGGAACCGGGCAGCGCCCCGGAGGAGGCCCTGGCCGCGTCGCTCGCGGGCCGGCGCGCCAAGATCGTCTACCGGTTGACGGCGGAGGGGAAGGAGCACTTCGAGGAGCTGCTCTCCCACACCGGGCCCGACACCTGGGAGGACGAGAGCTTCGCCGCCCGTTTCGCCTTCTTCGGCCAGACGGAGCGCGAGGTGCGGATGCGCGTGCTGGAAGGCCGGCGCACCCGCCTGGAGGAGCGCCTGGAGAAGATGCGCGCCTCCCTGGCGCGTACCCGCGAGCGCCTGGACGACTACACGCTGGAGCTGCAACGGCACGGCATGGAGTCGGTGGAGCGCGAGGTGCGCTGGCTCAACGAGCTCATCGAGAGCGAGCGGGCCGGTCGCGACCAGCGGCCCACCACCCCCGGTCGTCCCGCCCGGCAGGACGACACATCCTCAGACACGGGCGGCCTGCCCCGGCACGGGGGCAGTACCCGGCCGGATCCGTCCGACGACACCGACAAGTGAGACCCGCCGCCAGGCGGGCCTTCAGAGAACACAGGGAGCAACCGGAATGGGTTCGGTTCGCGTAGCCATCGTCGGCGTGGGCAACTGCGCCGCCTCGCTGGTGCAGGGCGTCGAGTACTACAAGGACGCCGACTCGGCGGCCAAGGTGCCGGGTCTGATGCATGTCCAGTTCGGCGACTACCACGTCAAGGACGTGGAGTTCGTCGCCGCCTTCGACGTGGACGCGAAGAAGGTCGGCCTGGACCTCTCGGACGCCATCGGCGCCAGCGAGAACAACACCATTAAGATCTGCGACGTGCCCTCCAGCGGCGTCACGGTCCAGCGCGGCCACACCCTGGACGGTCTGGGCAAGTACTACCGGCTGACCATCGAGGAGTCCGCCGAGGAGCCGGTCGACATCGTCCAGGTCCTCAAGGACAAGCAGGTGGACGTCCTCGTCTGCTACCTGCCGGTGGGCTCCGAGGACGCGGCGAAGTTCTACGCGCAGTGCGCCATCGACGCCAAGGTCGCCTTCGTCAACGCGCTCCCGGTCTTCATCGCCGGCACCAAGGAGTGGGCGGACAAGTTCACCGAGGCCGGTGTCCCGATCGTCGGCGACGACATCAAGTCGCAGGTCGGCGCCACCATCACGCACCGGGTGATGGCGAAGCTGTTCGAGGACCGGGGCGTCATCCTGGACCGCACCATGCAGCTGAACGTCGGCGGCAACATGGACTTCAAGAACATGCTGGAGCGGGAGCGGCTGGAGTCCAAGAAGATCTCCAAGACCCAGGCCGTCACCTCGCAGATCCCGGACCGGGACCTCGGCGAGAACAACGTCCACATCGGCCCCTCGGACTACGTGGCCTGGCTGGACGACCGCAAGTGGGCCTATGTCCGCCTGGAGGGTCGTGCCTTCGGCGACGTCCCGCTGAACCTGGAGTACAAGCTGGAGGTGTGGGACTCGCCGAACTCGGCGGGTGTCATCATCGACGCGGTGCGCGCCGCGAAGATCGCCAAGGACCGGGGCATCGGCGGCCCGATCCTCTCCGCGTCCTCGTACTTCATGAAGTCCCCGCCGGTGCAGTACTTCGACGACGAGGCCCGCGCCAACGTCGAGAAGTTCATCAAGGGCGAGGTCGAGCGCTGATCTCGGCGTCTCGATGACGGCGTACCCGCCAGTCGAAGGTCCCCGTGGCAGCCGCCCGGGGACCTTCGCCGTATGTGACCCTTGTCGCCATGTCCGCCGTGGGTGATCTGCGCGTACTGCTGCGCCTGAGGGACTTCCGCCGGCTGCTGGCCGTACGGCTGCTCTCCCAGTGCGCGGACGGGCTCTTCCAGGTGGCACTGGCCGCCTATGTGGTCTTCTCGCCCGAGAAGCAGGCCTCCCCCTCGGCCATCGCCTCCGCCATGGCGGTGCTCCTGCTGCCGTACTCCCTGCTCGGCCCGTTCGCCGGGGTGCTGCTCGACCGCTGGCGGAGGCGCCAGGTGCTGCTGTACGGGAATCTGCTGCGGGCCGTGCTGGCCGGCACCACCGCCCTGCTGGTGCTGGCCTCGGTGCCGGACTGGCTCTTCTACGCCTCGGCGCTCTGTGTCACGGCCGTGAACCGCTTCGTGCTGGCCGGGCTCTCCGCCGCGCTGCCCCGGGTGGTGGACGCCGAGCGCCTGGTGGTGGCCAACTCGCTGTCCCCCACCGCCGGCACCCTGGCCGCCACCGCGGGCGGAGGGATCGCCTTCGCCGTCCGGCTGGCGGGGGCCGACTCGGATGCGGCCGTCCTGCTGGTGGGCGCCGTGCTCTACCTCTGCTCCGCGCTCGGCTCGCTGCGGCTGGGCCGGGAACTGCTCGGCCCGGACCCCGAGCAGGTGCAGCCCCGGGTAGGCGCGGCCCTGCTCTCCACGGTCCGCGGACTGCTGGAGGGGCTGCGCCATCTCGCCGAGCGGCGCCGGGCCGCCCGGGCGCTCGCCGCGATGACGGTGGTGCGCTTCTGCTACGGCTCGCTCACCGTCATGGTGCTGATGCTCTGCCGCTATGCCTGGTCGTCCACCGAGTCGCGGGGCTTGGCGCTGCTGGGGCTGGCGGTGGGCGTCTCGGGGGCGGGCTTCTTCGCGGCCGCGGTGCTCTCCCCGTGGGGGATCGGCCGACGGGGGCCGGCGGGCTGGACGGTGGTGTGTACCGCGGCCGCGGCGGTGCTGACCCCGGCGCTCGGGCTGCCCTTCGCGCTCGCCCCGATGCTGGCGGCCGCCTTCATGCTGGGGCTGACCACCCAGGGGGTGAAGATCGCCACCGACACGGCCGTGCAGACCGGTGTGGACGACGCCCTGCGCGGCCGGGTCTTCGCGCTGTACGACGTGCTGTTCAACACGGCCTTTGTCGCCGCGGCCGCGGTCTCGGTCCCGCTGCTGCCGCCGGACGGCCGCTCGGCACCGCTGATCCTGCTGGTCACCGCGCTGTACGCGACAGTCGCCGTGCTGCTGCGGCGCCACAGCGCGCGGGAGGCCGGCTGATTGTTTCACGTGAAACATCAGCCGGCTATACGGGCCGGGGGCGATGTTTCACGTGAAACATCGCCCCCGCCGGGGGCTCACCCCTGGGCGGCCCACCACTCCTTCAGTGCCGCGGCGGCCTCGTCGTACCCCATCGGGCCGTTCTCCAGCCGCAGGTCGAGCAGGAAGGCGTAGGCCTTGCCGACCGCCGGGCCGGGAGTGATGCCCAGCACCTGCTGGATCTGGTTGCCGTCCAGGTCCGGGCGGATGGCGTCCAGCTCCTCCTGCTCCTGGAGCCGGGCGATGCGCTCCTCCAGCCCGTCATAGGCCCGGGAGAGCGCGCTGGCCTTGCGCTTGTTCCGGGTGGTGCAGTCCGAGCGGGTCAGCTTGTGCAGCCGGTTCAGCAGCGGACCGGCGTCCCGGACATAGCGCCGCACCGCCGAGTCGGTCCACTCCCCGGTGCCATAGCCGTGGAAGCGCAGATGCAGCTCCACCAGGCGGGAGACGTCCTTGACCATCTCGTTGGAGTACTTCAGGGCCGTCATGCGCTTCTTGGTCATCTTCGCCCCCACCACCTCGTGGTGGTGGAAGGAGACCCGACCGTCCGACTCGAAGCGCCGGGTGCGGGGCTTGCCGATGTCATGGAGAAGCGCCGCCAGCCGCAGGACCAGGTCGGGGCCGTCCTCCTCCAGGTCGATCGCCTGGTCCAGCACGGTGAGCGAGTGCTCGTAGACGTCCTTGTGGCGGTGGTGCTCGTCCCGCTCCAGCCGCAGGGCCGGCAGCTCCGGCAGCACCCGCTGGGCGAGGCCGGTGTCCACCAGCAGTCCCAGCCCCGTGCGGGGGTTCGTGGAGAGGACCAGCTTGTTCAGCTCCTCCCGGACGCGCTCGGCGGAGACGATCTCGATCCGGTCGGCCATCTCCGTCATCGCGGCGACGACCTCGGGGGCCACCTCGAAGTCGAGCTGGGCGGCGAACCGGGCGGCCCGCATCATTCGCAGCGGATCGTCGGAGAAGGACTCCTGCGGGGTGCCCGGGGTGCGCAGCACCCGCTGGGCCAGATCGTCCAGACCGCCGTGCGGGTCGATGAACTCCTTCTGCGGCAGGGCGACGGCCATGGCGTTCACCGTGAAGTCCCGCCGGACGAGGTCGTCCTCGATGGAGTCGCCGTAGGAGACCGCCGGCTTGCGCGAGGTCCGGTCGTAGGCCTCGGAGCGATAGGTGGTGATCTCGATCTGGTAGCCGGCCTTCTGCGAGCCGACCGTACCGAAGGCGATGCCGACGTCCCACACCGAGTCGGCCCACGGCCGGACGATCTTCAGTACGTCCTCGGGGCGGGCGTCGGTGGTGAAGTCGAGGTCGTTGCCGAGCCGGCCGAGCAGGGCGTCCCGTACCGAACCCCCGACCAGCGCCAGGCTGAACCCGGCATCCTGGAAGCGGCGGGCGAGGTCGTCGGCGACAGGGGACACACGCAGTAGTTCACTGACCGCGCGGCGTTGCACCTGGCTCAGCGTGTTCGGGGTCTCTTCGTTGGCGTTCGGCACAACAGAAAAGGGTACGTGCCGCTGTCCGGGCCGGTGGCCCGGATTTCGCGCGGTCGCGGTGTCCCCGGCCCGATCAGGTGGAGCAGTCCGCGGCACTCGGCGGCGGCGCTCCTCGTTACCATGCCTGGACGCAAGGAACCGGCGCCACGCCAGGGCGCGGCCGGTGCGACGGCGGCAGACGACCGACAGACGAGGACGGGCGAGCACGTGGCCGAGGCGGCAGATCTCCAGGGGGCCGGTCCCTCGCCTGCCCGGCGGTGGGTACGGCGGACGGCCGCCGCCCTGGCCGGCGCTCCACTGCTCGCCGCGCTGCTGACCGTACCGCCGGCGCACGCCGCACCGGCCGCGGCCCCAGTGGCGGTGCCCTCGGCCCCGGCCGCCGCCAAGGCCTCCGACCAGCGGTCCGTGGATGTGTCTCTGGACACGCTGACGCCCAGCGCCCCGACGGAGGGCGACACCCTCAAAATCAGCGGCACCGTGACCAACCGGGGCAAGGAGACGGTCAGCGACGCGGTGGTCGACCTGCGGGTCGGCTCGCGGATGTCCAGCCGGGGACAGGTCGACTCCCTCGCCAAGCGCTCCGGCTTCCGGCCCGGCTCGGACGGGGAGGCGCTCGGCGGCGCCTATACGGTGAAGATCCCCCGGCTGCCCGCCGGTATCGGCCATGACTTCAGCCTGAGCGTCCCCGTGGACAAGCTGGGCCTGGACGGCGAGGGCGCCTACCAGCTGGGCGTCTCGCTGACCGGGCGGACCCCCAGCGAGCCCTACGACCAGGTCCTCGGCATCGAGCGGACCTTCCTGCCCTGGCAGCCGGAGGCCACCGAGAAGAAGACCCAGCTCACCTATCTCTGGCCGCTGATCTCCTCCGCCCACCTCTCCGCCGAGACCGGGACGGACGACCAGCAGACGCCGGTCTTCGAGGACGACAAGCTGGCCGAGGAGCTGGCGCCCGGCGGACGGCTGGAGCGGCTCGTCTCCCTGGGCGCCGAGCTGCCGGTGACCTGGGTGGTCGACCCGGACCTGCTCGCCACGGTCGAGGCGATGGCCAACAGCTACCAGGTGAAGAACGGGGACCAGCGCGTCCCCGGGAAGCAGCAGGCCCGTGCCGAGCAGTGGCTCGACTCCCTGCAGAAGGCCGTCCAGGGGCGCAAGGTCGTCGCCCTGCCCTACGGCGACCCGGACCTGGCCTCGCTCGCCCACCGCGGCAGGGAGGTCTCCGGTTCGCTGGGCCATCTGCGGCCCGCCACGGACGTCGCCGAGACCACCGTGGAGACCATCCTCCATGTGAAGCCCTCGGTGGACTTCGCCTGGCCGGTCGACGGAGCCGTCGACCCCTCGATCGTCGATGTGGCCACCTCGGCCGGCGCCGACAAGGTCATCGCCCGCGGCGACAGCCTCCGCGACGACCTCCCCTACGCGCCGAACGCCGCCCGGCCCATCGGCGGCGGGACCACCGCCGTCGTCTCCGACGCCTCGCTCTCCACCGCCTTCCAAGGCGATATGACCCGGGCCGACACCGCCACGCTCGCGGTCCAGCAGTTCCTCGCCCAGACCCTGGTCCTCACCCACCAGCAGCCCGGCAAGCAGCGCAGCATCGTCGTCGCCCCGCAGCGCATGCCCACCGCCGCCCAGGCCCAGTCGATGGCGACCGCGCTGCGCGGGCTCTCCGCGCAGCGCTGGAGCCAGCCCAGCGACCTGGTCGCGGCCGCCGCCGCCAAGCCGGACCCCGACGCGGCGATCAAGGTGCCCGGCAGTCGGCGCTATCCGGGGCAGCTGCGCCGCGGGGAGCTCCCGGTGGCCGCCTACCACGATGTCCGGGTGACCCAGGAGACCCTGGACGACTTCGCGGGCATCCTCACCCAGCCGGACCGGGTGGTGACCCCCTTCGGCAACGCCATCGACCGCGGGATGTCGACCTCCTGGCGCGGCCGGGGCGAGGCGGCGAGCGACTACCGCGCCGGGGTGCTGCGGCATCTGAAGGACCTCACGGCCGAGGTGCAGCTGATCGACAAGTCCGATCTGACGTTGTCCGGGCGCAGCGCCACCATCCCGGTGACCGTGCAGAACCAGCTCGTCCAGGGCATCGACCGGCTCACCCTGAGGCTGACCTCGACCAAGCCCACCCGCCTGAAGCTCAACGGCGACGACACGGTGGCCACGCTGCCGGTGCGGATCGACGGCGGCCACAGCCAGTCGGTGAAGTTCACCGCTTCCGCCAACGCCAACGGCCCCGTCCCGATGACGGCCCAGCTCTACACCGCCGACGGCAAGCCGTACGGCAAGCCGATGACCTTCACCGCCAAGGTCTCCGAGATCACCCCGACCGTGATGCTGGTCATCGCCGGCGGATTCCTGCTGCTGGTGCTGGCCGGTGTCCGGATGTACTCCCGGCGCAAGAAGACCGTCGCGGCCGACGGCGGGGAGGGTGACGGAGCGCCGGCACCGGGCGCACCGGACGGTCCCGCGGGCAACGGCGGCGACGGTGCGGACGGTGGCGAGCCGGTGGACAGCCCGCCCGCCGGCGGGAGCGACGCCCCCGCGGTTCCGGGCTCCGGCCGGGCGCAGCCGAGTGACCCTGCGCCGGACACCGCCGCACAAAGCGCCGACGCACCGGGCCAGGGTGAGAAAGTGGACCGTTGAGCGATGTCGTGGCCGGTCGGCCGGGGACGATGAGGTGGGGTAGACCATGAACGCGCCGTACGACGGTGACCGCGGTCAGGGCGCGGGCGGGAGCAGCACGCCCTACGGCGGGCCGGCTCCCGAGTCGGAGCAGCACCCGCCCGCCGCACCGGACCCGTATCTCCAGCACGCCTACGACCAGGACCCCTACGGCAACCGTGATCTGGCCGCGCAGGACCCGGTGGGCGAGGCACTGTACGACCGGGCCGCCCACCCCCCGCCGCCACCGGGCACCTACCAGGAGCCGCAACCGCTGTACCAGCAGCCCGAGGCCCCGCAGTACGCGCCCGACCCCCGGGTCTGGGCGCAGACCCCGCCGCCCGAGCCGGACGGGCCGTCCCGGCACCTGCCGTACGGCGACGACGCCCGGACCGTGCAGTTCACCGGCGTGGACGACCTGGTCACCCGCGCCGGGGAGCAGCAGCCGGAGCCGGACGCCTTCGCCCACCTCTACCGCGACCAGCAGGGCCAGGGCGGGCAGCCCGCGCCGTCCGAGCCGGAGGCCGCCCCGGCGCCGGCACCCGCTCCGAAGAAGTCCGGTGGCCGCGCCTCCGGGCTGCTGAAGTCCAGTGCCGTCATGGCGGCCGGCACCCTGGTGTCCCGGCTCACCGGCTTCGCCCGCACCCTGGTCATCACCGGCGCGCTCGGCGCCGCCCTGCTCGGTGACGCCTACACCGTGGCCGCCACCCTGCCGACGATGATCTACATCCTCACCGTGGGCGGCGGACTGAACTCGGTCTTCGTACCGCAGCTGGTCCGTTCCATGAAGGACGACGCGGACGGCGGCGAGGCCTATGCCAACCGGCTGCTGACCCTGGTCATGGTGGCGCTCGGGGTGATCGTCGCCATCGCCGTGATCGGGGCTCCGCTGCTGGTCAAGGCGATGTCGGACACCATCGCGGACGATGTCGCCGCCAACAGCGCGGCGGTGACCTTCGCCCGCTACTGCCTGCCCACGATCTTCTTCATGGGCGTGCATGTGGTCATGGGCCAGATCCTCAACGCCCGCGGCCGGTTCGGCGCGATGATGTGGACCCCGGTCCTCAACAACATCGTGGTGATCTTCACCTTCGGGCTGTTCATCTGGGTGTACGGCACCTCGTCCGAGTCCAAGATGGGCGTGGACACCATCCCGGCCGAAGGCGTGCAGCTGCTCGGCATCGGCACCCTGCTCGGCCTGGTGGTCCAGGCACTGGCGATGCTGCCCTATCTGCGGGAGGCCGGTTTCCGGTTCCGCCCCCGGTTCGACTGGAAGGGCCACGGCCTCGGCAAGACCGTGAAGCTGGCCAAGTGGACGGTCCTCTTCGTCTTGGCCAACCAGGCCGGCGTGGTGGTCGTCACCCAGCTCGCCACCGCCGCGGGCAAGACCTCCGGCATGGACGGCACCGGCTTCCTCGCCTACTCCAACGCCCAGCTCATCTGGGGCATGCCGCAGGCCATCATCACCGTCTCGGTGATGGCCGCGCTGCTGCCGCGGATCTCCCGCGCCGCCCACGACGACGACCCCGGCGCCGTCCGGGACGACATCTCACAGGGCCTGCGCAACTCGGCCGTGGCGATCGTGCCGGTCGCCTTCGGCTTCCTGGCGCTCGGCCTACCGATGTCCACCCTGCTCTACGCCTCTGCGGGCACCGAGGCCGCCACCGGTATGGGCTACATCCTGATGGCCTTCGGCCTGGGCCTGATCCCCTACTCGGTGCAGTACGTGGTGCTCCGCGGCTTCTACGCCTACGAGGACACCCGCACCCCCTTCTACAACACGGTGATCGTGGCCGCGGTCAACGCGGCGGCCTCCTTCGCCTGCTACCTGGTGCTCCCCGCCCGCTGGGCGGTCGTCGGCATGGCGGGCTCCTACGGCCTGGCGTACGCGGTCGGCGTCGGCATCGCCTGGCGGCGGCTGCGCAACCGGCTCGGCGGCGACCTGGACAGCGCCCAGGTGATCCGGACCTACGCCCGGCTGTGCATGGCCTCGCTGCCCGCCGCGGTGCTCAGCGGTGCCACCGGTTTCGCCCTCCTCGAACTGCTCGGCCGGGGCGCCGGCGGCTCGCTGATCGCGCTGGTCGCCGGCGGACTGGTGCTGCTGGTCGTCTTCTATGTGGCGGCCCGGAAGATGCGCATCGCGGAGCTCAACACCCTGGTGGGCATGGTCCGGGGCCGTCTCGGCCGCTGACCGGGCGAACCGTACCCGGGCCCGCAGCACAACCATCGCCGGGGGCCGCGTGTCGTGCATAGCACCGGACTGTGGGCACAATTGGCTTGGCTGTGGGACATGGCGCTACGGATGGGGAGGCAGGAACGACGGTGGCGGAACGGAGCACGGCTGCCGTCGACGTGGCCGACAACAGCGGTGACGAACCGCTGACCGCGAAGGCGGGGCAGGCTGCGACCGACGGGGTGGCGCAAGCGCAGGACCAGGCGGGGGACACCACCGCCGATGCCGGTGCGGAGGATCGCGGCAAGGGCGAGCGGCCCGCCGCGACCGGCCCCGAGCTGCACAGCGGCTACAAGATCGCCAGACGCTACCGGCTGGAGGAGTGCGTCACCCGTCTGGACGGCTTCAGCAGCTGGCGGGCGGTCGACGAGAAGCTGCGCCGGGCCGTCGGCGTCCACGCCCTCCCCGCCAGCCACCCCCGGGCCCGCTCGGTGCTGGCCGCCGCCCGCTCCTCGGCCCTGCTGGGAGACCCCCGGTTCGTCCAGGTCCTCGACGCGGTGGAGGACAGCGAGCTGGTCTATGTGGTCCACGAGTGGCTGCCGGATGCCACCGAGCTGACCAACCTGCTCGCGGCCGGACCGATGGCCGCCCATGACGCCTACCAGCTGGTCAGCCAGGTCTCCCAAGCCATGGCGGCCGCCCATCGCGAGGGACTGGCCCATCTCCGGCTCACCCCCGGGGCCGTGCTCCGCAGCTCCACCGGCCAGTACCGCATCCGCGGTCTCGCGGTGAACGCGGCACTGCGCGGTATCACCGCCGAGCACCCCCAGCGCACCGACACCGAGGCCATCGGCGCTCTGCTGTACGCCGCGCTGACCCAGCGGTGGCCCTACGAGCAGAACGCGCACGGGCTGTCCGGGCTGCCCAAGGGCGTGGGCCTGCTGCCGCCCGACCAGGTCCGGGCCGGGGTGCACCGGGGTCTCTCCGAGATCGCCATGCGCGCCCTGATCAACGACGGCGCCACGGCCTCCCGGCAGGAGCAGCCCTGCACCAGCCCGGACGAACTGGCCAAGGCGGTCGCGGCGATGCCCCGCATCCGCCCGCCCGAGCCCGAGTTCCCCACCCCCGCCGACTACCAGCACACCACCTACCAGCAGGGCTACGGACGCTCCGCACCGCACCACAGCCCGCAGGCCGGCGCGATGCCGCCGGTTCCGCCCCCGCCGCTGGGCTCGCGCACCGGCAAGGCGCTGAAGTGGGCGGTCTCGGCGCTGCTGATCGCCGCCCTGGGGCTGGGCAGCTGGCAGATCGCCGACAAGCTCCTCGACCGCCAGGACACCGCGGACGAGCCCAACCCCGGGCAGTCCACGACCACCACCACGGGCGGCGGCACGGACGACAAGAAGCCGAAGGTGCCGGTACCGCTGCGGGTCGAGAGCGCGCAGGAGTACGCCCCGGACGGCACCCCGCAGAACGCCGCGGATGTCACCAAGACCTACGACGGCGACAGCAGCAGCCACTGGCGCACCAAGTACTACCTGGACGGGCCCGAGCTCGTCCCGCAGGTGAAGAAGGGCGTGGGCATCGTCTACGACCTGGGCGCCGAGAAGGAGGTGTCCGCCGCCTCCCTCGCCCTGCGGTACGGCGGTCCGCGCACCACGGTCAGCCTCTATGCCACCGACTCGCTGCAGCCGGCCGGCGGCGCCGGGGACCCGGTGGGTGGTCTGACGGAGATCGCCCAGGGCACCACCAGCGGCACCACGCTGGACCTGAAGGCGGACAAGCCGGTCAAGAGCCGCTATGTGCTGATGTGGATCACCGCGATGCCGTATTCGGGCCGGGACGGCTACAGTTCGGAGGGTTACAAGCAGGGCGTCGCCGACGTGCGCTTCACCGGCTGAGCCGCTCGCCATGACCCGCCAGGGAGGGGGCTCTTCGATGGACGCCGACGACCTGGGCGACGTGGACGACAAGGACCTGCTGGCGCGCCATGTCGCCGGTGATCCCGATGCCTTCGGCGAGTTGGTACGCCGCCATCGCGACCGCCTCTGGGCGGTGGCGGTGCGGACCCTGGGAGACCGGGAGGAGGCCGCGGACGCCGTGCAGGACGCGCTGGTCTCCGCCTTCCGCGCCGCTGCCACCTTCCGCGGCCAGTCCGCCGTCACCACCTGGCTGCACCGCATCACGGTCAACGCCTGTCTGGACCGGGCGCGCAAGGCCGCCTCCCGCCGGACCTCCCCGGTGGACGACACCCAGCGACTGGAACAGCTGCTGGAGCCGCATGAGTCCGCCGAGGCACCCGCCGAACGGCAGGACCTCCACCGGGAGCTGCTGGCGGCGCTGGGCCGTCTGCCCAGCGAGCAGCGCGCGGCACTGGTGCTGGTCGACATGCAGGGATACCCCGTCGCGGAGGCCGCCCGGATCCTGGAGGTCCCCGCGGGCACCATCAAGAGCCGCTGCGCCCGAGGACGGGCACGGCTGCTGCCCATGCTCACTCATCTGCGCGGGGACAACGGGGATAACCCGCCCACCGACCGGGGAAGGAACCGGACGCCAGGGACATCCGTCCCACCGGCATCGGGACCTAGGGATGCGGGACCGCACGATCCTGCAGCAGTGAAGGGCGGAGGTGGGCGCACATGACATCCACGACCGACACGACCCGGCACCCGGACGTCTCGGAGATCTCCGATCTGACCGAGGGGCTGCTCGCCCCGTCCCGCACCGCCGGCATCCGGGCGCATGTGGATGGCTGCGAGCTGTGCTCCGATGTACGGGCCTCGCTGGAGGAGATCCGCGGGCTGCTGGGCACCCTGCCCGGACCGACCCGGATGCCCGCCGACATCGCCGGGCGCATCGACGCGGCGCTGGCGGCCGAAGCACTGCTGGACGCGACCGCCCCCTCCGACCCCGAGGAGGCCGGAACCGGCGCTCAGGGCTCGCGAGCGACCGGCGATGTTTCACGTGAAACATCGCCCACCCCGACGGCTGCCACAGCAGCGCGTGCGGAACGGCGACCGCGCTCCGGGGACCGCCCGGTCGGCCGGTCCTCCTCCGCCACGGGACCGGGCCGCTCCCCGCACCCGGCACGGCGCCGCCGAACCGCCGTCCTGGGCGCCCTGTTCGGTGTGGCCGCGGTCTCGCTGAGCGTCTTTGTGCTCCAGGCGATCCAGCCCTCGGACAACGGCCCGACCGCCCAGGCCGACCGCTCCGCGGCCTCCGCCCAGCAGCAGACCTTCGCGGGCGCACCGGTCGGCGACCAGGTCAAGAGCCTGCTGAGCACCTCCGGTGAGAGCAAGCGGGAGAACGTCCCGGAGTCCTCGAAGGCACCGCGCAGCGCCGAGGCGCCCTCGACCTTCCGTACCGAGGACGTGGCCGTGCCGCCGTGTGTGCAGGAGGGGACCGGCCGTACCGAGGCGGCGCTCGCCGCCGAGCGCGGCAACTACGGCGGGACGCCGGCCTATCTGGTGGTCCTCCCGCACGCCCAGGATCCGGCCCAGGTGCAGGCCTATGTGATGGACGCCTCCTGCACGGCCCGGCCGGAGGGCGGTGCCAAGGCGGACGTCCTGCTGACGCACGCCTATCCCCGTCCCTGACCCCTGGGCCGCGGAGCCGCGGAGCCGTCCCGGGAATGCCTGCCCCGTAGTATCCGTTGCGTGGGGTAAGAGTCCGTGATTCGGCCCCGCAGGCAGCAGGCAGTCCCCAGAGACGAGGAAGAATTCCGTGAGCGACGTCCGTAACGTGATCATCATCGGCTCCGGGCCCGCCGGCTACACGGCAGCGCTGTACACGGCGCGCGCCTCCCTCAAGCCCCTGGTCTTCGAGGGTGCCGTGAGCGCCGGCGGCGCGCTGATGAACACGACCGACGTGGAGAACTTCCCCGGCTTCCGTGACGGCATCATGGGCCCGGACCTGATGGACAACATGCGGGCCCAGGCCGAGCGCTTCGGTGCGGAGCTCATCCCGGACGACGTGGTCTCGGTCGACCTCTCCGGCGAGATCAAGACGGTCACCGACACGGTGGGCACGGTCCACCGCGCCAAGGCCGTGATCATCACCACCGGCTCCCAGCACCGCAAGCTCGGTCTGCCCAACGAGGACGCCCTGTCCGGCCGCGGTGTCTCCTGGTGTGCCACCTGCGACGGCTTCTTCTTCAAGGACCAGGACATCGCCGTGGTGGGCGGCGGTGACACCGCGATGGAGGAGGCCACCTTCCTCTCGCGGTTCGCCAAGTCCGTCACCATCGTCCACCGCCGGGACACCCTGCGGGCCTCCAAGGCCATGCAGGAGCGCGCCTTCGCCGACCCGAAGATCACGTTCGCCTGGGACAGCGAGGTCGCCACCGTCCAGGGCGAGCAGAAGCTGAGCGGGCTGACCCTGCGCAACACCAAGACGGGCGAGACCAGCGAGCTGCCGGTCACCGGACTGTTCATCGCCGTGGGCCACGACCCGCGCACCGAGCTGTTCAAGGGCCAGCTGGAGCTGGACGACGAGGGCTACCTCAAGGTGGACGCGCCCTCCACCCGCACCAACCTGACCGGTGTCTTCGCCGCCGGCGATGTGGTCGACCACACCTACCGCCAGGCCATCACCGCCGCCGGCACCGGCTGCTCGGCCGCCCTGGACGCCGAGCGCTTCCTCGCCGCCCTCTCGGACAGCGAGCAGATCGCCGAGCCGGAGAAGACCGCGGCGATCTGACCAACCCCCCATCCCCCGTACATACGCGAAGTGAAGGAGGCCGCCGTGGCCGGCGACCTGAAGAACGTGACCGACGCGTCCTTCGAGGAGGACGTCCTCAAGAGCGACAAGCCCGTACTGGTCGACTTCTGGGCCGCCTGGTGCGGACCGTGCCGCCAGATCGCCCCGTCGCTGGAGGCGATCGCCAAGGAGCACGGCGACCAGATCACGGTGGTCAAGCTGAACATCGACGAGAACCCGGCCACGGCGGCGAAGTACGGGGTCATGTCCATCCCCACGCTCAACGTCTACCAGGGCGGCGAGGTCGCCAAGACCATCGTCGGCGCCAAGCCGAAGGCCGCCATCGTGCGGGACCTGGAGCCCTTCCTCGGCGACGCCCCCGCGAAGGCCTGAGTTTGCCTCCGCCCCGGCGCCCGGGGCGATGTTTCACGTGAAACATCGACGGCCCACCCCCGAGGGGTGGGCCGTTCGCCGTATCGCCTCACACGGTCCCTAAAGCGGCCGTAGGGCGGGCTCCTTCTTCACTCCGCCGAGGAGACGGTCGAGGGCCAGCTCCACGTCCTCCTTCCAGGACAGGGTGGAGCGCAGCTCTAGGCGGAGCCGTGGATAGACCGGATGGGGACGCACGGTCTTGAACCCGACGGAGAGCAGATGGTCGGCCGGCAGCAGGCAGGCCGGCTCCTTCCACCGCGCGTCACCGAACGCTTCGATCGCCTTGAAGCCGCGGCGCAGCAGATCCTTGGCGACGGTCTGCACCATGACCCGGCCGAGACCCTGTCCCTGGTAGCCGGGGACGATCACCGCGGTGATGAGCTGGACCGCGTCGGGGGAGACCGGGCTGGTCGGGAAGGCCGTGGCCCGGGGCACATAGGCGGGGGGTGCGTAAAGGACGAACCCGACCGGGGTGTCGTCCACATAGACCACGCGCCCGCAGGAGCCCCAGTCCAGAAGCACTGCCGAGATCCAGCCCTCCTTCTCCAGCTCGGAGGTCCCTGCCCTTATCGCGGCTTCTCCACTGACCGGATCAAGCTCCCAGAAGACGCAGGCTCGGCAGCGCTGGGGGAGATCCGGAAGGTTGTCCAGCGTGAGCGGTACGAGCCGACGCCCCATGAAGGATCTTCCTCGCTTCCCTCGCCGGCCGCGCTGAGCGCCGCTGCCAGCGTGCTCCGTTCCCGGAGCAGACTGCCGATGAACCCGCCGACCACCCCGAGTCCCAGTGTCGCTGTCACCAGCCGGCTGCGGCTCACCTCTCGCATGCCCGGGTCTCCCTCCGCGGTGGATCAGGCCGGATGCGCATACCAGAACGCATCGTATCGATGGGGTGATGAGCCGCATACAGGAACAGGCCACGGGGGCGGGTCCGGTCCGAATCGGACCAGGACCCGCCCCCGGGTGGGAGTGCGGTGTGGCGGAATCCGGATGGTCAGCCGTCGCGCTCGGAGCGGCTTCCCGTGATCACCGGGCCCTCGTCCGGGGCCAGCGTGGAGAGGATCCGCTCCAGGTCCTCCATGGAGGCGAACTCGACGACGATCTTCCCCTTCTTCTGCCCGAGGTCGACCTTCACCCGGGTCTCGAAGCGGTCCGAGAGCCGGGTGGCCAGCTCGGAGAGCGCGGGGGAGACCCGGCCGCCGGCCCGGGGACCCTTGCTCTTGGGCGCGGCTGCCTCGGGCTCGGCTCCCATCAGCCGGACGATCTCCTCGACCGAGCGCACCGACAGCCCCTCGGCCACGATGCGGTGCGCCAACTCCTCTTGGGCCTGGGGGTCCTCCACGGGGAGGAGGGCCCGGGCATGGCCGGCCAGGATGGTGCCGGCGGCGAGCCGCGTCTGCACGGTGGGAGCCAGCCGCATCAACCGCAGGGTGTTGGTCACCTGGGAGCGGCTGCGTCCGATGCGATCGGCGAGCTGGTCATGGGTGCAGTCGAAGTCCTGGAGGAGCTGGTCGTAGGCGGCGGCCTCCTCCAGCGGGTTCAGCTGCGCCCGGTGAAGGTTCTCCAACAGGGCGTCCAGCAGGAGCTTCTCGTCCTCGGTGGCCCGGACGATCGCGGGGATGCGCTCCAGCCCGGCCTGCTGGGAGGCTCGCCAGCGGCGCTCGCCCATGACCAGCTCATAGCGGTCGGCACCCAGCGGCCGCACCACCACGGGCTGGAGCAGGCCGACCTCCTGAATGGAGGTCACCAGCTCGGCGAGCGCGTCATCGTCGAACACCTGGCGCGGCTGGCGCGGGTTGGGTGTGATGACATCCAGTGGCAGCTCGGCGAAGTAGGCACCCTCGGGTGCCGTGTACGCCGGCTCGGGTTCGGCACGGGGGCCGTCCACCGGGGCGCTGCTCTGGGGAATCGTGGTCACCTTGGCGGCGGCCACCCCTCGCTCGCTGGTCAGGACGGAGCCCGCACCGGAGGCAGCGGAGTGCGCTGCCGTCGTGGTGGTGGACCGTTCCTGGGGCGCGGCGGGAATCAGCGCGCCGAGCCCCCGTCCCAGCCCCCTTCGTCGCTCACTCATTTGATCCCCTCCGACATGTGCTGGTTGTTCTGGTTGCCCAGATGGTTCTGCGGTGCCTCGTAGTGGAGGCCGACCCCGCGCAGGGCGATCTCCCGGGCCGCTTCCAGATAGGAGAGCGAACCGCTGGAGCCCGGGTCGTAGGTCAGTACGGTCTGTCCGTAGCTCGGTGCCTCGGAGATCCGGACGGAACGGGGGATGCTGGTGCGCAGCACCTCTTCGCCGAAGTGGCTCCGCACTTCCTCGGCCACCTGGGAGGCCAGCCGGGTACGCCCGTCGTACATGGTCAGCAGGATGGTCGAGACATGCAGCGACGGGTTGAGGTGGGCGCGGACCAGATCCACATTGCGCAGCAGCTGGCCGAGCCCCTCCAGCGCGTAGTACTCGCACTGGATCGGGATGAGCACCTCGGCACCGGCGACCAGCGCGTTGACCGTCAGCAGGCCGAGGGAGGGCGGGCAGTCGATCAGGACGTAGTCCAACGGCTGCTCGTACGCCTGGATCGCCCGCTGGAGGCGGCTCTCCCGAGCCACCAGGGAGACCAGCTCGATCTCCGCGCCGGCCAGGTCGATGGTGGCGGGGGCGCAGAAGAGGCCTTCCACATCCGGCACCGGCTGGACGACGTCCGACAGCGGCTTGCTGTCCACCAGGACGTCGTAGATCGACGGGACCTCCGCGTGGTGGTCGATACCGAGAGCCGTGGAGGCGTTGCCCTGGGGGTCGAGGTCGATGACCAGCACCCGGGCCCCGTGCAGGGCGAGGGAGGCGGCCAGGTTCACCGTGGTGGTGGTCTTCCCGACCCCGCCCTTCTGGTTGGCGACCACCATGATGCGGGTCTGCTCGGGCCGGGGAAGCCCCTGACCGGCGCGGCCCAGTGCCTCGACCGCCAGCTGGGCGGAGCGCCCCACGGGGGCGTCGTCCATGGGGGGCGGTGTTTCACGTGAAACATCCTCCCCCACCGTTTCGGTGCGGGGACCGGGGACCGGGTCGGTCATCGGTCCCGCGATGTTGGCGTCGGACCGCAAGGATTCACTCTCCTCGGCTGCTTCAGGCTCGCAATGGGGAGAGCCTGTCATGTATTCGGGGTCGTGAACCAGCGAGGCCGGTGGTTCTGTGGAGAACTCCACCTCTGTGGACAACTCGGAAACCCGCTGGGGTGAGCGGCGGTCGCGCGGTGTGGCGGCCGCGCGACCGCGGCCGATGATTCCCTGCAGCAGTGGGCGACGTTTCACGTGAAACATTGAGTCACTCGGCGCAGGGCCGGGAGTCACGACACTCCGGCATGCACACATATGGGACCGGGGCCCCGCCCCGTGGGCCCAGGCCCACCGTCGCACTCAGCGAGCCCGGCCCGCCGCACCCGGCAGGCCCGGGCCGGGGTCATCGCCTCCAGCAAGCCCAGCCCGGCGAGCCCGCCGCCGGGGTCAGCGGCGGCGGCGTGAGGTGCGGGCGGCCTTGGCGCGCTTGGCGGCGAAGCGGACGCCGCCCGGGCTCTCCCCCACCTCCACCCGGACCACGGTGGACAGGGGGTCGACCAGCCCCTCGCCGACCTGGAGCACCGAGGTGCCCACCACCCCGAGCTTGCTCAGCGCGGCCCGGGCGCCCTGGATCTCCTCGGCGGCGGTGTCCCCCTTGAGCGCCAGCATCTCCCCGTAGGGGCGAAGCAGCGGGACCCCCCAGCCGGCCAGCCGGTCCAGCGGGGCCACCGCGCGGGCCGTGACCACATGGACCGGCGGGAGCTTGCCCATGACCTCCTCGGCCCGGCCGCGCATCACGGTCACATGGTCCAGGCCCAACAGCTCGACGACCTCCTGGAGGAAGTTCGTCCGGCGCAGCAGCGGCTCCAGCAGGGTGATCTTCAGATCCGGCCGGACCAGGGCCAGCGGGATGCCCGGCAGTCCGGCGCCGGAGCCGACATCGCAGACGGTCACCCCCTCGGGCACCACCTCGGAGAGCACCGCGCAGTTCAGCAGGTGCCTCTCCCACAGGCGCGGCACCTCACGCGGGCCGATCAGCCCGCGGCGGACACCCGCGTCGGCCAGGAGTTCGGCGTACCGGACCGCCTCCGGGAAGAGCTCGCCGAAGACCGTCCGCGCTTCCTGGGGAGCCTGGGGAAGCTCTTCTGCTTCCGTCACGGGAAACCGTCCTTCCGTACCGCTTCGCCGCACCGCGGCGGGGCCGCCGGTGTGAGGTGAGTGTGAGGATGACAAGTCGGCCCCGCCTGCCGAACAGACGGGGCCGAGCCAAGAGGGGTGTCAGGCGGGGAGCACGACGACGAAGCGCTGCGGCTCCTCGCCCTCGGACTCGCTGCGCAGCCCGGCGGCGGCCACCGCGTCATGGACGACCTTGCGCTCGAACGGGGTCATCGGCTTGAGCTTGACGGGCTCGCCGCTGCTCTTCACCTCGTCGGCGGCCTGGGCGCCCAGCTCGGCGAGCTCGGTGCGCTTCTGGGCCCGGAAGCCCGCGATGTCGAGCATCAGCCGACTGCGGTCGCCGGTCTCCCGGTGCACCGCCAGCCGCGTCAGCTCCTGGAGCGCCTCCAGCACCTCGCCGTCGCGGCCCACCAGCTTGCTGAGGTCGCGGCTGTCCGATTCGCTGACGATGGAGACCGCGGCGCGGTCCGCCTCGACGTCCATGTCGATGTCGCCGTCGAGGTCGGCGATGTCGAGCAGGCCCTCCAGGTAGTCGGCCGCGATCTCACCCTCCTGCTCCAGGCGGGTGAGGGTGTCGCCACCCTCGGCAGCGGAGGTGGTGGCTTCCGTCACGGATGGACTCCTTAAGTACGTCTGTACAAGTACGCAGATACGGGGAGGTGCTGGGAGGTCTTACTTCTTGGACGACGGGTGCTTGGGCCGCTGCGGGCCCTTGCGCTGCCCCGCCTTGCCCTGCCGGGTACCGCCGCCGGCGGGCTTGGCCGGCTGCTTCGGCGTGGCGCCGGAGGGCGTGTCGGACTTCTCCAGCGAGGGCCCCTCGGCCGGGTCGGCCATCGCGCTCCCCGCGCCGCCCTGCTGGCGCTTGGCCTTGGTCTGGCGCTTGGGCTGCTGGCGGCGGGCATTGGCGGCCTCGGCCTCGGCGACCGCGGGGTCGACCTTGGTGACCGTGCCGTCGGCCTGGGCGGAGTAGCCCTCCTTGGCGAGCGCCGCGATGAACTTGCGCTCGTTGTCGTTGCGGTCCGGCCCCTTGGCCACGATGGCGCGGACGATGTTGCGGCGGCGCCGGCCCCGGATCTCACCGTGCGTGGAGACGCTCTTCAGCAGGCGCTGGAGGTAGTTGTCCTGCGCCTTGCTGCCGGGGGTGGGGTTCTGGTTGATCACGTACATCTGCTGGCCCATGGTCCACACGTTGGTGGTCAGCCAGTAGACGAGGACGCCGACGGGGAAGTTGATACCCATCACGGCGAAGATCACCGGGAAGATGTACATCAGCATCTTCTGCTGCTGCATGTACGGGGTCTTCACCGTGAGGTCGACGTTCTTCTGCATCAGCTGGCGCTGCGTGTAGAACTGCGACAGCGACATCAGCACGATCATGATCGCGGTGACCACGCGGACGTCGACGAGCGAGGCGTTGAGGCTGGCGACCTTCTCCGCGCTGTCGGTGAAGGTGGCGGCCAGTGGGGCGCCGAAGATATGGGCCTCACGGGCGCTGGCCAGCAGCGGCTGGTCGATGACGCCGATGGTCTTGCCCGAGGCGATGCTGGACAGCACGTGGTAGAGGGCGAAGAAGAACGGCGACTGCGCCAGGATGGGCAGGCACGAGGACAGCGGGTTGGTGCCCGCGTCCTTGTACAGCTTCATCATCTCTTCTTGCTGGCGCTGGCGGTCGTTCTTGTAGCGCTCCTGGATCGCCTTCATCTTCGGCTGGAGCACCTGCATGTTCCGCATCGACTTGATCTGCTTCACGAAGAGCGGGATCAGGCAGATACGGATCAGCACCACGAGGGACACGATCGACAGACCCCAGGCCCAGCCCGTGTCGGGTCCGAAGACCGCGCCGTACAGCTTGTGGAACTGGACGATGATCCACGAGACGGGTGTGGTGATGAAGCTGAACAGACTGGCAATCGTGTCCACTAATCAGGCTCCTTGAGCATGGGGCGAGGTCTCGTCGGCCGGGCTCGTCTCGGCGGAGGGCCCGCCCTTGCCGCCGCGCAGTCGGTCGCGCAGCATTTCGTGCCACCGGGGGCGCTTACGTGGGGGAACGTGGTCGACACCGCCCGGTGACCACGGGTTGCACCGCAGGATCCGCCAAGCGGTCAGGGCGGTGCCCTTGATCGCGCCGTGCCGGTCGATGGCGGTGAATCCGTAGTGCGAGCACGACGGGTAGTACCGGCAGACAGGACCCAGCAACGGGCTGATCGTCCACTGGTACAGCTTGATCAGGGCCAGCAGCGGGTACTTCATCGCGCGCCCCCTCCCAGCAACCGCTGAAGGGCGGCATCCAGGTCTCGGGCCAGCTGAGCGTGGTCGGCGTCGCCCGCTCCGGGCAGCGCCCGTACTACCACCAGGCTACCGGGGGGCAGCGAGGCCAGCCGGTCCCGTATCAGGTGGCGCAACCGGCGCTTGACGTGGTTGCGGACCACGGCACCGCCGACGGCCTTGCTGACAACGAAACCCGCACGGGTCGGAGGAGCGTTCTCCCCCAACGCGTGCGGGTCCGTGGCACCGCTTCGTAGATGGACGACGAGGAGCGGGCGCCCGGCCCGGCGTCCTCGGCGTACCGCGGTCGCGAAGTCCTCGCGCCGCCTCAGCCGATTCTCGGTAGGCAGCACGTCATGACCTGTGCGCGGTTCAGGCGGACAGGCTCGCGCGACCCTTGCTGCGGCGGGACGCGAGGATCGCGCGGCCGGCGCGGGTACGCATGCGCAGACGGAAACCGTGGGTCTTGGCACGACGACGGTTGTTCGGCTGGAAGGTGCGCTTGCTCACTCGGGGGCTCCAGAAGGGAATCGTGGGGTGGCGGGACATCGCCTGGCTGTCACCGTGCGCCCACGAGTAGCTCGCAATACGCCCGAGTGCACCGCTGAACGATCACCAGTGGTGACCTTTGCCCATCGGAGGCAGGCGGCAGCAGCCATCGACAACTCGACCTGGTTACGGTACGCGCGGCTGCGCCATCCGGTCAAACCAGCCCCGGTCCGGCGTGAGGGCGGGGGTGGCCCGGGGCTGGGCCAAGACCGGGCCAGGGGCCGCGGGGCCGACCGGCGGCGGCACGCTATACACAGGCTGTGGACAACAACTTGAAGGACGAGAGTCCGCCCGTCTACCGTGGCTGAACTCGGATTCTTTTCCTGCCTGTCCTTCCATCCCGTCCCGAGAACCACACATTCGTGGGACCTGTGAGAGAGCGTGCCCTGTGGCTGACGTACCTGCCGATCTTGCCGCAGTGTGGCCGCGAGTCATCGACCAGCTCCTCGGCGACGGCGGCCAGCAGGGCATCGAGGCCAAGGACCGGCAGTGGATCGAGCGGTGCCAGCCGCTCGCCCTGGTCGCCGACACCGCGCTGCTCGCCGTCCCCAACGAATGGGGCAAGCGGGTGCTGGAGGGCCGTCTCGCCCCGCTGATCAGCGAGACCCTCAGCCGCGAGTGCGGCCGGCCGATCCGGATCGCGATCACCGTGGACGACTCGGCGGGCGAGCCGCCGGCCCCGCCCGGAGCGCCCGCGCACGACCGGACGCGCTACGACGACCGCGCGCCGCAGGACGGCTACGGCGCCCCCGACGCGTACGACAAGCCGTACGAGAAGCCGTATGACAAGCAGCAGTACGACCGGCCCTACGACGGGTACGACGACGGCGGCGGCTACGGGCGCCAGCCGGACGGCGGCGGCTACTCCCCCCAGCAGCTGCCCGACGACGGGCTGCCCACGGCACGCCCCGCCTACCCCGACTACGTCCAGCAGCGCCCGGACCCGGGGGCCTGGCCGCGTACCCAGGAGGACCTCTCCTGGCAGCAGCAGCGGCTCGGCGGCTTCCCGGAGCGCGACCCCTACGCCACCACCCGCCCCCCGCAGCCGCCGCATCGCGACTACCGCGGCCCGGGGCGCGGGGACTCCGCTCCGTACGACGGACAGCCGGCCGACCGCCGGGAGCAGCCGGGCGGTGGCGCGCCCCTGACCGGCGGCTCCACCGGCCCCGGCAGCGGTACGGGGACGGGCAGCGGTGCGGGCGGCGCCGGCGGGGCGGGCACCGGGCGGCCCGGTGAGCCGCACGCCCGGCTGAACCCGAAGTACCTCTTCGACACCTTCGTCATCGGCTCGTCGAACCGGTTCGCGCACGCGGCCGCGGTGGCGGTCGCCGAGGCACCGGCCAAGGCGTACAACCCCCTCTTCATCTACGGGGAGTCGGGGCTCGGCAAGACCCATCTGCTGCACGCCATCGGCCATTACGCGCGCAGCCTCTACCCGGGGACCCGGGTGCGGTACGTGAGCTCGGAGGAGTTCACCAACGAGTTCATCAACTCGATCCGCGACGGCAAGGGCGACACCTTCCGCAAGCGCTACCGCGATGTGGACATCCTGCTGGTGGACGACATCCAGTTCCTGGCGAGCAAGGAGTCGACGCAGGAGGAGTTCTTCCACACCTTCAACACCCTGCACAACGCCAACAAGCAGATCGTGCTCTCCTCGGACCGGCCGCCCAAGCAGCTGATGACCCTGGAGGACCGGCTGCGCAACCGCTTCGAGTGGGGTCTGACCACCGATGTGCAGCCGCCGGAGCTGGAGACGCGGATCGCGATCCTGCGCAAGAAGGCGGTGCAGGAGCAGCTGAACGCCCCTCCGGAGGTGCTGGAGTTCATCGCCTCCCGGATCTCCCGCAACATCCGGGAGCTGGAGGGGGCGCTGATCCGGGTGACGGCGTTCGCGAGCCTCAACCGCCAGCCGGTGGACCTGGGCCTGACCGAGGGTGTGCTGAAGGACCTGATCCCGGGCGGCGAGGACGCGGCCCCGGAGATCACGGCCGGCGCGATCATGGCGGCGACCGCGGACTACTTCGGGCTGACCGTCGAGGACCTGTGCGGCTCCTCGCGCAGCCGGGTGCTGGTGACGGCCCGCCAGATCGCCATGTACCTGTGTCGGGAGCTGACCGACCTCTCGCTGCCGAAGATCGGCGCCCAGTTCGGGGGCCGCGACCACACCACCGTGATGCACGCCGACCGCAAGATCCGCGCGCTGATGGCGGAGCGGCGGTCTATCTACAACCAGGTCACCGAGCTGACCAACCGCATCAAGGCGGGCTGAGGGGCCTGCCGGCGCGGACAGGGACGGTGAACGAGGGGCCGCCCACGGATCTTCCGTAGGCGGCCCCTCGTCGTCGGCGCGGCGCGGCGCTGGGGCCGGGAGCGGGTGCGCCGATGGGCGCGGTAGTACGCGGTCGGGCGGTACGCGGCTGTCCGGCCGGAGCCGCCGCGGGCGGACCCGTGCGGGGTGCCCGTGTCCACGGGCTGTGGACGCCCGCCGGGGTGACCGGGGCCGGTGGGTGTGGCGGATCGGTGTGGGCGGCGGACCCGCCGGACGGCGTACTGGCCAGAGCCCAGGCGGTACGGAGTGGGGGCACCGGGCGGTGGGGCGCGACCGCGTTCGCAGCCTGCGCGGGCGCGGGCGGTACGCGGTGAGAGCGCCGGAGTTGTACGGGGCGCCCCTGTACACCGGCGTGGACGCCCACCGGGGCGGCCGGGCCGGTGCGCGGTAGCCCGCCAGCACGGGGAGAAGCGCCGACAGCCGCGAAGGCGGCACCTACCGATGTCGTGGGTGGGCGCCGCCCGCTCGGGGGCTCGGCGGGCGGCTTGAGAGCTCCGGCCGGAGCGGGTGGTGGGGGCGGTGGGCTGGGGGGCGAAGGGCCGGGGCGTTCGATTAGACGATCGGGTCACGGCCTCGTCCACAAGAAAGTGGTCAAAGTGCCGTCCACACCCTGGGGACTGCTGAGTTGTCCAGAATCCATCCACAGAGGACCCTGGGGAGGAAAGATCACCGCACGTCAGACGGCTGTGGAATTGTGGCTGACGGTCATCCACAGGCTGTGGACAAGATAGGTGTTCACCGCACCGGTCTGGCGTTGTCCACCGGCGGCCCACAGGCGGAGGCCCGTGATCCACAGCTTCTCCACACCCCTGTCCACTGTTCGGCAACCTCCAGACCCCCATCACCGCGCCGAGTGAAAGCGGTCACACGAGGTTGCCGGGTTGGCCTGTGGGGAAGCGGGGTAAAACTGGGGACAGAGCTGTGGGGAAGTGGGGCCCGCCTGTGCATCGGGTGTGTATAAGTCCCCGGTGTCCACAGAAGGGGCCGGTTGTCCACCGGTGTCGCCCACAGGCCCAGTGGATAAAAAACCAGGGCTGACCTGCGCAGACGACGTTATCCACGGTTTCCACAGGCCCTACTACTACTCCCACTCATAGTTAGCTCGGAATCCGTTTCGAAGCAGGGCCTGTGCACAACTGGCTCCCGGGTGCCGGATCCCGATTTGACCCCGAGCCGCACCGGCTGTCGGCGGCGTGCGTCAGACTGGTCCAGCAGTCGACGAGAGCCAGCAACAGCAGGAGGCGGTTTCCGGTGAAGATCCGGGTGGAGCGCGATGTACTCGCGGAGGCGGTGGCCTGGGTGGCCCGCAGCCTCCCGGCCCGTCCGCCGGCGCCCGTTCTCGCGGGCCTTCTGCTGAAGGCCGAGGACGGCGCCCTCAGCTTCTCCAGCTTCGACTACGAGGTCTCCGCGCGGGTCTCCGTCGAGGCCGAGGTGGAGGAGGACGGCACGGTCCTCGTCTCCGGCCGCCTGCTCGCCGACATCTGCCGCGCCCTGCCCAACCGCCCGGTGGAGATCTCCACAGACGGTGTACGGGCGACCGTGGTCTGCGGCTCCTCCCGCTTCACCCTCCACACCCTCCCGGTGGAGGAGTACCCGGCGCTGCCGGAGATGCCGACCGCCACCGGCACCGTCCCGGGTGAGGTCTTCGCCTCCGCCGCCGCCCAGGTCGCCATCGCCGCCGGCCGGGACGACACCCTCCCGGTGCTGACCGGTGTGCGCATCGAGATCGAGGGCGAGACGGTCACCCTGGCCTCCACCGACCGCTACCGCTTCGCGGTCCGCGAGTTCCGCTGGAAGCCCGAGTCCCCTGACGCCTCCGCGGTCGCCCTGGTGCCCGCCAAGACCCTGCTGGACACCGCCAAGGCGCTCACCAGCGGCGACACGGTCACCCTGGCGCTCTCCGGCTCCGGCAAGGGCGAGGGCCTGATCGGCTTCGAGGGCGCCGGCCGCCGCACCACCACCCGGCTGCTGGAGGGCGACCTCCCCAAGTACCGCACCCTGTTCCCCACCGAGTTCAACTCGGTCGCGGTGATCGAGACCGCCCCCTTCGTGGAGGCCGTCAAGCGCGTCGCGCTGGTCGCCGAGCGGAACACCCCGGTGCGGCTCACCTTCGAGCAGGGCGTGCTCATCCTGGAGGCCGGCTCCAGCGACGACGCACAGGCTGTGGAAAGGGTCGACGCGCAGCTGGAGGGCGACGACATCTCCATCGCCTTCAACCCGACCTTCCTGCTGGACGGCCTGAGCGCGATCGACTCCCCGGTCGCCCAGCTGTCCTTCACCACCTCCACCAAGCCGGCGCTGCTGGGCGGCAAGCCCGCGCTGGACGCCGAGGCGGACGAGTCCTACAAGTACCTGATCATGCCGGTGCGGCTGAGCGGCTGAGCCACCGGCCGAGCGTTCGTCCCCAGGGCTGGGGACGGGCGGGGACGGCGGTGGGGAGGGCGGCGAAGGGGCTGCGCTGAGCGGCTGACGGGCGTCCGATGAGCGGGCGACCCCACAGGTGTGCACGGGGGTCCGGGCGTAGGCTCGGACGCGGGTTTCGCACCCCGGCAGCACCTGGGCTGCACCCCCGCGACACCCCCCCTCGCAACTCTCCGCACACAACGATTGAGGATTCTCTGATGGAGCTCGGTCTCGTCGGTCTCGGCAAGATGGGCGGCAACATGCGCGAGCGCATCCGCCGCGCGGGTCACACCGTCATCGGGTACGACCGCAACCCGGACCTCGCCGACGTCAACAGCCTTGAGGAGCTGGTCGGCGCCCTCAAGGGGCCGCGGGTCGTGTGGGTCATGGTCCCGGCCGGTGCCGCCACCCAGGCCACCATCGACGAGCTCGCCCAGCTGCTCTCCCCCGGCGATGTGGTGGTGGACGGCGGCAACTCCCGCTGGACCGACGACGAGAGGCACGCCGTCGAGCTGGGCCTGAAGGACATCGGCTTCGTCGACTGCGGCGTCTCCGGCGGTGTCTGGGGCCTGGAGAACGGCTACGCGCTGATGTACGGCGGCACCGAGGAGAACGTCGCCAAGGTCCAGCCGGTCTTCGACGCGCTCAAGCCCGAGGGCGACTTCGGCGCCGTGCACGCCGGCAAGGTCGGCGCCGGCCACTTCGCCAAGATGGTCCACAACGGCATCGAGTACGCCATGATGCAGGCCTACGCCGAGGGCTGGGAGCTGCTGGAGAAGGTCGACTCCGTCACCGATGTGCGCGAGGTCTTCCGCTCCTGGCAGGAGGGCACCGTCATCCGCTCCTGGCTGCTCGACCTCGCGGTCAACGCGCTGGACGAGGACGAGCACCTGGAGCAGCTGCGCGGCTTCGCCCAGGACTCCGGCGAGGGCCGGTGGACGGTCGAGGCCGCCATCGACAACGCGGTCCCGCTGCCGGCGATCACCGCCTCGCTGTTCGCGCGGTTCGCCTCCCGGCAGGAGGACTCGCCGCAGATGAAGATGATCGCCGCGCTGCGCAACCAGTTCGGCGGCCACGCGGTCGAGGCCGCCGACAAGAAGTAGTCGTTCCCGCGGGCGGAAGGCAGCCGGCGGGCGAGTCCACAGGCTGTGCACGGTGATGTGTACGGCCCCCGCCGGGGGAAGGTCGGCGCCACACCATGCATGTCACGCATCTGTCGCTGGCCGACTTCCGCTCCTACGCCCGGGCCGAGGTCCCTCTCGGTCCGGGCGTCAGCGTCTTCACCGGCGCCAACGGCCAGGGCAAGACCAACCTGGTCGAGGCGGTCGGCTATCTCGCCACCCTGGGGAGCCACCGGGTCTCCTCGGACGCCCCGCTGGTACGCACCGGCGCCGAGCGCGCGATCATCCGCGCCGCCGTCACCCAGGGCGAGCGCTCCCAGCTGGTCGAGCTGGAACTCAACCCGGGCCGCGCCAACCGGGCCCGGATCAACCGCTCCTCGCAGGTGCGGCCCCGCGATGTGCTCGGCATCGTGCGCACCGTGCTCTTCGCCCCCGAGGACCTGGCCCTGGTCAAGGGCGACCCGGGTGAGCGGCGCCGCTTCCTGGACGAGCTGGTCACCGCGCGCTCGCCGCGGATGGCCGGGGTGCGCTCGGACTACGAGCGGGTGCTGCGCCAGCGCAACACCCTGCTGAAGTCCGCCGCGATGGCCCGCCGGCACGGGGGCCGGGGCATGGACCTGTCCACCCTGGACGTCTGGGACCAGCATCTGGCCCGGGCCGGCGCCGAACTGCTCGCCCAGCGCCTGGACCTGGTCGCCGCCCTCCAGCCGCTGGCCGCCAAGGCGTACGACCAGCTCGCTCCCGGCGGCGGCCCGGTGGCCCTGGAGTACCGGGGCGCCGCCCTGGCGGTGCGCCCCCGCGAGGAGCTGTACGAGCTGCTGATGGCCGCGCTCGCCGAGGCCCGCAAGCAGGAGATCGAGCGCGGGGTCACGCTGGTCGGCCCGCACCGCGACGAGCTCCAACTGCGGCTGGGCGACCTGCCCGCCAAGGGGTACGCCAGCCATGGCGAGTCCTGGTCGTACGCGCTCGCGCTCCGGCTGGCCTCCTACGACCTGCTGCGCTCCGAGGGCAACGAACCGGTGCTGGTGCTGGACGACGTCTTCGCCGAGCTGGACACCCGGCGCCGGGAGCGGCTCGCCGAGCTGGTGGCCCCCGGTGAGCAGGTGCTGGTCACCGCGGCGGTGGACGACGACGTCCCCGGGGTGCTCGCCGGGGTGCGCTACGACGTGGCGGAAGGAGAGGTGGTGCGGCGGTGAACTCCCCCTCCACACCCCCGCTGCCCGAGCCTCTGGGCTCCTCCGGCGCCTCGGCTCCGGGGCAGGGACTGCCCGGGTCCGGCCAGGGCCTGCCGGGGACGCCGGGCGCGGCCGGGCAGGACGGCGCCTCCGGGGTGGACCTGGCCCGGGTGGCGCTGCGCGCGGCCAGGGAGCAGGCCCGCGCCCGGGGCGCGGCCGCCCGCGACCGGAAGCAGGCCCGCCGGGGCGGCGGGCTGCGCTCGGGCGCCCGGGCCGACGGGCGCGATCCGCAGCCGCTGGGCGCCGCGATCAACCGGCTGATCACCGAGCGCGGCTGGGAGGCCCCGGCGGCGGTCGGCGGGGTGATGGGCCGCTGGCCGCAGATCGTCGGCGAGGACCTGGCCCGGCACTGCGTCCCGGTGCGCTACGACGAGGAGCCCGATCAGCGGGTGCTGACCGTGAGCTGCGACTCCACGGCCTGGGCCACCCAGCTGCGGCTGCTGGCGCCCCGGTTGGTCGCCCGGCTCAACGAGGACCTGGGCCAGGGCACCGTACGGATGATCAAGGTGCTCGGCCCCGGCGGCCCCCGGCGGGGCTACGGCGGCCCTCTGCGCGCCCCCGGCAGTACCGGCCCGGGCGACACCTACGGCTGAGGGCGGCGCCGGAGAACGAGGGCGCCGGCTGCGGCTGACGGCGGTGCGGCTGAGGGCGACGCCGACGGTTGAGGGCGCCAGCTGCGGCGGACGGCCGCACCTGCGGCTGAGGGCGACGCCTTCGGGAGGGTGCGCCAGCTGCGGTGGACGGTGACATCTGCGGTGAAGGGCCGCACCTACGGCGGACGGCACCTCGTCCTCGCACGGCTGCCCCGTGCCCGCACGGCTGCCCCGTGCCCGCACGGCTGCCCCCTGCCCGCAGGGCCGCCTCTTCTCGTACGGGACGCCCTCCTCCTACGGCTCCCCCATCCCGTACGGCTGCCCCTTCTCGTACGGGGACCTGCTCTCGTACCGCCGCGCCCTCCCGTACGGCTCCCCCTTCTCGTACGGCGACCGCCTCTCTACCGGGGCTTTCCCTCGTACGGGGACTCCTTCTCGTACAGGGACCCCTCTCTCGTACGTGCGCCCTCGCCCGTCCCGGCGCCCGGCGGCGTACCGGCGCTCCATCCCCGTACCCCCACCCCTCCCCAGCCTGTGGGCGATGTTTCACGTGAAACATCGCCCACAGGCTGTATCGGGAGCCAACCAGATCCAATACCCCGGCGGCCCGCGCGCACGCCCGCCACGGGGCCGGGCGGCGGGGTTCGGGGGGTGCCGTACCCGCCGGTCGGTACGGAGGGGGTCGGACCGTCGCGAGCGGTTGACGGCCCGAAGCTCTGAGTGGCGGTGTGAGCCTCTTGGAGCCCCGGCCCGTATATGGGGAGTCGGACGGTGGCGGTTCAGGGCGGCACATGCGTACTCAGGCACCCGCAAACGGCCACGAGTGTCAGTGCTACCGGTAGACTGGTAGGTAATCCCGCCCCTGCGGAAATGTCGAACGACGCAGCCGCTCCCGGATGGTCCGAGAGACGGCTTGTGCTGTGCCAGAAAGGGCGCTTCGTGGCCGATTCCGGCAACCCCAACGAGAACATTCCGTCCACTGCCGCCGGTCAGAGCGGCGAGGCCCCTGCGCAGGGGGCCTCGTCTTACGACGCCAGCGCCATCACCGTCCTCGAAGGGCTGGACGCGGTCCGCAAGCGGCCGGGCATGTACATCGGCTCGACCGGTGAGCGCGGCCTGCACCACATGGTGCAGGAGGTCGTGGACAACTCCATCGACGAGGCGCTGGCCGGTTACGCGGACACCATCGATGTGACGATCCTGGCCGACGGCGGCGTGCGGGTGGTCGACAACGGCCGAGGCATCCCGGTGGGCATCCACCCGGTGGAGAAGAAGCCGGCGGTCGAGGTCGTGCTCACCGTGCTGCACGCGGGCGGCAAGTTCGGCGGCGGCGGGTACTCCGTCTCCGGCGGTCTGCACGGTGTCGGCGTCTCCGTGGTCAACGCGCTGTCCAGCAAGGTCGCGGTGGACATCAAGACCGACGGCTACCGCTGGACCCAGGAGTACAAGCTCGGCGTCCCCACCGCCCCGCTGGCCCAGCACGAGGCGGTCCAGGACACCGGCACCACGGTGACCTTCTGGGCCGACCCGGATGTCTTCGAGACGACCGAGTACTCCTTCGAGACGCTGTCCCGCCGGTTCCAGGAGATGGCGTTCCTCAACAAGGGCGTCACCATCAACCTGACCGACGAGCGCGAGTCGGCCAAGGCCACGATGAACGCCGACGACCCGGACGCCGCCGAGGCGACCGAGGAGCAGCCGGCCCGCACGGTGTCGTACCACTACGAGGGCGGCATCGTCGACTTCGTGAAGTACCTCAACTCGCGCAAGGGCGAGCTGATCCACCCCACCGTCATCTCGATCGAGGCCGAGGACAAGGAGCGGATGCTCTCGGCGGAGATCGCGATGCAGTGGAACTCGCAGTACAGCGAGGGGGTCCACTCGTTCGCCAACGTCATCCACACCCATGAGGGCGGTACGCACGAGGAGGGCTTCCGGGCCGCGCTGACCGGTCTGGTCAACCGCTACGCCCGGGACCGCAAGCTGCTGCGGGAGAAGGACGACAACCTCACCGGCGACGACATCCGCGAGGGTCTGACGGCGATCATCTCCGTCAAGCTGGGCGAGCCGCAGTTCGAGGGCCAGACCAAGACCAAGCTGGGCAACACCGAGGTCAAGACCTTCGTCCAGAAGGTGGTCCACGAGCACCTGACGGACTGGTTCGACCGCAACCCCAACGAGGCCGCGGACATCATCCGCAAGTCCATCCAGGCCGCCACCGCGCGCGTGGCCGCCCGCAAGGCGCGCGACCTCACCCGCCGCAAGGGCCTGCTGGAGTCCGCCTCACTGCCGGGCAAGCTGAGCGACTGCCAGTCCAACGACCCGACCAAGTGCGAGATCTTCATCGTCGAGGGTGACTCGGCCGGCGGCTCGGCCAAGTCCGGCCGCAACCCGATGTACCAGGCGATCCTGCCCATCCGCGGCAAGATCCTCAACGTCGAGAAGGCCCGGGTCGACAAGATCCTGCAGAACACCGAGGTCCAGGCGCTGATCTCGGCCTTCGGCACCGGGGTCCACGAGGACTTCGACATCGAGAAGCTCCGCTACCACAAGATCATTCTGATGGCGGACGCCGATGTCGACGGCCAGCACATCAACACCCTGCTGCTGACCTTCCTCTTCCGCTTCATGCGGCCGCTGGTCGAGGCCGGGCACGTCTACCTCTCCCGCCCGCCGCTGTACAAGATCAAGTGGGGTCGGGACGACTTCGAGTATGCGTACTCCGACCGCGAGCGCGACGCCCTGGTCGAGCTGGGCAAGCAGAACGGCAAGCGCATCCGCGAGGACTCCATCCAGCGCTTCAAGGGCCTCGGCGAGATGAACGCCGAGGAGCTGCGGATCACCACCATGGACGTCGACCACCGGGTGCTCGGCCAGGTCACCCTGGACGACGCGGCCCAGGCGGACGACCTGTTCTCGGTGCTGATGGGCGAGGACGTCGAGGCCCGGCGCTCCTTCATCCAGCGCAACGCCAAGGACGTCCGCTTCCTCGACATCTGAGTCGGTCTCGGCTGAGTACCGCACGAAAGGACTGATCACCGGCCATGGCCGACGAGAACACGCCCGACCCCACCGAGCCGACCCCCGCCGCCGCCGTCGAGGCGGCGGCCGTGGTGGAGGAGGAGACGCAGATGCGGATCGAGCCCGTCGGGCTCGAAACGGAGATGCAGCGCTCCTACCTCGACTACGCGATGTCCGTCATCGTCTCGCGCGCGCTGCCGGACGTCCGGGACGGCCTCAAGCCCGTCCACCGCCGGGTGCTCTACGCGATGTACGACGGCGGGTACCGGCCTGAGAAGGGCTTCTACAAGTGCGCCCGCGTCGTCGGCGACGTGATGGGCACCTACCACCCGCACGGCGACACCTCCATCTACGACGCCCTGGTCCGGCTCGCCCAGCCCTGGTCGATGCGGATGCCGCTGGTGGACTCCAACGGCAACTTCGGCTCTCCGGGCAACGACCCGGCCGCGGCCATGCGGTACACCGAGTGCAAGATGGCGCCGCTGTCCATGGAGATGCTCCGGGACATCGACGAGGAGACCGTCGACTTCCAGGACAACTACGACGGCCGCAACCAGGAGCCGACGGTCCTGCCGTCCCGCTTCCCGAACCTCCTGGTCAACGGCTCGGCCGGGATCGCGGTCGGCATGGCGACCAACATCCCGCCGCACAACCTGCGCGAGGTCGCGGCCGGCGCCCAGTGGGCGCTGGAGCACCCGGACGCCAGCCACGAGGAGCTGCTGGACGCGCTGATCGAGCGCATCAAGGGCCCCGACTTCCCCACCGGCGCCCTGGTCGTCGGCCGCAAGGGCATCGAGGAGGCGTACCGCACCGGGCGCGGCTCCATCACCATGCGCGCCGTGGTCGAGGTCGAGGAGATCCAGAACCGCCAGTGCCTGGTGGTCACCGAGCTGCCCTACCAGGTCAACCCGGACAACCTCGCCCAGAAGATCGCCGACCTGGTCAAGGACGGCAAGGTCGGCGGCATCGCCGACGTCCGCGACGAGACCTCCTCGCGGACCGGGCAGCGCCTGGTCATCGTCCTCAAGCGGGACGCGGTCGCCAAGGTGGTGCTGAACAACCTCTACAAGCACACCGACCTCCAGACCAACTTCGGCGCCAACATGCTGGCCCTGGTCGACGGGGTGCCGCGCACCCTCTCGCTGGACGCGTTCATCCGCAACTGGGTGACGCACCAGATCGAGGTCATCGTCCGGCGCACCCGCTTCCGGCTGCGCAAGGCCGAGGAGCGCGCGCACATTCTGCGCGGTCTGCTGAAGGCGCTGGACGCCATCGACGAGGTCATCGCGCTGATCCGGCGCAGCGACACCGTCGAGATCGCCCGCGGCGGCCTGATGGAGCTGCTGGAGATCGACGAGATCCAGGCCAACGCGATCCTGGAGATGCAGCTCCGCCGGCTCGCCGCCCTGGAGCGCCAGAAGATCATCCAGGAGCACGACGAGCTCCAGGCCCGGATCCGCGAGTACAACGCGATCCTCGCCTCGGAGTCCCGCCAGCGCCAGATCGTCAGCGAGGAGCTGGCCGCGCTGGTCGAGAAGTTCGGCGACGACCGGCGCTCCAAGCTGGTGCCCTTCGAGGGTGACATGTCCATCGAGGACCTGATCGCCGAGGAGGACATCGTCGTCACGGTCACCCGCGGCGGCTACGTCAAGCGGACCAAGACCTTCGACTACCGCGCCCAGAAGCGCGGCGGCAAGGGCGTGCGCGGGACGAAGCTGCGCGAGGACGACATCGTCGACCACTTCTTCGTCTCCACCACCCACCACTGGCTGCTGTTCTTCACCAACAAGGGCCGGGTCTACCGGGCCAAGGCCTATGAGCTCCCGGACGCCGGCCGGGAGGCCCGCGGGCAGCACGTCGCCAACCTGCTGGCCTTCCAGCCGGACGAGCAGATCGCCGAGATCCTGGCCATCCGCGACTACGACGCCGTGCCCTACCTGGTGCTCGCCACCAAGGCCGGACTGGTCAAGAAGACCTCGCTGAAGGATTACGATTCGGCCCGCTCCGGCGGTGTGATCGCCATCAACCTCCGCGAGATGGAGGACGGCCGCGATGACGAGCTGATCGGCGCCGAGCTGGTCTCGGCCGAGGACGACCTGCTGCTCATCAGCAGGAAGGCCCAGTCGATCAGGTTCACCGCGACGGACGACGCGCTGCGTCCGATGGGCCGCGCCACCTCGGGCGTCAAGGGCATGAGCTTCCGCGAGGGAGACGAACTGCTCTCGATGAATGTCGTCCGGCCCGGTACGTTCGTCTTCACCGCCACCGACGGCGGGTACGCCAAGCGCACCCCCGTCGACGAGTACCGCGTCCAGGGGCGTGGCGGCCTCGGGATCAAGGCTGCGAAGATCGTGGAGGACCGCGGTTCGCTGGTCGGCGCGCTGGTGGTCGAGGAGACCGACGAGATCCTCGCCATCACGCTGTCCGGTGGTGTGATCCGTACGCGAGTCAGCGGAGTCAGGGAGACGGGCCGTGACACCATGGGCGTCCAACTGATCAACCTGGGCAAGCGCGACGCCGTCGTAGGCATCGCCCGCAACGCCGAGGCCGGCCGCGAGGCCGAAGAGGTCGACGGGACGGCGGAAATGGACGGGGCCGAGGGAACCGAAGGGGCCCCCGGAACCGACTTGACCAACGGTACCGATGGCACCACCGGTACCGACCGGAACACCGGGGCGGACGCGTCCGGTGGGACCGGGGCGACCGAACCGGCAGGCAGCGCCGGCGAGGACGCCGACACCGAGGCAGCCGCACCGAGCGGTGCCGCGGAAGCAGCGGCCGAGGACACGGAGTCCCCGGCCGGGGAGCACGAGGAGTAGATCGTGAGCGGAGCCACGGGCGCCGGGTCGGCCACTACGGGATCGGGCGGGTCCCGTGGCTCCGCCGCGGACTCCCAGGGAGCAGCGGTGACCACGTACGACGACGGCCCCCTTCCGGCCGACCGCCCCGCCTCGGGGAAGAAGTCGGCGCAGCCGTACCACCCCCCGCAGGCCTACGCCGCCCAGGGCGGCGGCCAGGCCAAGGCCGGCAAGGGCGGCGGCAGCAGTTCCGGTACGCCGGACGGGGCCGGGGTCCGCCGGCCGCGTACGGGGGCCAAGACCACGCCCCGTACCCGCAAGGCCCGCCTCCGGGTGGCCAAGGCGGACCCGTGGTCGGTGATGAAGGTGAGCTTCCTGCTCTCCATCGCGCTCGGCATCTGCACGGTGGTGGCGGCGGCGGTGCTCTGGATGGTCATGGACGCGATGGGCGTGTTCTCGACCGTCGGCGGCACCATCAGCGAGGCGACCGGCTCCAACGAGAGCAACGGCTTCGACCTCCAGGCCTTCCTGTCGCTGCCGCGCGTACTGATCTTCACCTCGGTGATCGCGGTGATCGACGTCGTCCTGGCCACCGCGCTGGCCACGCTCGGCGCCTTCATCTACAACCTGTCCGCCGGCTTCGTGGGCGGGGTGGAGCTGACCCTCGCCGAGGACGAGTAGCGGACGCGTAGCCGGTCGGTGGTGGGGTGGTGCGGGCCGCGGCCCGCACCACCCGCGGTGCCGCGGGGCGGGTCCACCGCCCCCGGCCTGCGATTTGGGAACTCCCGGCTCGGTGCGCTAATCTTCAGAGGTCAGCGCGCAGCGCGGAGGGGCTATAGCTCAGTTGGTTAGAGCGCATCCCTGATAAGGATGAGGCCACAGGTTCAAATCCTGTTAGCCCCACAGTACGGAAGACCTCCCCCGATCACGGTGGGAGGTCTTCGGCTTTTCCGGCCGCCACCTAGATCACCGATTGGTATCGGCCGGTGTGTATAGTCGGGCGGCGAAAGGGTCTTCTATGTCAAGGAAAGACGAGGTCGCGCGGTGAAGAAGCTTCTCCTGGTCGCACTGGCCGCCATCGCAGGGCTCTTCGTGTACCGCCAGATCCAGGCGGATCGCGCCGAGCAGGACCTGTGGACGGAGGCGACCGACTCCGTGCCCGCAGGTACGGGCGTCTGAGTCGACGCACACATACAGCAGACGAGCCCCGGTCGCCGAGCGCGACCGGGGCTTCTCGCTGTCCGGGGGGACGGGGCGCGGACGTCGGGCGGGCTACTGCGTACAGTGGCTCCGGAGTGACGTTCCGTATCGAGGATTTGCCTTGGCGAAGCTTTGGCGTGCATACGCGAACCGGTGTGTCGGCTCGCGGTGACGAGGGGGCGCGGTGAGGGGCGGACGGATACCGGGCGTACGGGCACGGGGCCTGCGGGTGGGGGCGGTGCTGGTGGCGCTGGTGGCGGTGAACGCCTGGCCGGGGGGCGGCGCGGTGGCCGGGGCGGCGACCGGTGCCGGGGGCGGTGGCGCCCGTGCGGGCGGTGAGCCGTATGCGTACCGGTTCGCGAAGGGTGCCGTGGCGGTGCGCGGTGCGCCGACCCCGACCCAGGCGCCGACGCTCGCCGCGGGCGGGGTGTACCGGGACGCGGTGCCCGCCGGCGGGACGCGGGTCTACCGGCTGGACCTGGACGACCGCTCGGGCGCGTATGTCTCGGCGGTCGCCGTTCCCCCGCCGACCGCCCGGGTCGGTATCGCCGAGGGGGTGGCCGTCTCGATCCGCGATCCGGGCGGGCGGGTCTGCGGCTCCCGGGAGGCGCGGTTCGCCACCGCGGCGTTCCCCCGCCCGCTCGCCGCCTCCGCCGGCCGCACGGTCACCGAGGGGGCGTCGGCCTGCCGCCGGGCGGGGACCTATCTCGCGGTGGTGGAGCGCCTCGGCGGTGGGGGTGGTGGGGATCCGGCGGCGGGGGACTGGCAGTTGGAGCTTCGCTATGAGCGGGAGCCCGCGCTCCGTGGCGGGGCGCCGCCGGTGCCTGGTGACGGGCCCTCAGCGCGTGCTGGTGGGACCGCGGGTGACGGGGGCTCGGGCGTCGGGCCGGTGGGCGGAGAGCCGGGGGTACGGGCCGGGGGCGGTGGGTTCTCGGAGGCGGCCGCGCTGGCGTCCGGGGAGTGGGACGACCGGATCGAGCCGGGGCAGTCCCGCTTCTACCGGGTGCCGGTCGACTGGGGGCAGCGGGTCTCCGCCCGGGTCACCGGGGGCGCGTTGGCGGTGACGCTCCACAACCCGGTGCAGGGCCCGGTCGCGGCCGCGGAGACGGTGGCCGCCTCCCCGGGGCGGCCGATGGCGGCCGAGCTGCCGGTGCTGCCACCGGTGCGGTACGAGAACCGGTACGGGGGCGAGCCGCCGGACGGGCGGGCCAGACCGGACGACGTGCGGTTCGCGGGCTGGTACTACCTGGTGGTCAGCGCGCGGCCGGAGACGGCCGGTACGGGACCGTACGGGCTCCGTCTCTCCGTGCGGGTCACCGGCGCCGCGCGGCCCGGACCGGGGTACGAGGGGCCGCCGGGGGTCTTCACGGTCACGGACGCCGACCGGGTGGCCGCCGCCCCGCCCACCGCCGCCACGGCGTCCTCGGCCGGTGGCCGGGGCGGGATGCGGCTGCTCGCCACCGCCGCGTTCGGCACCGGGACGGCCCTGCTGGTGGGGCTGGCGGGTTGGACGCTGGTCGCCCGCCGACGGGCCCGCGGCGCGCCCTGACGACAAGGCCTCACCCCTGGGCGAGGGCCCAGAAGCCGATGGCGAAGCAGACCAGGGCCAGCAGCACGAGAGCCAGGGCGGTCCTGGGGGAGGGCCCGGGGCGGGGAGGGGCGGTAGGCGGGGTGGGCCGGGGAGCGGTGTACGGGAGGGTGGTGCCGGTTCCTCGGCGCGGTGGCGGGACGTCCGGGGCCGGGGGGAGGGGCGCGGCGAGGCGGGGCGGGGACGGGTGCGGTGCGGGGGCGGGGGCGGATGGGGAGGCGGTGCCGCCGGGCGTCAGGGCGGAGGTGGGCGCGTAGGGGACCGGGGCGCCCTCCGGAAGCTCGGGCTCGGGCTCGGGAACGCGGCGGTGCCGGCCGGCGGGACGGGGTGGGTAGGGGGTCGGGGGCGCCTTGTACGGCGTCTCGGGCGGGGTCTCGTACGGCCTCTCGGGCGGGGTCTCGTACGGCGTCTCGGGCGGGGTGAGTCCGTACCGTCGTTCCTGCGGGCCGTTCGGGCCGAAGCCCGGGGGTAGCGGGCCGATCTGGTCGAAGATCTCGACGGGTTCGTCCTCCTCCCCCGACGGCGGGCCGGGCAGCAGCTCGGCGGCGGAGGCCAGCGCCTTCCGGGCGGCGGTGGCGGTGCGGAAACGTGCCTGCGGATCGGTGTGCAGGAGGTGACGGAGCACCTGCCAGAGCGGCTCGGGGACGCCCGCCGGGGCGGTCGCGGTGTCCTGGGCGGCGAAGTGCCCCGCCAGCGCCTGCCCGTCGGGTTGGCGGCCCAGCAGCAGATAGAGCCCGACCAGTCCGGCCGCGTACAGGTCGGCGGGGAAGTCGGGCTCGGCTCCGTCCAACTGCTCGGGGGCGAAGAAGCCGGGCGTCCCCACCACATGGTCGGTCTCGGTCAGGCGGGGCTCGCCCTTGCGCATGGCGATGCCGAAGTCGGTCAGCCGCAGGTGCGGGCGGCCCGTGCCGGTCGCCTCCAGCAGCAGGTTGGCCGGCTTGACGTCCCGGTGGACCAGGCCCTCGGCGTGTACCGCGGCGAGCCCGGCGAGGAGCTGGTCGAGCAGCACGCAGACCAGTCGCGGCGGCAGCGGCCCGTAGTCGCCGATGACGTGCGCCAGCGAGCCGCCGCGCACCAGGTCCATGGTGAACAGCACCTTGTCGTCGTCGGCCGCCCAGCTGGCCGGGGCGAGGACATGCGGATGGTCGATGCGCACCGCCTGCTCGCGGACGAAGCGCAGCAGGGCGTACGCGTCGCTCTGCCGGAGCACCTTGGCGGCCACGTACCGCCGCCGCCGGTGGTCCCAGGCCCGCCACACCGCCCCGGCGCCGCCGCGCCCGATCGGGTCGACGAGCTCGTACCGCCCGGCGAACACCTCACCCATGCCCCCACCTTCCGGCCCCCGCCCCGCTCCAAGGCTCCCGGCGCCCGGACCCGCCCCCTCGGGTCCGGCCCGTCGACGTCAGTGCTGGTGCGACTCGTAGTGCGCCACCGCGTCGGCGGTCCGCCCGGCCCCGTACACCCGCAGGAACTCGGCGAGTTCCGGGTGGGCGGGGGCGAGCGAGTCGGCCGCGTCGATGATGTCCCCGGCGGCGGCGACGGAACGCAGCAGCGACTGGATCTCGCGGACGACCCGGCGCACGGTCGGTGCGCCCGTACCGGAGGAGGACTGGCCGGTGGCGGTGAGCACCGAGCCGCCCTGGGACTTCTTGATCTCGTCCATCCGGGCCGTCGCCTCTGCGGCGCTGGCGCTGCCGTCCGCGACCTGGCCGGCCAGCTCCTGGAGGGCCTGCACCCGCTGGACGACGGCCGGGTTGCCGATCTTGGCGCGCTGACCGCTCATCAGCTGGGAGAGCATGGGGGCCGACAGCCCGAGCACCGCGGCGAGCCGGGCCTGGTTGAGGCCGAGGTCGTCGATCAGCCGGCGGAAGAGCGCTCCCAGGGGCTCCCCGTACCAGCTGCGCTGGAGCTCTCTGGCTCTCGCGGTCGCTTCCTGCTGTACTGCGTCCATTGCGTCTCCCCATCGCTGCGGTTCGCTGCTGCGAACCTGGCCAGCATCCTACGGAGAGCGGTCGCTTACCGGGAGTCCCAAACCTTTTGCCGCACACCCCCGGGGACCCGGTACTCTGGTCCCCGGCGGCAGTCAGGCGCGATCATGGGCCTGGCGGCGGCCACCCGTCACGGGGCCTTAGCTCAGTTGGTAGAGCGCTGTCTTTGCATGGCAGATGTCAGGGGTTCGACTCCCCTAGGCTCCACTGGATCACTTGGATCACTTGGATCGCTCGGATCCGCTCGGCTTCAGTTCGGAAAGCCCCTTCGTACCGTGGGAACGCGGTCGGAGGGGCTTTTCGCATGGGGGGCCATCGCGGGGCGTCGGGGGCCGCGGGCCGGATAGCGGGCGGATAGCCGGTCGGGACGGGGCGGATAGCCGGGGCGGGGAGTGTGGGTCGGGCCAGGCACCCCCGTTGAGATGGTGAGGACCCGAAAATGATCACATCCCGACCGCGTCCGGTGTCCGAGGAGGTGACGTCCTCGGATGCCGTCCGGCTCAGCTCGGTCGTGAAGCGGTTCACCGATGCCAAGGGGCAGCGTTTCAGCGCTGTCGACGGCATCGATCTGCGCATCCGGCGGGGCGAGGTGCTGGCGTTCCTCGGGCCGAACGGCGCCGGTAAGACGACCACCATCGACATGCTGCTGGGGCTGACCCGGCCTGACGAGGGCTCGGTGGAGCTGTTCGGGGGCGAGCCGGAGCGGGCGGTGCGCTCGGGGCGGGTCGCCGCGGTGCTGCAGAGCGGCGGGCTGCTGCCCGATCTGACCGTCGAGGCCACCGTGCGGATGCTCGGCTCGCTGCACCCGGGGTCCGACGCGGACGCGGTGCTGGCCCGGGCCGGGCTGGACCGGCTGCGGGGGCGCCGGGTCGCGGAGTGCTCGGGCGGTGAGCAGCAGCGGTTGCGGTTCGCCCTCGCCCTGCTCTCCGGGCCCGAGCTGCTGGTCCTGGACGAGCCGACGGCCGGGATGGACGTGGTGGCCCGCCGGGAGTTCTGGGCCGCGGTCCGGGAGGACGCCGAGCGTGGGATGACGGTCATGTTCGCCACCCACTACATGGAGGAGGCGGACCGGTTCGCGGACCGGGTGGTGATGATCGACCGCGGCCGGGTGGTGGCCGACGGGTCGGTCTCCGAGGTGCGGTCCGCGCTGAGCGGGCGCACCGTCTCGGCGCTGGTCCGCGAGGAGGACGCCGCCGAGCTCACCCGGTCCCCGCTGGTGCGCTCCTGCGCCCTGCGCGGCGGCCGGTACCACTTCGACACCCCCGACTCCGACGCGCTGCTGCGCCTGCTGGTCGAGCGGCGCCTGGGCACGGAGATCGAGGTCACGCCGCGCAGTCTGGAAGAGGCTTTCATGACCATCACTGCCAGCGGCCGCACCCTCGGGGAGGGCGTCCGATGAGCGCCGCCATCTCCGCCGCCCGCACCGCCCGGACCTCGCCGCTGGGCGGGGTGAACCCGGTGTTCATCGGCTACGAGCTGCGGCGCCGCTTCAACCGGCAGACCACGATCTTCACGCTGCTGCTGCCGGCCGTGCTGTATCTGGCGCTGTTCCGCACCGCGCCCGACGACGCCACCCTGCCACACGGCAACTTCGCGGCCTGGATGATGACCGGTATCGCGGTGTACGGGGCGGCGACCGCGGCGGTCAGCTCCTCGGCCACCATCTCGGTGGAGAAGGCGTCCGGCTGGATGCGCACCATGGCGCTCAGTCCGCTCTCGCCGCCCGGCTACCTCTTCGTCAAGGTGCTGTCCTCCGTGGTGATGGCGGCCGTGCCGGTGGCCATCGTCGGAGTGCTCGGCGCGTTCACCGGGGTGCGGGCCACCGCCGCGGTGTGGGTGAGCTCGCTGCTGGTGGCGTGGCTCGGTGCCGCCGTCTTCGCCGCGCTCGGCATCTTCCTGGGGCTGGCCCTCAAGCCCGAGACCGTGATGCACATGCCGGGGCTGACCATGACGGCGCTGGCGTTCCTCGGCAACCTCTTCATCCCGCTGTCCGGCACCATGCTGGAGATCTCCCGCTACTCGCCGATGTTCGGCGTCTCCACGCTCGCCCGCTACAGCCTCACCGACGGCTACTCCTTCAGCGGTGAGCACTCCAGCCTGGCGATGGCGGCCGTCAACACCGCCGCCTGGTTCGCGGCCTTCGCCTTCATGGCGGTACGGCGGTTCCGCAAGAGCACCGGGCGCGGCTGAGTCCCTGATACGTCGCAGCCCGGCTGCGGGCCGGTTCGGGCGGGCCGAGGCGCTCGTCCCCGGGGTGATGTTTCACGTGAAACATCGCTCCTCGCAGCCCGGCTCAGTACCTGATGCGTCGTGGGCCGACTGAGCCTCTGATACATCGTCGGCCCGGCTGGGTCCTTGATACGTCGTCGGCCGGTCACGGGCCCCGGCATCACAGCAGCACTTCATGGAAGGAGACGCGAACTCATGTACGCCTTTGTGGCGCCGGGACAAGGCTCCCAGACCCCGGGCATGCTGGCCGGCTGGCTCCGCGACCCGGTGTACGCCGAGCGGCTGCGGAACTGGTCCGACGCGGCCGACGTGGACCTTGTGCACCTGGGCGGCCGGGCGCCGGCCGCCGAGATCGCCCGTACCGAGCACACCCAGCCGCTGCTGGTCGCCGCCGGGCTCCTCGCGTACGAGGTGCTGGGGGCCGCCGGGTCCGAGGGCCCGCTGGTGGCCGCCGGGCACTCGGTCGGGGAGCTGACCGCGGCGGTGTACGCCGGGGTGCTCACCCCCGCCGACGCCGTGCGCCTCGCCGCGGTACGGGGCCGGGCGATGGCCGCCGCCTGTGCCGAGACCCCCACCTCCATGGCGGCCGTGGTCGGCGGCGAACCGGCCGCCGTGCTGGAGCGGATCGCCGAACTGGGTCTGCACGCCGCCACGTTCAACGGGCCCGGGCAGATCGTCGCGGCCGGGGCCGTGGCGGACCTCCAGCGGCTCGCCGCCGCCCCACCGCCCTCCGCCACGGTGAAGCCGCTGCCGGTCGCGGGCGCCTTCCACACCCCGTACATGGAGTCCGCGCGGCAGGCCGTCGCCGAGGCGGCCGAGCGGACACCGTTCCGCCGACCGGCCGGGGTGCTGCTCTCCAACGCCGACGGCACCGCGGTCGAGGAGCCGGACGACATCCGCCGCCGCCTGGTCGAGCAGGTGGTCCGGCCGGTGCGCTGGGACCTCTGCCTGGAGACGCTGGCCCGGATCGCGCCCGAGGTGACGGTCTGCCTGCCGCCCGCCCGCACGCTCGCGGGCCTCTTCCGGCGCCAGCTGCCCGGGCTCGCCGTCGTCGGCGTCACCGCCCCGAGGGACCTTGGCACGGTCCGCGACCGGCTCGGCGCGGGCACCTCCGACCGGGAGGGGGCCGTCCATGCCGGTGTCTGAGCTGTTCGCCCGGGCCCGCGCCGAACGCCCCGGCCATCTCGCGCTGATCGACGCCGAGGGACCGCTGACCTACGCGGAGCTGGGCGCCGAGGCCGACCGGGCGGCCGGCTGGCTGCGCGGCCGGGGGGTGCGCCCGGGGGACCGCGTCGTCCACGCGGGGCCGGGCGACCGCACCTTCCTCGCCCTCATGTGGGCCGCCTTCCGCACCGGGGCCGTCTTCGTCCCCGTACACCCCGGCCTGACGGACGACCAGATCGGGCACATCGTGCGGGACTGCGCCGCCGCCCTCGCGATCTGCCCGCCCGCCGCGGGCGCGGCCGCCGGGGTCACCGTCGAGGTGGAGCGGGCCGCGCGGGAGATACGGCAGTCGCCGGCCGGGCCGGTCACCGCCGACCCGGTCACCGCCGGGGCGGCGGAGGACGCGAAGGCCGATGGGGCCGCCGGGCCGGCGGAGGACGCGGTGGCGCTGCTGATCTACACCTCCGGCACCACCGGCCGCCCCAAGGGCGTCGTCTGCCCGCACCGGCAGGTCCTGGCCGCCGTACGCGCCGTCAACGACCGCCTCGGCTACCGCGCCGACGACGTGGTGCTCTGCCGGCTGCCGCTCTCCTTCGACTACGGGCTCTACCAGGCCCTGCTGTGCGCGCTCACCGGCTCCACCCTGGTCCTCGCCGACCGGGGCGGCGACCTGGGACTGATCCGGGCCGTCGAACGCCATGGCGTCACCGTCGTCCCGCTGGTGCCCTCACTGGCGCGGATCCTCGCGCTGCTCCAGCGGAAGCTGAGCCGCCCCGCGAAGGTCCGGCTGTTCACCAACACCGGCGCCCGGCCCAGCCGCGCTGTCATGGACGCGCTGCTCGGCGCCTTCCCCGGCTCCGTCTTCGCCTCCATGTACGGGATGACCGAGTGCAAGCGCATCTCGATCCTCGACCCGGCCCACTACGCGGAGCACCCCGACTCGGTGGGCCGGCCCATCCCCGGCGACCGGGTGCGGATCACCGGCCCGGACGGGCGGACCCTGCCCCCAGGTGAGACCGGCGAGATCGTGGTGTGGGGCGAGACCGTGATGGCCGGGTACTGGGGGGTCCCGCTGGAGCGGCAGAGCCGGTACGCGCGGCGCGCCGACGGCTCGCTGGAGCTGCGCACCGGCGACCGGGGACGGCTGGACGGGGACGGGCTGCTGTACTTCGCCGGCCGTGACGACGACATGATCAAGCGGCGCGGCGTACGGATGGGCCTGTCCGAGATCGAGTACGCGGCCGAGCGCGTCCCCGGTGTGGACGCCGCCGTCGCCCCCCGCCCGGCCGGTGAGGACGCCCCGCTGCTGCTCGCCGTGCAGAGCGCGCTCGCACCGGACGAGGTCCGCGCCGCCCTCGCCCGCCAGCTGGACCCGGCCCGCCTGCCCGACCGGATCGTCCCGCTGGACACCCTGCCGCTGACCGCCAACGGCAAGCCCGACCGGGCCGCCGTGGCCGCGCTGCTCGCGGCCGAGGCCGCCGGGGAGGGGCCGGTGGCCGGTGCCGCCGCCGGTGCCGCTGCCGGTGCCTTGGCCGGTGACGGTCCGGTGGCCGGTGCCGCTGCTGTCCCCGATGCCGGTCCGGTGGCCGGTGCCACCACTGTTCCCGATCCCGCCGCACCTGTGAGGAAGCCCCATGAACCAGTCGCAGTTTGACCAGCTCGTCGAGGAGATCTGCGCCGTACGGGTCACCGACCCGCAGACGCCCCTGGTGGAGCTCGGCGTGGACTCGCTGCACACCGTCGCCCTGGTGATGGCCGTCGAGGACCGGTTCGGTATCGAGCTGGACCCCGACGCGCTCGCCGACCTCTCGCTCACCTCGTCGGCCGGTCTGCTGAAGGCCGTACACGAACTGCTGCCGGGCGGCGCGCCCGCGGCGGCGGGGCGGTGAGCGCGATGTGGACCGATACGAGACCCGAGGCCGGGATGCCGTCCCTGTTCGAGCAGGGCGGGGACCTGATCTCGTTCGCCGGCGGCCTGCCGGATCTGGACCTGCTGCCCCTGAAGGAGCTCTCCGAGCAGCTGGCCCGGCTGACCCGGCTCGGCGGGCGGATCGCGCTCCAGTACAGCACCCCGCAGGTGGCCAGGGCGCTCGTGCCCGCGATCAGCGAGCTGATGGGTCGTGAGGGCGGCCGCACGAGCGCCGGGAACCTGGTGCCGACCGCGGGCTCCCAGATGGGGCTGCTCGCCGTCGGACTGGGGCTCGGCGCACCGGGCGAGACCGTGCTCTGCCAGACCCCCGCCTATCCGGGCGCGGCCGCCGCCTTCCGTACCGCGGGACTGCGGCCGGCCGCCGCCCCCGAGGACGCCGAGGGGCTGGACCCCCAGGCGCTGCGTGCGACCGTGGCGCGGCTGCGGGCCGAGGGGCGGCGGGTGCGGACGCTGTACTGCAACCCGACCTTCCAGAACCCCACCGGCGCCACCCTGTCCGTCGAGCGCCGGCAAGAACTCCTGGCCGTGGCGCGGGAGACGGAGCTGCTGGTCGTCGAGGACAACCCGTACGGGCTGCTCGGCTTCGACGGGCAGACCGTCCCCTCCCTCCAGGGGATGGACCCGGAGAACGTGGTGTACCTCGGCACCTTCTCCAAGGTCTTCGCCCCCGGGCTGCGCTGCGGCTGGATCGCCGCGCCCGCGCCGCTCGCCGAGCGGCTGCGCCGCACGAGTGAGGTGATGGCGCTCTCCCCCTCGGCGTTCTCCCAGGCCGCGCTGGCCGCGTTCCACGCCCGCAGCGGATGGGACGGCCCTATCGGCGCCTACCGCGAGCGCTATCGGGAGCGGTGCGGTCTGATGGCCGACGCCCTGGAGAGCGAGCTGGGCACGGACGGGCCCTGGCGGTGGCGGCGGCCGGACGGCGGCTTCTACCTGTGGCTGCGGCACACCGGCGGCGCGGACACCGGGCGGCTGGCACTCGCCGCCGCGGAGCATGGTGTGTCCTTCGTGCCCGGCGGCCACTTCGGACTCGACGGGGAGTGCGACGACGCGCTGCGGCTCTGCTTCAGCAACGTCCCCCGCGGGCGTATCGCCGAGGGCGTCTCCCGGCTCGCGGCCGTGCTGCGCGGTGCGGAGGTCGCGCAGACCGGTGGCGAAGCGGATGGAGAGGGGTGGGCGGCGTGAGGGGTGTGGACGAGACGCCGCGGGCGCATGACTGGGCCGACTTCCGGCCGCTGCGCCGACTGGGCGGCAGCGACTGGCACGTCTGGGGGGTGGGGCTGCTGCGCAGCGCCGGGTTCCCCGCCTCGGGGACCGCGCTGCTCGGCGGGCCGTCCGCCGCCGCGGCCGCCGACGCGGACGGAACGGACACCGTCGGCCGGGAGGCCTTTGCCGCCGCGTACCGCGCCGACAGTGCGGCCGAGTCCCGGCGGCTGGCCGATCTGGCCCGCGACGAGAAGGTCCGTACCGCCATCGCCTGGCAGAACCGGACCGTGTACCGGATCCTCGACGCACTCGCCGCGGGCACCGGCAAGGAGTCCAAGCGCCGCCAGCGCGAACGCACCCTCGCCATGTACTGGCTGCGCTACTGCGCCAAGGCGGAGACGATCGGCTTCTTCGGGCCGGCGGCCTGGATGCCGGTCGGTCGGATCCGCGAGCCGCTCGCGGTGGACCACGGTGAGCGGCTGGTCGCGGCCAGCCGCATCTCCTTCGAACGCTGGGCGCTGGCCGCCCTCGCGGACTGGATGGCCGACCAGCCGGGCGCCCGCTGGTGGTTCCCGCCGCTGCCGCGCCCCGAGGCCCATCTCGACGGCGACCGGCTGCTGCTGCCGGGCGGACGCACCGTACGGCTGCGCCCGGAGGACCGCGAGGTCCTCGGGTACGCGGACGGGGAGCGCAACGGCGCGGCGATCACCGAGGCCCTGGTCCGCGAGGGCGGCTGGGCGGCGGACGGGGCGCGGGAGCGGGTGGAGAAGGCCCTGACCCGGCTGCTGCGTCAGCGGGTGCTGAGCTGGGACGCCAACATCCCGGTGGACGTCCGAGCGGAAGCGATTCTGCGGAGGCGGGTGGCGGCCGTCGCCGACCCGGAGCTGTCCCTCCGCTTCACCACCGTGCTCGCCGAACTCGACCGGCACCGCAAGGCGGTCGACGCGGCCGGCTCGGCCGACGAACTGGCGCTGCGGCTGGACGAGCTGGACGAGTACTTCGTCCGGACCACCGGGCTGGACGCCTCCCGCGAGGAGGGCAAGGCGTACGCCGGCCGCACCCTCTGCTACCAGGACGCCGTCCGCGACTGCCGGGTGGAGATCGGCACCGGCCTCCTGGACGCCGTCGCCCGCCCGCTCGCCCTAGTGGCGGACGCGGCGGACTGGTTCGGCAACCGGCTGGTGGAGCTGGTCGAGGCGGAGGTCGCCGCCCTGGTGCGGGCCGCCGCCGCGCGGCGCTCGACGGTCACGCTCGCCGACGTGTGGCCGCGGGTGCTCGGCCTGTTCTGGGGCGAGGGCGCCAAACCGGTGCGTACCGCCACCCGGGAACTCGCCGGGAAGTGGCGGGCGGTGCTGGAGGCCGAGGGCACCGCGCCGGTGCACCTCCGGGTGGACGGGATCGAGGAGCGGGCGCGGACCGCCTTCGCCACCGGACCGGTCCGCTCGCCCCATCTCGCCGTGCACAGCCCGGACCTCCAGGTGGTCCGGGCGGCGGACGGGACCCTGACCACCGTGCTCGGCGAGCTGCACGCCTGCCTCGCCACCTGCGACCTGCCCTTCCTGGACTGGACGGGGGAGGACGGGGCCGGGACCTCCCTGCGGGACCGGGTGAACGCGGCCGTCGGCGCCCCGCGCCTGGTGCCGCTGCTCCCGGTCGACTGGAAGCGCAACAGCGGCCGGATGGTGCCCGCGCCGATCGGGGCGGGTGACCGGCTCCTCGGATTCACCCGGGCCCCCTTCGACGACCGCTCCCGGATCGACGCGGCCGTGGCGATCACCCTGGCCGAACGGGCCGGCACGGTCACCGCCACCACGCCCGACGGCCGCGAGTGGAGCATGGCCGAACTGCTCGCCGTACCGGTCTCGATCATCGCGGCGGACGCCTTCAAGATCGGGCTCGACCGGGCGCACGCCCCGCGCGTCACCCTCGACGGGCTGGTGCTCTTCCGGGAGACCTGGCGGCTGCCGGCCGGGGAGGTCCCGCTCGCCGCCAAGCCGGACCGGGAGGGCGACTACCTGGCCGTACGGCGCTGGGTGCGCGAGCACCGGCTGCCCGACCAGGCGTTCGTGAAGTTCCCCCAGGAGACCAAGCCGTCGCTGGTCGACTTCACCAGCCCCACCCTCGTACTCACCTTCGCCAACCTCGTCCGCCGCACCCGGCACCTCGACCCCGCCGCCGCCGTGGTGCTCAGCGAGCCGCTGCCCCACCCGGAGGACTCCTGGCTGACGGACGGCCGCGGTGAGCGCTACGTCAGCGAACTGCGGCTCCAGATCAGCAGAAAGGTACCGGTATGACCGTGGCCCCCTCCGCCGCGGCGACCCGCGCCGCACCCGCGGCCCGGCCCCGCGACCCGGACATCCTCGCGACGATCGGCGCCACCCCGCTGGTCGCCCTGGACCGGCTGTTCCCGCCGGAGCGCTTCCGGGTGTACGCCAAGTGCGAGCGGTTCAACCCCGGCGGCTCCATCAAGGACCGCGCCGCCCGGTCGATGATCGAGCACGCGCTGTCCACCGGGGAGCTGGTGCCCGGCGTCTCCACCGTCGTGGAGTCCACCTCCGGGAACCTGGGTGTCGCCCTCGCCCAGCTCTGCAACTTCCACCGGCTCCGTCTGATCTGCGTCACCGATCCGCGCACCACCCCCCAGAACACCGCGATCATGCGGGCGTACGGCGCGGCGGTGGAGGTCGTGGACCGCGACCCGGAGAGCGGCGAGTACCTGCCGTCCCGGATCAGGCGGGTACGCGAACTGCTGCGCACCGCGCCCGGCGCCTACTGGCCCGACCAGTACGGCAACGAGCACAACGCCCGCGCCCACCACCACACCATGCGCGAGATCCACGAAGCGCTCCCGGGCGCCCCGGACTACCTCTTCGTCGCCGCCGGGACCACCGGCACGCTGCGCGGCTGCGCCGAGTACATCGCCGCCGAGGGGCTGCCCACCCGGGTGGTGGCGGTGGACGCGGTGGGCAGTGTGATCTTCGGCCCGCCCGAGCCCTGGGAACGCGGCCACCACCGCACCATCCCGGGCCACGGAGCGGCGGTGGTCCCCCCGCTGCTGCGCACCGGCCTCGCGGACCGCGTGGTGAAGATGACCGACCTGGACTGCGTACGGGGCTGCCGCAGCCTGCTGGCCGAGGAGTCGATCCTGGCCGGCGGCTCGTCCGGCGCGGTGACCGCGGCCCTGCTGGACGCCGCCCCCGGCATCGCACCGGGCGCCACCTGCGTGGCGATCCTCCCCGACGGGGGCGACCGCTACCTCGACACGATCTACAGCGACAGCTGGGTGGAATCCCGCTTCGGCTGACCGCCGCGGCGACCTGCGGTGCCGGGGCATCCCGTACGCCGGTCTCCAGCGCGCCGCCGGACCGCCCGGTCGCGGCCCGCCCCGTACGCGGGTCCCCGTCGGCCGAGCACCGCGCCTCTTCCGGACTCCGGTGCCCCACCGGTCCGCCGGTCGCGGCCCGTCCCGTACGCCGGTCTCCGGCTCGCCGTCGGCCCACCGGCCACGCCAGGTCCCGTACCCCGGCTCGCCGCCGGGCCGCGCCCGCCGCTCGCCTTTCCCGTACCCCTTTCCTCTTTCTTCGCTAAGGAACCGACCTGCCATGAGAATCCTCGGTCGCGAGGACGTCGCCGCCGCGCTCGACGGCCTCGACGCCGCCGTGCTCGACGCGGTCCGCACCGCGTATCTGCTGCACGGCCAGGGCCGCTCGGAGGTGCCGTTCTCCGGGTTCCTGCGCCCGCCCGGTACCTCCGGCTCCCGTGTCATCTCCCTTCCCGCCTACCTGGGCGGGGACGAGCCCGTGATGGGCCTGAAGTGGATCTCGTCCTTCCCCGCCAACGTCGACCGGGGCCTCCAGCGCGCCGCCTCGGTGCAGATCCTCAACGACCTGGACACCGGCTACCCGACCGCCGTCCTGGAGGCCAGCCAGGTGTCGGCGTCCCGCACCGCGGCGTCGGCCGCGCTCGCCGCCCGGGCGCTGCACGGCGACCGCCCGGTGCGCACGCTGGGCCTGATCGGCTGCGGCACCATCAACCGGCGGGTGCTCGACTTCCTCGCGCTGACCCACCCCGAGCTGCGCACCGTCACCCTCCAGGACGCGGTGCCCGGCCGGGCCGAGACCCTCGCCGCCCGGCTCTCCGCCGAGCGCCCGGAGCTGCGGTACGCGGCCGGGGACCTGGACGAGGTGCTGCGCGCCGACACCGTCTCGATCGCCACCACCGACTCCACGTACTGGCTCGACCTCGCCGCCCACCCCGACCGCCCTGCCCACCAGGTGGTGCTGCACCTCTCGCTGCGCGACCTGAGCACGGCCTCCGTCCTGGGCGCGTACAACGTCGTCGACGACACCGACCACGCGCTGCGCGAGGGGACCTCGCTGCACCGGGCCGAGCAGCAGGCCGGGCACCGCCGCTTCGTGGACGCCGAGATCGCCGCCGTACTGGCGGGGGGCGAGGCCCCGGCGACCGACCGGACCGTGGTCTTCTCGCCGTTCGGCCTCGGCATCCTCGATCTGGCCGTCGCCCGGGCGGTGCTGAAGGCCGCCGTCCGCGAGGGCATCGGCGCCGAGGTGGAGGGCTTCGACCCCGGCCGGCACCCGGTCACCGCCGCCCCGGCGGAAGCCGTCACCGCCGCCATGGCGGGAGGCGCGGTATGAGCTCGCTGTTCCCCGAGGGCACCCGGGCCCTGGTCACCGGCGCCTCGCGCGGTATCGGCGCGGCCACCGCGCTGGCGCTCGCCGAGCACGGCTGCGATGTGGTCCTCAACTACCGCTCCGGCGCCGACCGGGCGGAGCAGGTCGCCGAGCGGATCCGCGCGCTGGGCCGCCAGGCGCTCCTCGCCCAGGCCGATGTCGGGGACGAGGAGCAGGTCACCGCCATGTTCCGGCGGATCCGCACCGAGTGGGGGCCGATCGGGGTCGCCGTACTCAACTCCGGGGTGACCGCCGACGGCCATCTCGCCGCCATGAGCACCGGCAAGTGGCAGCAGGTCGTCGGCACCAACCTCACCGGCGCCTTCCTCACCGCCCGGGAGGCCACCAAGCAGATGTACGCGGGCGGCGGCTCCATCGTCCTGATCGCCTCCACCAGTGGCATCGCCGGCCGGGCCGGGCAGGCCAACTACGCCGCCAGCAAGGGCGGGGTGATCGCGCTGGCCAAGACCCTGTCGCACGAGGTGGCGCCGCGCGGTATCCGGGTGAACGTCGTTGCCCCCGGGTTCATCGACACCGACATGACCAGGAAGGTCCCGCCGGCCCATCTGAAGGAGGCGGTCGAACGGATCCCCCTGGGCCGGACCGGGACCCCCGACGAGGTCGCCCGGGCCGCCGTCTTCATGGCCTCCCCCGCCGCCTCGTACATCACCGGCAAGGTGCTCACCGTCGACGGCGGAATGATCCCCAACTGATCCCGCCTGTCTCTCCCTTCACCTCACAGGAGTACTGCTATGTCCACCACCGTTTCCCCCGCCGCGTTCGAGGACGTCCGTGCCCGGGCCGAGGCCCGTCTCGCCAAGAACACCAAGGTCAAGTCGATGATCATCGATCGGCTGGGGCTCGACGTCGAGCCGGCCGCCGTCTCCGACAACCAGCCGCTGTTCGGCCGGGGGCTGGAGATGGACTCGCTGGACACGCTGGAGATCGTCGTCATGGTCAACAACGAGTTCGACGTGCTGATCAGCGACGACGACTTCGAGGCCTTCGGCTCCGTCAACGCCCTGGTCGACTTCATCGAGCAGCGCGAGGCCGCCGCGTGAGCACCGCGACCGCCCCCGTGACCACCACTCCGGCGCCCGCCGCCGCCCCCGCGCGCAAGGGCCTGAGCTACTCCTCCGACGACATCAAGCGGATGCTGCCGCACCGCTGGCCGATGCTGATGATCGACCGCGCCCACGACGTGGTGCCGGGCGTCTCGGGGCGCGGGGTGAAGAGCGTCTCCGTCAACGAGCCGTTCTTCGCCGGGCACTACCCGGACCACTCGATCATGCCGGGGGTGCTGATCGTCGAGGCGATGGCCCAGTTGGTGGCAGTCGTCTATGTCGCCGAGCTGCTGGCGGGTGACGGCTCCGGGACCGCTGACGACGGTGATGTCTCACGGAGCGTCGGCTACCTGGGCTCCATCAGCGGGATGAAGTTCTCCCGGCTCGTCGTCCCCGGTGACCAGCTCACCCTCGACGCCCGGTTCGGCCAGCGGCTCGGCGGTCTGCGCCAGGTGAAGGTGCGGGCGAGCGTCGGCTCCGAACTCGCCGCCGCCGGGACCCTCGTCGTCACCACCGGCCGCAAGGGCTGAGGCCCGCAGACCTCAGCCCCCGCACACATCCCCGCACACATCACTGCCCGCATACATCGATCAGACAGAGGAGGTGGGTCCGTGGCCCTGACGATCCGTCCGTACCAGGAGGGCGACGCGCACGCCATCGCGGAGCTCTACAACCGCCACCGCGACAACCCCAACCCGGTCGCCGGAGGCATCAGCGGGGCCGAGCTGGCCCGGGAACTGGCCGAGCGGGAGACGGCGGCGTTCCTGGTGGCCGAGGACGATGGGCGGCTGGTGGGCACGTTCGGCCTGTTCCACCACACCGGCCGGCGCTCGGCCCGGGCCGGCGAGCTCATCGCGGACATGTTCTTCGTGCACCCCGCCCACCGGGGCGGCATGGTCACCGGGCGGCTGTTCACCGAGGCCGTCGAGTGGATGGTGGGCTCCGGCTGCCTGGTGCTGCGGCTGACCGTCAACCCGGCCAACACCGTGGCCTTCCGGCTCTACCGGCGGGTCGGCTGCGTCTCGGTCGGCCGGGCCGTCCCCGGCGAGGACGGCAACGTGGAGCTGCACAACTACGTCCCGCTCATCCTGCGCAGCGTCGTCGCCGACCTGGGCGAGCGGGCCACGGCCGCCCTCGGCAGCCTGACCAGCTTCGCCTCGGTCACCGGGGCCCGCGGCGACGAGCTGCGCTCCGACGTACGGGTGGTGGACGGGGTCCGCACCGTCGACTACCACCTGGCGCTGGGCGAGTTCCGGATCGACGCCACCGTGGACGTGGACCGGGGTGCCGTGCGCGAGGCCCGCCTCGCCGGACCCGGCGGCGAGGAGCGGGCCCTGCGGGTCACCCGCCCGCCGTACGAGGTGCGAGGCGCCCGGGGCATCGCCCCGTACCGCTTCACCGAGGGCGCGCTCAGCTGCGAGGTGGACGGCGAGGACGGCACGGTACGGGTCCTGGCCGACGGGCACCGCGGTCCGGTGCTCGTCTCGACCTGGCCCAGCTGCCGGGCCGACCGCCCGGCCGGCTGGCGCGAGGGCGAGCCCCGCGACCTCACCCTGGAGCCGATCGCGGGCGGCGTCCGGATCACCGAGCGGTACGCCGGGGACACGGTCACCGGCACCGTCACCCTCGACGGCACCGCGCTGCTCCAGGAGTTCACCCGCACCGGCTCCACCACCGGCCGGGTCTTCCAGACCGTCGGGCTGCGCCAGGGCGTCTTCACCGACCCCGAGGGCGGGGAGCATCCGATCGGGCTCGGCATGGGGGTCCGCGACGCCTCCGAGGTGGTCGCCGCCTCCCGGCCCGTCCCGGCCGGCTCCGTACCGGCCTGGCAGGGCAGCGGCGTACGGGTCGCGCTGCCGGTACCGGACGACGGACAGGTCCGGCTGGTGCACAGCACGCTGCTGGAGCGCGGTCTGGCACCCGGTGCGGACGGGGTGGCCCGGATACGTGCCGAGATCCGTACCGGCCTGTCCGGCACCGAGCCGGCGGCCACCGCACCTCGCGCGGAGGGGGCGACCACCGACCGCCGGGTGGAGGTGCGCGCCGGTGCGGGCGGGATCACCGTCTGGCAGGAGGGCACCACCCGGGTGCTGCGCAGCCCGTACCCCCGGGTCCGCGCCTACGGCCACCACCCCCACTGGTCCGCGGGCCTCTGGGTGACCCGGGAGAACAGCCGCCACGACCGGGCCGCCGGGCTCGGCTGGGGGGTGCCCGCCCCCGGTGCCTGGGAGGAGAAGCACCCGCTCGGCCTGTACGCCCCGGACATCGGGCTCGGCTGGGAGGCCGCCCACACCGGCAAGGGCCTCCGGGTCGACGTCCGGGCACCCGGCACCGACCGCGAGAACGTTCTGTGGCTCACCCCGTACGCCCCCCTCCGCACCGCCGTGGTCCTGGAGTCGGCCGGCGAGCGCTGGGAGCTGACCTCCGGCGACTTCGGCCGGCTCTGGGCGCGGCGGGCCTCGGTCCGGCTCTCGGACGGGCGCTGGCTGCACTGCGCGCCCGCCGGGTCCGGGGACGACGAGCTGGTGCTGCGCGCCACCGGGTCCGGCCTGCTCATCGGCGGAGTCTCCGCCGCCCAGGAGAGCGCCTGGCTGCTCTCCGTGCACGACACACCCCTCCCCCTCCCCCTCTCCTGAACCATCCATCCGAAAGGCAGCAACAGACATGACCGCCACCGCCCTTGCCACCGCCACCTCTGCCACCGCCACCGGGGACTACGCCACCCTGCGTACCGCCGTCGGCGCCTACCGGATCGCCGCCCCGCTGGTGCGGCTCACCGGCGACGACCGACTGGCCTTCCTCGACGGCTTCCTCGCCAAGTCCGCCGACTACGTGGAGCCGGACACGGTCCGCGAGGTGCTGGCGCTGAACGCCGACGGCACGCCGTTCGCGATCCTGCTGCACTTCGAGATCGGCGACGAGTCGTGGCTGCTGCCGCGCACCGCCGTCACGGCCGACGCACTCGGCGCCTATCTGGCGCGGTTCGAGACCGCCGGGGTCACCGTGGAGGTCGCCCCGGAGGGCTGGGGCGCCACCGCCTTCGAGGGTCCGGTCGCCTGGTCGGTCGCGGTCGGCTTCACGGACTTCGACATCTCCGGCCTGACCCTGCACGCCGTCACCGAGTCCCCGGCCGTCCCGGACGCCCCCGGCGCCACCGCGCACCTGGCCCGCGTCGGGACCACCGGCGAGTACGGCTATCTGCTGCTGTCCGACGCCCCGGAGGCCGCACACCGAGCGGTGCTCGCGGCCGTCGCCGAGCAGGGTGGCGCCGAGGTCGGCGGCGAGGGGCTGGCCCGGGTGCAGGCCGAGGCCGGGATGGGCCTGTACGCCGCCGGGTTCGGCGAGCTGACCGTCGGCCAGGCGGACCTGGCCTGGATGGTCGACTGGAGCCGGACCGGCGAGTTCCACGGCTCGGCGGAACTGACCGCGCCGACCGGGTCCGAGGCCCGGCTGACCGCCCTGGTCGCCCCGGTCGGCAGCCGCTTCGCCGCCGGTACGCCGGTCACCGCGGCCGGCCGGCCGGTCGGCACCGTGCTGCACCAGGCGCCCGCCGCCAACCCGGACGAGGAGCTGGTCCTGGCGCTGCTCGACGCCCCGTTCTATGTGCCCGGCCTGGAGCTGGCCGCCACCGACGAGCCGGGCGACGCCCGTCCGCTGCGTACGGCGACCCTGCCCCGGGTCATCGCCCGCTCCCTCACCACCAAGATCGCCTGAGAGGCGGCAGCCATGACACCACCGGGCACCACACCACCGGACAGCACACCGAGCGTCGCCCTGACCGGCCTCGGGCTGATCACCGGAGCCGGTGACGACCTGGAGAAGGGCTGGTCGTCCATCGCGGCCGGCACCACCGGCATCCGCACCAACACCCTCTTCGACACCTCCGAACTGCTCACCGACTGGGCGGGCATGGTCACCGCCGAGCAGCCCGCCGGGCTGGACCGCTGCTACGCGCTCGCGTCCACCGCGATCCGCGAGGCCCTGCACGGCAGCGGCCTCGACCTCGGCACCGTGGACCGGGACCGGGTGGCCGTCGTGGTCGGCTCCAGCCTCGGCGCCATGCCCACCCTGGAGGACGCCCACCGCACCTGGGTACGGGACGGCAGGCTGGACGCCGAACGGGCGGTCGCCTCCCAGCTGCCGTGCGTGGGCGACCACATCGCGGCCGAGTTCGACCTGCGCGGCCCGCGCGTGGTCCTCTCCAACGCCTGCGCGGCCAGCGCCGTGGCCCTGGGCTACGCCGCCGAGCTGCTGTGGAAGGGCGACGCCGACATCGTGGTGTGCGGCGGCGTGGACCCGCTGGCGGAGCTGTCCGCGTACGGGTTCAGCGCGCTCGGCGCCCTGGACGGCGAACCGTGCTCGCCGCTGTCCGCCTCCACCGGGCTCACCCTCGGCGAGGGCGCCGGGTTCATGGTCCTGGAGACGGTGGAGCGGGCCGCCGCACGCGGCGCCCGGGTCCTCGCCGAACTCGGCGGGTACGGGCTGTCCTGCGACGGCTACCACCAGACCGCGCCCGACCCCAGCGGCAAGGGGGCCGCCGCCGCCATGGCCCAGGCACTCGACACGGCCGGCCTCGCCCCGGGGGACGTGGACTACCTCAACCTGCACGGCACCGGCACCCCGGCCAACGACGCCTCCGAACCGAAGGCGCTGAAGCTGCTGTTCGGCCAGGAGATCCCGCCGGCCAGCTCCACCAAGTCGATCCTCGGGCACACCCTCGGCGCGGCCGGCGCGGTGGAGGCCGTGGTGAGCACCCTCGCCATCGACCGGGGCACCCTGCCGCCCACCGTGAACACCCGCGGGGTCGCCTCCCCGTTCGGTCTGGACATCGTTCCGGACACCGGCCGTGCGGCACGGCCCGGCGTGGTGGTCTCCAACTCCTTCGCGTTCGGCGGCAACAACGCCTCCGTCGTCCTCACCCGGCCCGGCCGCACCGGCTCCCGGCCGCCGCGCCGCGAGGCCGTCCACGAGGTGGTCGTCTCCGGCGTCGCGGGGCTGGCCGGAGCGGCGGGCGGCACCGAGGCGCTGGTCGCCGCCCTCGCCGAGGGGCGACCCTGCTTCGAGACGTCCGAGGAGGTCGCGGGTGTCGGGGAAGTACCCGTCGGCCGGATCGACCTCAAGGCCGCCGCGCGCGGGGTGAACCCCAGCCGGGCCCGCCGGATGGACCCGCTGGGGCTGCTCGCCGCGGCCGCCGTGGGCGACCTGTACGCGCGGCACGGCAAGCCGTCGCGGGCCGAGGCCGAGTCGACCGGGATCGTCTTCGCCACCGGGTACGGACCGGTGACCTCGGTCCTGCGCTTCCACCGGGGCGTGGTCGAGTCGGGCATCACCGGGGCCAACCCGTCGCTGTTCGCCAACACCGTGGTCAACGCCGCCGCCGGGCATGTCGCGATGCTGCACCGCTACCGCGGCTACACCGCGACCCTCGCGGTCGGCGGCACCAGCTCCGTCCTGGCGCTCCAGCTCGCCGCCCGGGTCATCGCCCGCGGTGCCGCCGAGCGGATCATGGTCGTGGTCGCCGACGAGTTCCCCGAGCAGGCGCTCGCCACCCAGGCCGCGCTGCCCGGCTACGCCCGGTCCGCGCGGATCGTGCCGGGCGGGCGCACCGGCACCGTGCTGACCGAGGGCGCCGCCGCGATCCTGCTGGAGAGCCGGGAGGCGGCCCAGGCCCGCGGCGCAAACGTGCTCGCCCGGGTGCGCGGCTTCGGCGCCTGCGGCGAACCGGCGGGCATCGGCCGGATCGCCCGGGACGGCGCGGCCTGGGGGCGCTCGCTGCGGACCGCGCTCGCCGACGCTGAGCTCGACCCGGCGGACATCGCCACGGTCGTCTCGGCCGCGTCCGGCCACCCGCTGGTCGACCTGGCGCAGCGGGCCGCCCTGCGCGGTGCCGGGCTCGACGGCCGCCCGGCCCTCACCCCGAAGGCCCTGATCGGCGAGACCTACGGCAGCGCGGGCGCCCTCGGCCTGGTCGCCGCCCTCACCGGTGCGCCCGCCCCCGGCCCCGTCCTGCTGTCCAGCTTCGCGTTCGGCGGCAGCTACGCGGCGGCCGTGCTCGAACCGGAGGCGTGATGGGCGCCCTGATGGGACTGCTCCTCGATCCGGGCTTGACCGGGTACACCCTGGCGCCCGACGGTCCCGCGGCGCCGGGGGAGGCGGTGGACGTCCTGGTCTGCCGGCACCACCGGCTGCCCCGGGACCGGATGGGGCAGCGGCTCAGCCCCTCGGGGCGCTCCCTGATCATCCAGGCGCTCGCCACCACCTACGGGGCCCGGGTGCTCCCGGACGATCTGGAGCGGGACGGCCACCGGCGCTGGTCGGTGCCCGGTCTGGAGCTGACCGTCTCGGTCGCGCACTGCGGGGAGTTCAGCGCCGTGGCCCTGGCGCCCGCGGCCCGCGCCATCGGGGTGGACCTCCAGGACGAGCGCGAGCGGCCGTACGCGCTGCGCTGGCTGGGGGAGCTGCTGGGCCGCCAGGAGGCGGCGACCATCCGGGACTTCGCCGAGTGCGAGGCGCTCATCAAGGCCTCGCATCTGACCAAGGAGACCTTCGCCGGGACCCGGCTGCCCCCCTGGCGGCCCGGCTGGCGGCCCACCGAGACCGCCGCCGCGCTCGCCGCCGCGACCCCTGAGAGCGGCACCGAGGCCGCCGCCGGGGCGGACGCCGGTACCGGGGGCGGGGCCGGGACCGCCGGTACGGAATCCGCCGCCAGGTATCAGCTGCGCTCCCTCGTCCTGCGGGCGGAGGGGGTCCCGCCCCTGCATCTTGCCCTCGCCTGCGACGCACCCGCCCCGGTGCGCTTCCACCATCTGGAGCGGGAATGACCCTGACCGCGGTGCGGACCTACAGCCGCCGCGTCTCCCCGATCGAACGCGGCTACCTCAACGCCGCCGCCACCGGTACCCCCCAGCTCATCCAGATGGTGATCGAGGGGGAGGGCACGCTCGACCCGGACGCGCTGCGGCGGGCGGCGCGCGCGGCGACCCTGGCGAGTCCGGGGCTCGCGGTCCGCCGCCGAGGGGCCCTCTGGCGCGCCGACGGCCCGGTCCCCGAGGTCGTGGAACTGCCCGACGGTACCGGCCTGGACGACCCGTTCTTCCACCGCGACCTACCGGTGGTCACCGGCCCGGTCTGCGAGTTGGGTCTGGTCCGGGACCCTGACCCGGCCGGGGGCGTCGTACGGACCCGGCTGATCATCCGGGCCAGCCATATCGCCACCGACGGGCGCGGTCTGCGCCAGTGGATCGCCGACCTCTTCCGGGTGCTGCGCGGCGAGGAGCCGGCCGGCTGCCCGGACACGGTGGACGACGGCCACTTCCGCGCGGCGGCGGGCGAGATCCCGCCGGCCCCCGAGGCCGCCCGCCTGGACGGGCTTCCCGCGATCCTCGGCCGGGGCCCCGCCGGCGTACGGCCGCTCTGGGTGCGCCACCGGGTGCCGGCCGGTCCGTCCGGCCTCACGGCGCGGGCCGCCGCGGCGCTCTCCCGCCATCTGACCACCGACACCGGCCGGTTGATCGTCCCGGTGGATCTGCGCCGCCATGACCCGGCGGTGCGCTCCACCGCCAACCTCACCTCCCGGCTGGTGCTGGACCTGCGCCGGGACGACAGCTGGAAGCGCGTCCACTCCACGCTGGTCCGCGCCCTGCTGGCCAAGGCCGACCTCGCCACCCTCGACCGGGACTTCCTCCGCGGCAACCCCTTCGCCAACAACCTGAGCGAGGCCCGGGAGCTGGACGGCAGCCGCTTCCCCTGTACGGCGATCATCTCCGACCACGGTGAGGTGGACCCGCGGACCTTCTCCACGTCCGCCTTCCGCGCCGTCTCCTTTGCCACGCTGCCGATGCTGGTCCCGTACGCCGAGATGTTCCTGAGCGCCTGCCGGGTCGGCGGCACCACGGAGCTGACCCTCGCCTGCCGCGACCGTCCCGGAGCCCGGGAGGCGGCCGACGCCCTGCTGACCGACATCGCCGAGGCGGTGCGCCCCGGCTAGGCACGCGGGCTGGGCGGGCCGAGGCGCCGGCCCCCACGCGATGTTTCACGTGAAACATCCCCCGCCGCCATGTTTCACGTGAAACATCGCCGCCGCCCGACGACCGCCCGGGACTCGCGCGCCCCGCGCCGCCGTACCGCCGTGCTCCGGCCCCGGCCCGCCCCCCCGGCCCCGTAACGACCCTCCACCCGAAGGACGAAGGACGACCCCGTATGTCCCTGACCCAGCGCACCGAGCCCCCGGCCTCACCGGTGGGCCCCGCCCCCGCGGTGGCGAGGGCCACCCGCACCGCCGTCTTCACCATCGCCGTCTCCATCGGCGGGGCCTTCCTCGCCCAGTTGGACACCACCATCGTCAATGTCTCGCTGGCCGACACCTCCGCCCGCTTCGGCGCCATCACCCAGGTCCAGTGGGTCGTCACGGCCTATCTGCTGGCGCTGGTCGCCCTGATGCCGGCCGCGGGCTGGCTGGCCTCCCGCTTCGGCCCCCGCCGGACGTTCATCGCCGCCCTCGCCCTCTTCACCGCCGGCTCGGCGGCCTGCGCCCTCAGCCGGACGCTGCCCGAGCTGGTCGCCGCCCGCGGGCTGTCCGGCGCGGCCGCGGGCGTCCTCACCCCCGTCGCCACGATCCTGCTCACCAGCGGGATGCCGCGCGAACACCTGGGCCGAGTGCAGGCGTTGAACGGCAGCGTCATGCTGATCAGCCCGCTGCTCGGGCCCACCGTCGGCGGGCTGCTGGTGGGCGCCTGGGGCTGGTGGGCCGTCTACGCCGTCAACCTCCCGCTCTGCGCGGTGCTGCTCCTGCTCGCCGTACGCCGCGTCCCCGCGGACGGCCAGGGTGCCCGGGACCGGGGGCGCCCGGGTGGCCCGGGCCGGCCCCTTGACCTGCTGGGCCTGGTCACCGCGGCCCTGTGCACGGTCTGCCTGGTCCTCGCCGTGCACGCCTTCGCCGATACCGGCCTCTCCGCCGACCCCGCCTTCCTGGTGCCGCTGGCCGCGGCCGTGCTGAGCGGCGCGGTGTTCGTACGGCACCAGCTCCGCGCCGCCGCGCCCCTGCTGGATGTGCGGCTGTTCGGGCACCGGGTCTACCGCACGGCCGCGACCACGGTCTTCTGCCTGGGCTTCGTGCTGTTCGCCCCGATGATGCTGATCCCGCTGTACTTCGAGTCGGCCCGCGGCGAGAGCGCCGTCTTCACGGGGCTGCTGATGTCGGCCGGCGGTACCGGTGTGGTCGTCGCGGGCCTCGCCTGCCGCCCGCTGATGAAGCGGATCGGCGGGGGCGCCACCGTGGTGGCCGGGATCGTCCTCACCATGCTGGCGACGGTGCCGCTGACCCAGCTGTCGTCCACCACCCCGTACGGGCTGCTCTGCGTGGGACTCGCGGTCCGCGGGCTGGGCACCGGGCTGACCATCGTGCCGGCCATGACCCGGGCCTTCGAGTCGATCGAGCCCCGCTCCATCCCGGACGCCTCGACCCAGCTCAACCTGGTCCAGCGGATCGGCGGCACCATCGCCCTCGCGGTGGCCACGGTGGTCCTCGACCGGGCCGCCGAGGCCCACCACGGGCTGGTGCCGGCCGCGTTCGCCGACTCCTTCGTCCGGCTGCTGGCCGTCTCCGCGCTCACCCTGCTCCCGGCGCTCGCCCTGCTGGCCGCCGACCGCCGCGAACGGGCCGAAGGAACCGACCGGCAGCGGCGTCAGTAGCGGCGCGAGGGCCGCACCCGGTTGACCGCGTCGAGCCGGGAGGTGGCGCCGAGCTTGTCGAAGATGTTCCGCAGATGACGCTTGACCGTGCCCTCGGTGATCCCCAGGCGGCTGCCGATCTGCCGGTTGCTCAGCCCCTCCGCGACCAGCTCCATCAGCTCCCGCTCGCGCAGGGTGAGGGAGTCGGCGGGGTCGGTCTCCCGCTCCGGCCGGGAGCCCTTCGCGGTGCGCGGCAGGAACATGGTGGTGCCGCCCGCCATGGCGCTGCGGATCGCGGCGACCAGGACCTCCCGGTCGGCCTCCTTGTGCAGATAACCCACCGCCCCCGCGGACAGCATCGCGTCGATGAGCCGGCGGTCGTCATGCATCGTCAGCACGATGACCCGGGCCTCGGGCGCCGCCAGCCGGATGGCCCGCAGATTGGCCAGCGGCCCCGGCCCCGGCATCTCCACGTCCAGCAGCACCACGTCCGGCCGGTGCAGCCCCGCCATGCGCACCCCGCCGGGCCCGTCGTCGGCCTGGGCGACCACGGTCAGGCCCTGGTACAGCCCCAGCAGCTCGCAGAGCGCCTCGCGCAGCAGCCGGTGGTCGTCCACGGCCAGCACCCGGATGTCACCGCCGGCTCCGGCGCCGACGCCTGCGTCCGCTTCCGCGCTCACCGTCCGCCCTCCTCGGCCCCGTCGCCGCCGCCGAGGGGGAACCGCAGACCGATCCTGGTGCCCTGACCGGGCTCGCTGATCAGCTCCAGGGTCCCGCCGAGCGCGGCGACCCGCTGCCGCATGGCGGTCAGTCCGGTGCCCCCGCCGTCGAGAAGGGGCGGCAGCCCGGCCCCGTCGTCGGCGACCGTGGCGTGCACGGCGTCGGGGAAAACGCTCACCAGGATGTCGATATGGTCCGCGCGGGCATGGGCGAAGGCGTTGCGCAGGGCTTCCCGGATGACCAGGAACAGCTCCTGGCGGGCCTGCTCCGGCAGCCAGGACTCGTCACCGTCGATCCGGCAGCGGACCTCAGCGGGCCGATCGGAGGCGGCGGCGCTGTAGGCGTCGATCTCCTCCTTCAGCCCGTCGTGCAGCTCGTTGACGCGCAGCCCGCTGACCATGGAGCGGGTGAAGCCGAACACGTCCCGCAGCGCCTGCCGGGCGTCGGCGAGCCGGTCGCGCGGCGCGGTGACCCCGTTCGCCTGCTCCAGGGCGTACAGGTCGAGGCAGCGCAGCGCCAGGCTGATGCTGCTGCCGACGTGGTCGTGCAGATCGCGGGCGATCCGGTGGCGGCGGGCGGTGCTGGCCTGGCCCACATCGCGCAGGGTGGCCGACTCGTAGCCGATGGCGGCGGCGCTGACCCGGGTGAAGATCGCCTCGTGCAGCATTCGTACGGCGGTCAGGAACCGGGACAGCACGAGGTCGGCGGGCAGCCGGGCGGCGGTCTCGGTCATCGTCCCGACCGCCACGTCGAACAGCAGCCGGGCCGCGTGCACCGAGTCGATGGGCGGGACATGGTCGTCGGAGCGCTGCACCCCGAGCGCCATCGAGACCAGTTCGGCCTCGGCGGCGACCTCCACCGGCATGCCGAGCAGGGTGTCGACGCACTCGCCGAGGATCTGCCGGGCCTGCTTCTCGCAGGAGACCCACAGCTCCGGGCGGAGCACCAGCGGATTGCCGGCCTCCCGCAGGCCGTCGGCGTAGCGGGCGACGGCGGTGTCGACCAGCCGGGTCCGGTCGGTCGCCGGATCGGCGGAAAGTCCCACGGCGCGCTCCCCCCCCCATGTGGGGAGCGATCACGGCCGGGCGGCACGATTCCCCACACTCACCCACCCTGCGGGATCATAACAACGGTCGAAAATGCAGACGAGAACGGACACCGGGGGCATAGCGGTCCGGCGGCCCCTCCGGCCCGGCGGCCCCTCCCGGTAGCCCGGCGGCGGCCCCTTCGCTGCGGGGGCAACGACCCGGTAGAGCCCGCGGGTTCACGTCCAGAGCAGCGCGCCCAGCGCGGTCAGATGGACGGCGTACTGGGTGAACATCCAGCTCCGGTACGGGCCCCGGGGCCGGTCCTCCCCTCCCCGTATCCGCAGGCAGCGCCCGGCCACACAGAGCGCTCCGACGGTGAAGACGGCCGCGGCCGCCTCCAGCGGCGGCTGGCGCACCCAGGCGGCACCGGCCGCCAGGAGCAGGGCCAGCGCCGCCCCGGCCGCGGCGCAGAACCGCCGGGCGGCACGTTCGCCGCGCACCACGGCCAGGGTGCGCCGACCCGCGAGGGCGTCGCCCCGGGTGCTGCCGAGGTCCTTGGCGACGGCGGCTATCAGTCCCACACCGAGCGAGAGCACCACGGCGAAGACGGCGGCCTCGGCGGTGAGCGCGCTGCCCGAGGCGGCGACCCCGGCGAGATAGGTCGTCCCGGCCGCGGCGCAGGTGACCGCCGAGGCGGACCAGGAACGGCACTTGGCGGCGATCGACGGGGCGGAGTAGGCGTACCCCAGGGTGAGGAAGACGGCGGTGGACTCGGCCACCCGCCACCCCGCGGCACAGCCGAACAGCAGTCCCGCCAGGGCGGTCGCCACCACGGCCCGCCGGGCCGCCGACTCGGTCAGCAGCCCGCTGGCGAGTGGTCTCCGCGATCCGTTGGCCCGGTCCTCGCACAGGTCGCTCACCCCGTTGAAGACATAGACGCTCACCGTCGCCGCCCACCAGGCGGCCGCGCCGAGCAGCAGATGCGGGGCGTTGGGCCGGTGGTGCGCGGCGGAGGCCGTCAGCAGCGCGCCCGTGACGAACCGCAGCACGAACATGACCTGCACCAGCGGACGCGCCTCGCGCAGACAGTGCCGGACGGTACGCGCGGTGAGGCGGACCCCGGGGCGCCGGATGCCGGCGACCGCGGCGACGGAGATGGACGACTGGGGGAGGCGAGGTGCGAGTGCCTGGGACATACCGTGAACCTAGAGCCGGAATGTCCGGTTCCGGCGTGTTTCCTTGGAGGTACGGCATGTGCCGTCGGGGGTAGTCGTATGGCTCCCGCGAGGCCCCCGCGCCTAGCGTCGTGGCAGCGCAGTCACGCCGCACAGGGCGGCACATCGGGGGTGGGAAGAGTGGAGTTCCTGGTTCTGGGACCGCTGGAGGTACGCGAGTCGGGCAGAGCGGTCCGGCTCAGCGGAATGCGCCGCCGGCGGCTGCTGGCACTGCTGCTGCTGGACGCCGGCCGCACGGTGCCGATGGACACCCTGGTGGACGGGTTGTGGGAGGACCCGCCGGCCTCCGCGCGCCACCAGGTGCACAACGCGATCCGCGATCTGCGTGCCGCGCTGGCCACCCGTGAGGGCGGCGGCCTGGTCACCGCGGACACCGGCTACCGCCTGGACGTGCCGCCCGGCGCGGTGGACGCGCACCGCTTCACCGAGGGGGTGCGCGCCGCCCGGGCCGCCCGGCGCGAGGGCCGCGACACCGAGGCCGCGGGGCTGCTGCGGTCGGCGGTGGAGCTGTGGCGCGGCGACGCCTTCGCGGGCATCGACTGCCCGGCGGTGGCCGCCGCGGCGGCGGGCCTGGACGAGCAGCGGCTCACCGCGGTCGAGGAGCTGATGGAACTGCGCCTCGCGGCGGGCGAGGCCGCCTCCCTGGTGGCCGAACTGTCCACGCTGAGCGCCGCGCATCCGCTGCGCGACGCCCTCCGCGGCAGTCTGATGCTCGCCCTGCACCGCAGCGGCCGGCAGGCCGACGCGCTCGCGGTCTACGAGGAGGGGCGCCGGCTGCTCGCCGAGGAACTGGGCCTGGAGCCCGGCCCCGGACTGCGGCGCCTGCACGCCCAGGTCCTCGCCGACGCGCCCCACCCGCGTCCAAGGCCCGAAGCCGTCCCGCCCACCCGCCCCACCCGCCTCACCTCGGGCAACCACCTCCCGCGCGACCTCCCCGACTTCACCGGCCGCACCGCCGAACTGGCGCTGCTGGACCGGGCCGTCGGCGACCAGCGCCCCGGCTCCCCCCGTACGGTCGTGATCGACGGCATGGGCGGCATCGGCAAGACGGCCCTGGCCGTCCACTACGCCCACCGCCGCACCGCGGACCACCCGGACGGCCAGTACCACCTCGACCTGCACGGCTTCAGCCCCTCCCGGGCACCGCTCACCCCCGAGGAGGCGCTGGGCGTGCTGCTGCGCTCCGACGGCGCGGCGCCCGAGGCCATTCCGACCGGCCTGGCCGAACGCGCCGCGGTCTGGCGCGCCCGCCTCGCCGGCCGCCGCGCCCTGCTGGTCCTGGACAACGCGGCCGACGCGGCGCAGGTGGCCCCGCTGCTGCCCGGCACCGGTGACACGCTCACCCTGATCACCACCCGCCACCGCCCGGCCGCCCCGGACGGCGCCCGCTCCCTGCCCCTGGGCCCGCTGACCCCCGCCGACGCCGAAGCCCTCTTCCGCCGCGTCGCCGGCACCCCCCGCGCCGCCTCACCCCTGACCGACACGGCCGCCCTCTGCGGCCACCACCCGCTGGCCCTGCGGCTCGCCGCCACCCGGCTGCGCGACCGCCCCTCCTGGACCCTGGCGGACCTGACGACGCGCCTGCGCACCACCGCGGGCCGCACTGCCCTGCTCCGTACCGCCGACCGCGACTTGATGTCCCTGCTGGCCCTCTCCCACGCCCGGCTGCCCGCCGATCTCCGCCACCCCGCCCGCGCCCTCGCCCTGCACCCGGCCGCCCTCCACGACATCCCCGACGCCTGCGCCGTCACCGGCCTCGACCCCACCGCCGTGGAACGCCTCTTCGACACCCTCCTCGACCACAACCTCGCCCACGAGCCGCGCCCCGCCCACCTCGCCATCCCGCCCCTCGTCCGGGACTGCGCCCACACCCTCACACCCACCTTCGCCCCCACCCGCCCCCGCCACCTGACAGCGGTGGCCTGACCCACCCCACCCCGTCACAGCAGATCGGTGAGGTTCGGCCCGAGCCCGTCGATCACATCCGGCACCTTGAGCCCATGCCCTACGGCGGTGCCGAAGTAGGTCGGCTCACCCGGCTCCCCGTCCACTCCCAGCAGGGCATCCAGCCCGCGCAGGGCCGCCGCGAGGCGCGGGGCGTTCCGCGCGTGCACCGCGGGCTGGGGCCTGCCGCGGAAGTCGTACCGGGCCCAGACATCGTGGTAGACCGCCAGCTCGGCCCAGGAACTGACCGGGTCCGGTGAGAGGGTGAGCTCCACCAGGCCGGGCTCCCACCGGGAATTCCCTTTCCCGTCCCACCACATCCCCCGCCCCACCACCAGGATCGAGGACATCTCCGCCGCCGGATACCCGGCCGGCCGGCACGCCTCCGCCTGCCCGGCGACCGACGCCGCGTCGATCCGCCGCCCCGCGAGATCCAGACGGCTGTGCAACCCCAGCCCGCCCTTCCCCATCTGCCACCAGCTCCACTCCAGCGAAGCCGGCTCCAGCAACCCGCCCGACTCCAGTACGTCAGCCATCCGCGCGGCCGTGGCCAGCGCCGGGCCGAGCCCCGGCGCCGTCACCCCGTCCAGGTCCCACCACCACGAGCCACACTCCCTCGGCGCGCGCATCAGCACCGTCACACAATCCTCCTGGACGCTCGGTGCTGGTCGGCCGGACCCGCTTTCACGAGCACGACTGCCAGCGGCCGTTGGCAGTACGGCACGGGTAGGCCGAGTGACCATGAGCGAGGCTTCCCCAGGCGTTGGAGCGCCGGGAGCCGATCCTTGGCGTACGGGCTTTGAACCGGCTCCGGACGGAGCCCATCCGGACGGTGCCCTCGGCCGGAGGAACCGTCCGGATGCCACTCCTGGCTCATTGCATTCAGGATTCCGTTGTTGTACTCGTCGAGGTTGATCAGAAGCCTGTTCCGGGTAGTCGGCGACTTCTCCGGTGTCCAGCTCGTCACAGTGGAATAGTCGCTGAGCGAGACCCGGTTCGACGCCCTGAGGGGTCGATGTCGAGACTCACCACGGAAGAAGTCGCGCTGGAATCCGATCTGGCTGCTGCGCGGCTACCGCGAGCACCGCGCCATGCCCATGTCTCCGTCACGCCATCTGCGGTCCGAAGTCGGGCACGGCCGCCGGTAGACGTTGGTCAGGTCTGGTACTCCCCCACCCAGGTGCGCTGGAGGAGGTGCTTGGGCAAGTACTCCGACTCGACCTCGATCGGGATGCCGGCGTCGTACGCCATGCATGCGATGGCGAGCGGTCCGACGGCGACCAGGCCCTCGCCGCTGACCGACCGCGCCTCATTCGCGGTCCAGTACTCCTTGTGCCAGGTCAGGGCATCGGCCAAAGCGGCGTTGAACTGCTCGGCCTCCTGGCGCTGATAGCGGTGGAAGAGCTCGACGGGCGGATAGAGGATCTTCAGCATGAGTTCCTTGCTGGCCACCCGGGTGCTCTCGGGATCGGTGCCGTCCACGGCAGCGACCAGGGTGTCCCAGGTCTCTGGTCGCTGGAACCAGGCGTTTTGAAGGGACTCGACCCAGGGATAGATGTAGTCGTCGAACTCGGTGCCGGACGCTCGCAAGAAGGACACCGGAACCCGGGCAAGCCGGTCGGCCCGTTCGTTCTCTCGGCAGATCACCGCGAGGTAGTAGGAGGTGAGCCAGTTTCCGGCGTGCAGGTAGTCCTGTGGCCCGGTGGAGGGAAGCTGCTTGACCTCTCCCATACTGCCAATTCGGCAGGGTACGGGGCCCTCCTTCGCCGTACCAGCCGCGAAGAGCGCCGAACCGGTCTGCATGGTGGTGACCCATGCCTCCCAGGTGGGAAACTCGCCGGCGGCGGGGTCGGTCAGGCACCGCCACTTCGCGGCGGTAAGGGTGTAGTCCAGAGCGTCGAAGCGGTCGAACTCCGATGTCTCGATCTCCTCGAGCACGTCCTCCGCACTCTTGATCACCGGTGCCATCGCCTCGGCGGCGTTGCCCGTGTGGAAGTCGTGTCGCGGGATGCGCGTCACCACGTGTCCTCCTCCAGCTGGATCTTCACGTTCTAGATCTTCAAGTAGTCGTACCTGGCACCAGCGTAGGAGGAGCCATTGGGCTCGTTGGCCTTGACCATGAGGTACTGCAGTTTTCCGTCACGCAAGGCGGTTCGGAGTGTGGCGGCGATTTCGGCGTCCCGGCCACCGCGACTCTGCATCTCACCGAGAATTGTACGTACGTACACTCTGGTGCCCTGCTTGACGCGGAGGCCTGCGGCGCCACCGTGATCATCCGGGTTCGCCGGATCGGGGTCGGCCTTGCCGTGGCGCCAGTCGAGATCTCCGGACGGTGCCTTCGCCTCGACGATGAGGTAGGTGCCGTCATCAAGCTTGTACACCTGGTCGAACATGTTGGCGCCATTAGGAGTCTTCGGCAGCGGGATGTTCTCCGCATTACCGAACTTGTGGGGTATCACGTGTAGTTCGGCAGCCTGTTCGCCGAGGGCTTCTGAGATCTTGCTGTTGTTCGGTTGGTCGCCCAACCGCGCTTGGTAGGCCTCCTGCGCCTTTCTGAGCGCGTCCTCCGTTGCCGTGGTCGGCATGTCGTCATGTGCCTTCATCGCGTTGACGAGGTCCACGGACACCTTGCGATTCGCCGCGGCGTCGTCGAGCAGGGACTGGTTGGCTGGAGGAACCGAGTCCGGACCAAGCGGCTTGCCCCCGAACTTGATCTCGGAGGGGCCGCTTGGCAGGTTGTGCGCGGCGATCAGGCTGCCGTCGGGCAGTTTGACAAGTTGCGGCAACTGCACCCCGTCTACCGGCGTGTTGACACTCCTACGACGGTTCATCGAATCGTAGTGCGCGTTGTACCACGTCTTGTCCGGGTCGTTGGCCTTCCTTACGTGTTCATCCTGGATGGCCTTGCGCTCTTCTGGAGTCAGTTCGCGTTCGCCACCGCTGCCCTCGGCGCCCCTGTCGTTGCCCTGGCCTTCGTGGTTCGTGGGCGTGCTCGCCTCGTCACCCGCGCCCGCCGCGCCCTCGTCCGCGGCACCCGCGCCTGGGGCGTCCGGGTGGCCGGAGCCGGGGAGGCCGTCGGCGCCCGAGCCACCGGGCACCCCGTTGTCGGCCACCGAGCCGCCGGGCGGGATGTCACGGCCGCCGCCCGTGGAGGGCCCGTCGCCGTGGCCGCCCGGGACGTCGCGGCCTCCGCCGCCCGTACCGGCCCCGTCGCCGCGGCCGCCCGAGGCGCCGTCGCCGTGGCCACCGCCCGGCACGTGGTCGCCGCCCCGGCTCGCGCCGTTGTTCAGTTCGTTCGTCGGCAGGTGGTCCCCCGCCCGCCCACCAGGCAGGTTGTCGCCCAGCCCACCCGGGCCGTGGTTCCCCAGCCCACCCGGGCCGCGCCCCGGCAGGTCGTCGCCGACCCGCCCCGGCAGGTCGTCGCCCACGCGCCCCGGCAGGTCGTCGCCCACCCGGCCCACGTCGCCGAGGTTGGTGTCCAGGCCGCCGCCCAGGTGGATCGGGGCGTTGTCGCCCGTGTGGACGGCGGCGCCGGCCAGGGCGGGGACCTTCTGCGGGGTGTCCACGCGGGGGTTGTCGGCGCCGGAGGTCGGGGCGTCGGGGGTGCCGTCGGGGGTCGTCGCGCGGTCCACGACGTCCGTGGGGGCGTCCTTGTAGGAGCTGACGATCTTGCCGTGCCCGTCGCGGAGGTTGCCCTCGCGGTCGAAGTAGCGGGCGTCCGAGGCCTCGTCCACCTGCTGGAGGGGGAGGGAGTCGTGGGGGATGGCCGGGGTGTCCTTGGGGAGGGCGACGGTGCCCTCCTCCAGGGGGGTCGCTCCGGCCGGGACCGGGGTGTCGTCGGGGAGCTTCACCACGCCGTCGCCCAGGTCGACCGCGCCCGGCGGGACGGCGGCGCCGTCCGGGAGGCGGACCGTGTCGGCGGGGATCTCGATGCCGCCCGGCGGCAGCTCGGCGCCGTCGGGCAGCCGGATGGTGCCGTCGGGGAGTGCCAGGGAGCCCTCGGGGAGGATGACGGTGCCCTCGGGGATGGCGGGAATGTCGATGTTGCCCATGGCCTTGATGCCGGACATGGCGTCGCCGATCTTGGTGAAGCCCATGCCGGCGCCCTTGAACAGGTAGGTGGCCGGGTCGATCGCCCGCCCCGCCTTGCCCGCGAAGGAGATCGCCTTGGCCACCGCGCCCGCCTTGCCCGCGCCGGCCGCCGCACCGCCCGCGCCACCGGTGAACACGGTGGTCAGCACGTTGAAGGTGACCGCACCCGCGGCCCGCGCCGGGTTGGAGCCCCACTGGTCCCAGGCGACCAGCGCCTTGCCGGTCTCCTTCATCGCCGTACGGGAGTCCCGCAGCCACGCCGGCAGGTCCTTGTCGTCCGCCGTCCAGTAGACGGCGGCCAGCGGGGTCGCCGTGATGGCCAGACCGGTGGCCAGCTGCCCCAGCCCCTTCCAGGCCTGCCCGGCGGCGTCCCAGCCCTGGAAGCCGACCAGGGTGCCCAGCCCCTTGATGGTGCCCCACACCCCGTCGACGATGATGCCCTTGCCGAAGTCGTAGGCGTGCTCCCACACCTGCCACCAGGGCGTGGACTCCTCCACCGCGTCGCCCCACGGCAGGCTCTTGGCCCCCTTGAGCGCCTCGGCGTCGTAGCCGTACATGCCCTCGCCGTTGGAGCCGTCGTTGACCTTGAGGGCCTTGCCACCGACCAGGGCGACGATCTTGGCGTGGGCGGAGCGCTCGGCGGCCTGGAACTGGGTCCAGACCTCGGCGATCTCGTTGCGGCGGTCGTTGTTCTCCTCGACCAGGTCGAGGTCCTCACGCCACTTGTCGTCCTCGGCGATCTTCGTCCGGAAGTCGACGGCGGCCCGGCGCAGGTCGTCCAGCTTCTGCTTCAGGGGCCGGACCTCGTTCGCGTACGAGCCCAGCGCGCCCGCGATGGTGCACATGTCCCCGCTGATGGCGAGGGCCTTGTCCTTCACCGGCTGGGTGGTGGCGAACAGCTGCTCCGCCTCGGGGGCCTGGTAGAAGGCGCGCAAGCCGCCGAAGGAGGTGTGCACGTCACCGGCCGCGGTGGCGATCTTGCCCCCGGTGCCGGAGAGCGCCTTCACCTTGGAGTCCAGCACTTCGAGGTTGCCGGTGAAGACGGGGACCTCGGCGGGGTTGACCGGCTGGTTCTCGCTCACTTCTTGCCCCCGGATTCCTTCAGCAGGTCCAGACGGACCTGGCGCGCCGCGTCCTGGGCCTCCTTGGCCTGGTCCAGATCGCCCTGGACGTACTCGTTGGTCGCCTTGGCGGCGCCCAGCACCGCCGCCTGGATGCGCTGCGCCATCGGCTCGAAGTGGGTGGTCTTGCGGCCGTTCATGTACTCGGCGAGCGCCGCGCCCACCGGTCCGCTCGCCTTCTGGGTGAGCGGCTTGCCGGAAGCCGTCGGCCCTTGCAGGGTCGTCTCGGCCGCCGAGCCCGGCACCGCCGTCCCGGCCGCCTGCGCGGCCTCCTGCATATCGGTGACCAGGGTGTTCAGGGCCTTCTCCAGATCACCGGCATGGGTGCCGACGACCTTGAGCTGGCCCTGTACGCCCTGGGGCTGGATGTCCCATCCCGTCATGAACGCTCCCCCGTGACTTCTTCGCGTGACGCAGCCGCGACGCGGCCCTTGTGCCCGGTCAGCCGATGCCGTCGACCGCGGACTTGGCGCGCTGCAGGGTCTGCTGCGCGGTCACGTCGTTCTTCTCCAGCGTCGTCTTGAGCAGCTGGATGATGGTGCGGACCTCCTGGGAGGCCGACTTCCAGCGCAGCTCCTTGCCGTGGTACTCGTCGGCCACGCCGTCGGCGGCGAAGTCGGTCATCGCCGCCGCCACCTGGGCGTCACGTGCCGTCATCACCTGCTCCAGGCGGGCGACCACCGCCTGGATGTTGGTCTGCGCCTCGGAGGACGCACCGGTGTCGTACGCACGACGATCGGTCATCGGCTTTCAGCTCCCCGTGGTTCGGATCGGTGTACGGGACCGGCGGCCCGCGCGGGTTCGGTGCGCGGGCCCGACCGGTGTACGGGTCGGGTGTGCGGGTGCGCCGTACGGCTCGGGACCAGCGGCCCGGTGCGTACGGCTCGGGGCTAGCGGCCCCCGAAGCGCGCGGCGTCGAAGTTGGCCGACGACTCGGTCGTCTTGGCGTTGTCGCCCTGCTCCGTGTCACCGGTGCTGAACGCCGTCTCCATGCCCGACTGGCCGCCCAGGATGCCGGACAGCGCGCTGTTCAGCGCCGCCGTGATCTCGTCGGACCGCGACTTGAACGAGTCGAACGCCACCTTGCCCGAGCCCTGGAACTTGCCCTCCAGGGGCGCCGCCGCCTGGATCAGCTGACGGATCAGCAGGCCGAGATCGGTGCTCGAACTCTGCGACTTGGACATCAGGGTCGACAGGACCTGCGCCCCCATGTCGAACTTCATCGGAACCACCCCCGTTGCGATGGAAGACTGCGGTGACCGAGGCCGGCCACCGGGGCGACCGCGTCGATCGTATGAATCGAATGTACGACATGCCTATCAAGTCAAGCGTCGCGGCTGCAATCGGCAATCACCGGACCCTCACCTACCTGTGACGAAGGCATGACACAGGCGCCGGCCACCGGCCCGGCGCCCCCGGCTCACTCGCCCTTCAGATGCCGCATCAGCCGCTCGAAGTCCCGCCACCCCGACAGGTCCGACGGGTCGCCGGGCAGCGGGTAGTAGAGCGCCGGCCGGGTCTTGGCGCCCAGCGGGACCGGGGCCTCGGCCAGCGGTGTACGGCGGGCGCGGTCCCCGGGCATCGCCCGCACCTCCTCCGCGCCGAGCACGAAGGCCACCGGCACCCCGGGCCCCTCGAAACGCGGAGGCACCGCCAGATCGCGCCGGGCTTTGCGGAGTTGTACGAGCATCGACTGCAGGTGATGGCGGGTGGCGAGCACCTCGGCGGCCCGCCGCACGGCCTCCAGCGGGGGCTCCTCGTCCGGCCCGTAGCCGAACGCCAGGGTGACCTCCTCCTCCACGCCCGCCGTGGTCCGGCCGACCCGTACGGTGGCGAGGCCGGGCCGCTCCGGGCTGCCGACCACCACCGCCCAGGTCGGCTCCGGCGCCCGCTCGAAGGCCACATCCGTCAGCCGGCGCGGCGACCAGGGCAGGTTGGCGGGCTCCGCCGTGCCCCAGCCGGCCGGCGCCGCACCGGTCAGCTCGCGCCACACCGCCTCCAGCGCCCCGCCCAGCACCAGCCGGTCGTCGGCGGGCCGGACCGTCCGGAAGGTCACCGCCAACTGCCGCTCGCCGGTGTCCCGTACGCCCTCCTGGTAGGAGGCGGCCACCCGGGCGCGCGGCTCCGTCGGGGTGGAGTCCTCCGTCGGGGTGGAGCCCTCCGTCGGGGTGGAGCCCTCCGTCGGGGTGAAGTCCTCCGTCGGGGCGGAGCCCTCCGCCGGGCCGGAGTCCTCCGCCGGGACCGGGGCGAACATCCCGCCCTGCCAGGCCAGCACCGCCCCGGACAGCCCGTCGTAGTAGCCGTCCCGCTCGTCCTGCACCACCCACCGGGACGGCCAGTCCGACAGCGCGGAGCGCACCGCGGGGGAGAGCGTGGTGCCGGCCGGGCTGACCACCTGGAGCCCGAGGCCGCCCTCGGCCGCCGCCCGGAACGCGTCCGCCAGCCAGGCCGTCATCGCCACCACCGGCCGGTCCGCGATCACCACGGCGACCTGCTCGGTGAGCACGTCCACCGCGGGCGACCCGGCCTCCGCCGGCGGGGCCACCACCACCCCCTCGGCGGCCTCCGGTTCCTCGGAGGGCACCACGGCCAGCGACCGCGCGGCCTCCGGCGGCCACGCCGTACCGCCGGCCAGCGAGGCCAGCCGGGCCGCGAAGGTGCCCGCCAGCCGCTCGGCCTCCGCCACCCCGGTGGTGGCCCGGGCCTCGGTCCACCAGAACGGCACCGGCGGCGCACTCGCCCCCAGCAGCCGTTCCGCCTCGCCCGCGACCTGCACCAGCAGCGGCGCCTCCACGGAGACCAGCGGCCGCCCCCGCTCGTCGCAGAGCCGCACCACGGCGTCCTGGCCGGCGGTGTGCACCAGCTTGTCCGGGCCGCCGGAGAGCAGCCCCGCCAGCACCGTCAACGGGTCGGGCATGCGCGCGGTGAGCGCGATGACGTCCTTGGTCATGGGGCGGTCCGGTCCTTCGTGGTCATCGTCGTCATCAAGAAGTCAGGCTCACGGGGTGAACACCGTCTGGATCAGCCGGTTGGACTGGCCCCGGCGGATCAGCACGCCCCGGCCGGCCGGCTGCTGGGAGGCGTAGACGCCCGGATACAGCTGCCCCTCGCTGCGGTCGCCGGCCATCACGATCGCCGACGCCCCCGACTCGCGCAGCCCTTGCACCAGCGGCTCGTACATCCCGCGCGAGGCGCCCGCGACCCGCCGGGTGACCACGAAGTGCAGACCGATGTCGACCGCCGAGGGGATGTACGGGAGGAAGGGCGTCAGCGGGGACTGGCCGGCCGTGGTCAGCACGTCGTAGTCGTCGACCAGGACCACGATCCGCGGACCGCTGCCCCAGCTGCCCGGCTCCAGGTCCTCCAGCCGGGCGGTGTCGTCCGGCAGCCGCTTCTCCAGCTCGGTGGCGATGCCCGCGGCCAGTCCGCCGCAGAGCTTGGCGTTGTACGCGTAACCGCCGAGGAACTCCTCCGGCACCACCCCGCGCAGCCCGCGCCGGGGGTCCATCACCGCGAGGACCAGCTCGTCCTCCCCGTACCGCTCCACCAGCCCCCCGGCGATGGTCTTCAGCAGACTGGTCTTGCCGCACTCGCTGTCGCCCATCACCACCAGGTGCTGGTCGTGCGCGAACAGGTCGAGCAGCACGGGCGCCAGCGCGGTCTGGTCCAGCCCGATGGGCACCCGGTTGGGCTCGGCGACCGGGCCGGGCAGCTCGTACGGCTCCAGGACGTGCGGCAGCACCCGTACCGGCTGTGCGGTCTCCCCGCTCCAGGCGCCGCGCACCTGGCGGGCGGTGCGCTCCAGGACGGCGCCCAGCTCGGCGGCGTCGGCCAGACCGTCGGTACGGGGCAGGGCGACCTGGGCGAAGAGCTTGCCGTCGGTCAGCACCCGGCCGGGCTCGTCGGGGGAGAGGGTCTCGGCCAGCTTGCGGTCGATACTGGACTCGGTGGCGTCGTTGAGGCGCAGCTCGACCCGGGTGCCGAAGTACGACTGGGTGGCGATCCGCACGTCGTTCCAGCGGAGCATGCCCGCGACCACATGGATGCCGTAGCCGCCGCCGCGCTTGAGGATGTCCACCACCGCGTCGTCCAGCTCGTCGAAGTCGTCGCGCAGCGCGCCGAAGCCGTCCACCACCAGCACGATCTCGGCGGAGGCCAGCTGGGGCAGCCGGCCGGTGGCGTGCAGGGTGCGCAGCTGCTCCACGGAATCGATGGCGTGCTCGCGGAACAGCTCCTCGCGCAGCGCCAGCATGCCCCGCACCTCCTCCACCGTGCGGGCGGCGCGCTCCCGGTCGGCGCGGCTCGCGATGCCGCCGACGTGGGGGAGCCCGGCGAGCGCGGCCAGACCGCCACCGGCCAGGTCCAGACCGTAGACGCCGACCTCCTTCGGGGTGTGGGTGAGGGCGAGGGAGAGCACCAGGGTGCGCAGCAGGGTGGTCTTGCCGGACTGCGGGCCGCCGATGACGGCGGCGTGCCCGCCGGCCACCGTGAGGTCCAGATACCAGTCCCCTTGCCACTGCCGGGTGGGGTCGTCCAGCACCCCGAGCGGCACCCGCAGCGGGCCCCGGCGGGCGGTGAGCTGCATTCCGCGCGGCCCGGCCGAGAGCGGCCCGGCGATGCGGTCCAGGGCGATCGCGGAGGGCAGCGGCGGCAGCCAGATCCGGCGTACCGGAGCGGTGGGGGCGTTCTCCAGCTGCTCCACCATGACGCCGAGCTCGGTGGGGCCGGTCTCCCGGCGCCGCCCGGCGGCCTCCTGCGGGGCGCCGGAGTCCTCGGCCTCGCCCAGGGTGTTGAACGCCTCGTAGGCGAGCGCCAGCGGGCCGGTGTCCTCCTCCTGCTCGCGCCGGGCCGGGCCGCGGTAGCCGCCGGAGACATAGGAGGCCTTGAACCGCTCGTAGTGGCTGGTGTCCACCTTGAGGTAGCCGAATCCGGGCAGCGGCGGCAGATGGAAGGCGTCGGTGGTGTCCAGCACCGTCCGCGACTCGTCGGCGGAGAAGGTGCGCAGGCCCAGCCGGTACGAGAGGTAGGTGTCCAGGCCCTTGAGCCGGCCGCCCTCGATGCGCTGGCTGGAGAGCAGCAGATGGACGCCGATGGAGCGCCCGATGCGGCCGATGGAGAGGAACAGGTCGATGAAGTCCGGCTTGGCGGTGAGCAGTTCACCGAACTCGTCGATGACGATGAACAGATGCGGCAGCGGGTCGAGGTCGGGCCGCTTCTCGGCGCGCAGTGCCGCGTAGTGCCCGATGTCGGCGACGTTCCCGGCGTCCTTGAGCACCTGCTGGCGGCGCTTGACCTCACCGGCGAGGGAGGCGTGCACGCGCTCCACCAGCCCGGCCTGGTTCTCCAGGTTGGTGATGACTCCGGCGACGTGCGGCAGCTCGGCGAACGGGGCGAAGGTCGCGCCGCCCTTGTAGTCGACCAGCACCAGCGCCAGGTCCTCCGGCGGATGGGTGGCCACCAGCGCCAGCACCAGGGTGCGCAGCAGCTCGGACTTGCCGGAGCCGGTGGCGCCGACGCACAGCCCGTGCGGGCCCATGCCCAGCTCGGAGGACTCCTTGAGGTCCAGCAGCACCGGCTCCCGGGAGTCGCTGACCCCGATCGGCACCCGCAGGAAGGCGCGCTCGCCGCGCGGCGCCCAGAGCGCCGCCAGGTCCAGCCGGGCCACGTCGTCGATGCCCAGCAGCTCGGCGAAGTCCACCGGTCCGGAGAGCGGGGCGTCCACCAGGGACTCGGCGGACAGCCGCAGCGGCGCCAGCATCCGGGCCAGGCCCTCGGCGAACGGGACGCCCACCTCGTCCACCGTGCCGTGCGCGCCGATCGGCTCCTCCTCGCGCAGGTCCTCGATGGCGACCCGGTCGCCCTCGACGGTGATCCGCACCCCGACGTGGCCGGGCTCCTGCACCCGCCGCTCCAGCAGATGCAGCACGGTGACGCCCATCTCGCGCAGACCCACCGCCTCGTCCGGCAGCGGCAGGTCCACCGCGTCCTCGCCGTGCCCGTCGGCGACCACGAGCAGCCGGGACGACATCGACAGGGCGTCCCGGCCGGCCAGCCCGCGCCGCACCTCGGCGGCGTAGGAGGCGCGGCGGCGCAGCTCGGCTCCGAGCTGCCGGGCCAGCTGGGGCGCGGACGGGGCGATCCGGCGGGCGGCCACCGGGCCGTCGAACTGGTCGGTGTCCAGCAGATGCGGCAGCCACTTGGCCCACTCCCAGTCGGCCAGCCGGTCGCCGGGGACCGCGAGCGCGAGACCGACGTCGTCGGGCGCGTGCAGGGCGGCGGTCTGCACCATCAGGGCGCGGGCGAGGCGCAGGCAGTCCTCCCGGGGGCCGACCACGCTGATGTTGCCGACCCGGTCCAGCGGCACGGTCAGCGGCAGCTCGGTGCCGGTGCGGAAGCGGTCCATCAGCGCCGACGCCTCGTTGAGCATGAAGCGGTCCGGCGGGGTGAGCACCGAGGAGCCCTGGTCGGTGATGCTCAGATCCCGTACCGGCATCTCGCCGGTGCCGACCCGCACCCGCAGGAAGTCGGCGTCCAGCCGGCGCCGCTCCCAGAGCCGGGCCGGGTCGCGGACGATGTCGTAGAGCGAGTCCGGCGGCGGGTTGAGCACCCCGGCGTGCTCCCGGCGGGCCCGCTCCTCGCCGGACAGCTCCTCGCGCAGGTCCTCCAGATAGGCGAGGTAGGCCTCGCGCTGGGTGCGGCGGGTGCGCTGCGCCTTGCCGCGCTGGGAGAAGACCAGCGCCAGCGAGCCGATGACGGTGACGACCAGGATCAGCGCGCCGAGCGCGGCGAACTGGCTGTTGCGGACGACCGTCATCATCACCACGGACGACATCACCCCGGCGACGGGCAGCAGCGACATCGCGATGTTGCCGCCCTTGCCCTCGGGGAGGTTGGGCGGCGCCTCGATGGCGCGGGCCTCGGAGGCGGCGGGCGGCCGGGTGGTCCGGGCGGGGCGGTGTATCAGCCGGGTGCTCATGCGGTGTCCCTCGCCCTCAGCGCCGCTGCTGCGACAGCCGGAAGACCTCGGCGGCGATCCGGGTGGCGGCCTGCCGGGTGGGCTGGGCGAACAGCTCGGTGCGGATGGTGCCGCCGGCCGCCAGATGCCGGTCGTACGGGAGGTGCCGGACGCTCGCCCCGGTGGCGGCCAGCTGCTCGCGGGCCCGGTCGAGGTCCAGCCCGGTGTGCGGGACGAGCTCGGTGAGGACGACCACGGTGCCGGCGATGACGTGCGGGGGCAGGCCCTGCATCCAGGTCAGCACCGCGTGGGTGCTGGCGACGCCCTCCAGGGTGGCGGGCGCGGTCAGCACCCGGGCCTGGGCGGCGGAGAGCGCGACCCGGGCCACCTCGGCGGGCAGCGTCTCGCAGTCGGCCACCGTGACGCCGAAGTAGCGGCGCAGCGAGACCATCACCCGCTCGTACGCCGGGGTGTCCAGCATGGCGCCGATCCGGCCCTGGCTGCCGGGCAGCAGCCAGGCGTTGTCCGGCAGCTGGACCAGATAGCCGGTGACGTCCAGCAGCGACATCTGCGGTTCGACGATCCCGGCGAGGTCCCCGGTGGTCCAGCGCAGGGTCTCGGCGCCGAGCCGCAGCGGCAGCGAGCCGAGCGCCGGGTCGGCCTCCACCAGCAGCACCGGGTCCTGCCGGTAGTGCGCGTAGGTGAGGCCGAGCAGCGCGGCCACGGTGGACTTGCCGGCGCCGCCGCGGATGGAGGTGACGGCGATCTGCCGCCCGGTGGTCACCGGCTGCTGGAGCAGCTCGGCGGTACGGGTGGTCTCGGCGACCTCCCTGGCGGCGGAGGAGGAGACGGTACGCCGTATGGCCCGTACCGCCCGCGCGGTCAGCGCCTCCCCGTGTCGCGGCTTGCGGCCCACCCCGGCCAGCTGCTTGTCCAGGACGGGGCGGGAGTCGGGCGTGGTGGTACGGGGGGCCTGCGGGCGGTACGCGGCGGGGGCCGGTCGCGGGGCCGCGGGGGCCTGCGGGTACGCGGTGGTGGGCGCGGGCCCGTGCGGGGCGGCGGGCGCGGGGGCGGGCTGCGGGGCCGCCGGGGCGGGGGCGGGCTGCTCGGGGGAGGCCGGGGCGCTCGGCTGAGGGGCCGCGGGGGCGGCCCCGGGCTGCTGCTGCGACTGCGGTTGCTGGGGGACGGCCGGATCCGCGCCGGGCCGGGGGGCGGCCCCGGCGCGCAGGTCGCGCAGGACATCGCCCTGCCAGTTGTCTCCGTTCGGCATGTGCCTCTTCTCCCGCCCCTGCCGCTTCCCGATAAACCCAGAACGCTGAACTCAGAACACTGAACGCTGATGTCGCGGATGGTGACCCCGCCGGCGCCGCCCTCAGAACCTGTCGAGCAGCTGCCCGTAGATGCCGAACACCCCGACCGCGAGCGGGAACAGCCCCACCATGCCGATGGATTCGACCAGATCGGCCATGCGCCCCAGCCGCACCCGTACATGCTCCGGCGGCTGGACCGCCAGCGCGAGCAGCGGCAGCACCGCGGCCGCGCCGAGCACGGTCAGCGGTCCGGCGCCCCCGGCGTGGTCCATCCAGAGCACCACCAGGCGTACCACCAGGGCCCCCGCCGCGGCGAAGAGCGCCACGACCTCGGCGACCAGCGGGAAGGCCCGCGCCCGGGACAGCAGCACCACCGCGGTGACCGACGGCAGCAGCACCGTCCACACCGTCGGCCGCTCCGCGAGGGTGAGCAGCCAGCCGCCGGCCGCCGCCGAGGCCGCGGTGACGATCGTCGCCAGGGCCAGGCCCCGGTGGGTGGCCGCCAGGGCGGTGCCCACCCGGTGGCGGCTGACGGAGGCGCCGCCCGAGCGCCGGTCGTCGAGCGCGGTGAGCCCCGATGCCATCAGCGCGAGCCGGGGCAGCAGTCCGAGCAGCACCACGGAGAAGACGGCCATCACCGCGCCCAGCCGGGCCAGGTCGTCCTGGACGGCGGCGACGGCCAGCCAGACCAGGGTGATCCCCGCGGCGGCACCCGCGCCGACCAGCCCACCGCGGCCGAGCGGCGAGAACTGCCCCAGCATCGCCAGCACCACCACCAGCGCGCCCGCCACGGCGGCCAGGCGGGCGGCGCCGGACCAGCCGTACGCGTCGGCGGCCGTCCAGGCGGTGAGCACCCCCAGCCCGCCGGAGGCCAGCAGCAGCGCGGTGGCCAGCCCGCGGTTGCCCGGCCCGATCCGGGCGACCAGCGCCCCGGCCGCCAGCAGGACCAGCGTCACCGCGGCGAGGGCGCCGGCCAGCGCGTCCAGGGTGAACTCCCGGCGGGCCAGCAGCGCGGCGATCACCGCGAAGGCGACCGTGGCCACGCCCGCGGAGGCCCGGCGGGCGGCGGGCCGCCAGCGCCAGGCCTGGAGGTCGAGGTCGTCGGCCACCTGGTCGGTGACGTCGTGCACCACCGGTGCGGGCGGCGCGGAGTGGGCCCGCACCAGCCGCAGCACGGCGCCGTCGGCGATCCCGGCGGACGCGAGGGTGCTGTCGTGCGGAAGCGCGGAGCCGTCGGAGGCGATCAGCTGCCGGGTCATCGGCCGGGACGCGGCCCGGTCGTCCAGCAACTGGAGGATGTCCGGCAGGAGTTGGCCGATCGGGGTGTCGGCGGGCAGAACGATGTCGGCCCGTCGCCGCTCGCCGACCAGGGTCACCCGGCTCAGCTGCGTCCAGGGCGTCGCTGCTGTACTCACCACGTGGCGGAACCTATCATCGCGGCGTCCTCGGCATTCGAGTCGATGTTCGAGCCGGTCATCACGGACTCCCACCGGCCCCGGCGGCCCCCTCGGACTCGGCCCCGGCGGCCCCCTCGGACTCGGCCCCGGCTGCCCCATCGGACTCGGCCCCGGCGGCCCCCTCGGACTTCGCCCCGGGCTTCGTCTCGGGCTTGGCCTCGGGTGTGGCCGATCCCTCGGGCCTGGCCGGCTGCTGGAAGCGCTCCTCCTGCTTCCGCTGCTCGGCCTTCTGCTCGGCCAGTGTGTGCTGGAGGAAGGACCAGCCGACGCACCCCGCGCACAGCACGGCCGCGATGGCGATGCCCGCGAACACCTTCCCGAGCCGCTCGTCCGCCGTGCGGCGGGCCCGCTGCGCGCCGAACAGCAGCGCGTCCCGCATTCTGCGCCGGCGTACGGCGACCGACTCCAGCAACTGGCTGTCGTAGTCCCGTGCCATCCGTCGTCCGTCCCCCTTGCTTTGCCCCCGCAACATAAGCCATCGGCGAGCGGCCGGTACACCCCCGGGGTGTCCCGCCCGGCCCGCCCGGCGGGCGTGCGCTCGACCGGGCGGCGCCCTTCGTTTCCCGGGCCCGCGCGAGGCGGGCGTCACCTCCGGTCCACCCGGACGCCGGCTTCCGGGTCTCGCTGGACGTGGCCCGGGCCGCCGCGGACCGCCTCAAGCGCTCGCCGCCCCCCGGCGCCGGCCGACCGCCTTACCCGCGCTCGCCTGGCGCCCCGGCTACCGGGTGAGCTCGGCCAGCCGGGTCAGGCTGTCGCGGGCCGCCGCGCGCTCCTCCTCGCCCAGGCCGTCCCGCCCGTCCAGGTCGCCGAGCGGGAGCGCGGCGGCGCGGGCCGCCAGCCGGGCCGCCAGCGGGGCGTCCCCGAGGCGCTCGGCCAGATCGGCGCGGAGCACCAGCAGCCGCAGATGCTGTACGGGGGTGGGCTCCGGGCCGCCGGGCCGGGGCGCGTGATCGTGCTCCGGCGGCAGCACCCGGTCGATGACCTTCACCGCGCCCGCCAGGTCCTCCTTGGAGTCGGTGAACAGGTCGGCCAGGTGCAGCGCCCGCTCGAACGGCCCCCTGGGCACCGGGCGCATGCTCGGATCGTCGCTGATCGGCTGCCCCACCCGGACGCTGTTGCCGCCCGGGTCGGTCATCAGGAACTGCCGCACCCCGTACGACATGTCCTTCACCGGGCCGATCCGCGGCAGCCCCCGGTTCGGTATCCGCCCGTACGCCGCCTTCAGCCCGGCCCGGAAGGCCGCGTGCAGCCCGTCCACGTCCTCGGTCAGGACATAGCAGCCCGAGTAGGACGCGGCCGGGTCGTACCCCTTCATCTGGAAGAACTGCAGCTCCACGGCGCCGCGTTGGACCACCGCGTAGGCGTACGGGGACTTCTGCAGAAAGGTCGTCTCGAAGCCGAGCGCGGTGTAGAAGTCCACCACCGGCTGGATCTCGGCGCAGGGCAGCAGAGGAATCGTCTTCTCGGTCACGATCCTCAGGCTAGTCAAATTTGCTTACCCGGTCGAGGGAAGCCGCAGCGCACGGCGGATCTGCATGCCCCGGCAGAGGCCGCAACTCGGGGAGCTGCGCCGAACGAGTGGTGTTCATCAGAAGATCTGCCGCGCGGTGGCGTCGGTCCGTGCCTTCTGAAGGTGCGTACTCATCATGAGAAAGGTATGTAGATCGCCCAACCCGAACTACCGACTCCGGACGCTCCGGAGCGACCCAGAAGATCCGCCTCCACCACGAAAGCGAGGGACCATGGCCGCCACCACGAAGGCCGCGCAGTTCTGGACCGCCTTCCTCACCCTGCTGTCCGCGATCCTCTCCCCCGTCCTCTCCGCCGTCGGCCTGACCCGCCGCCCGGCCACCGCCACCGGCGCGGTGACCACCGGCGCCCCCACCGCCCCGGCGACCGCCGAGGCCGCCGCCGCGGACCCGCGTCCGGAGGGCGGGGCGACCGCGCCGCCCAGCGGAGCCGACCGGAGGGCCGACGCGCTCACCCCGGTCGAAGTGAGGCTCGGACGTACGGCGGGCAGCAGCGCCTCGACCTCCTCCGTCCCGTCAGCATCCGCCGGAAGCCGCGGCACCCGGGACCGCTCCCTGCCGCCCACCATCAAGCAGCGCATCCGGGCCGAGGCCCACGGCTCCTCCCCCTCGGTACGCCACCTCCCGGCCGTCGCCCCGCTGCCCGCCGGGATGGACCTGGCCGACCTCGCCCTCGCGGCGTGAGCCGCTCCCCGCTGGCCGAGCCGGTGCGTGTTTCACGTGAAACCATCCCGGCCGCCGCGACAGCGACCCTCCGCCGCGACCCCGTCCCGTGCCCCAAGGCCTACCCGACCCCGGACATGACTCGGCCGGCCGCCTCGGGCGCGCGGTACGGAGTCCGCGACGAACCGAAGGCGACCGGCCGGTACCCGACCGCGTGGAGCGGTCAGGGACGGTTGTCGTCCACGTCGGCCTCGGCCTGCTTGGCCTCGACCTCGGGGTCCAGCGCCTCCGCGCCGGTGCCGTCGACCGAGGTGAGCGGGGCCCGGTCGGAGACCTCGGTGGGCGCCGGCGGCTCGACCAGCCAGTCCGGGTTGGCCTGCTTGTCCCACCACTTCCAGGCGGCGAAGGCGCCGCCCGCCAGCGCCCCGAAGAGCGCGAGCCCCTTGAGGACGCGTCCGGCGCGACCTCGGCGCTCGTTCTTCCGCACCAGCTTCCGGACGTCCTTGGCCGACACCTGCCCACGGAGCGCCGCCAGCGTGGCGAGCGAGCGGGCCGCGGCCTCCTCGCGGGCCGGAGCGGTCGCGGCGACCGCGTGCTCCACCCGCGGCACGGTGTAGTCGGCGGCCTGCTTGGCCGCCCGGCGGGTCTTGACCACCGCACGCTGCGCGGCGTCGCCGAGCTCCGGCGGCACCTTCGGCGCGACATACGCGTCGTACTGCACACGCGCCTGGTGAGCGGCCTTCGACACCTTCGGCGCTACCTTGACGCGGGCCTCATGCGCGTACTGCGCGGCTGTGTCCTTTGCCGTTCCGGCGTAGGGCGCCACCACTTCCGCGGCGTGCCGCACGCTGTCTTTCGCCGAATTGGTCGCGGCGCGCACGCTGTCCTTGCGGGTCACGGCTTTCCTCCTCCTCGGTGGCGGGGTAGGTACTCGCGTATCCGTCCTCCTCGAAATCATGCCTGCCGACCCTGACCTCGGCATGCGGTACGGCGGCATCCGGGGCAACCCCTTCCCCCGTACAGCCCCTCGGCCTCCGGGCCCCCACGCCTTCCACCGTCACGCCTTCCTTCATGACGCCCGCTGCCACCTAGGCCGCCGGGCGTGCTGCCATGCCCGCGGCGCCCTCTTCCGTGCGAGGATCGGTAGTCGTCAGAGCAGACTTACGGAAGGCACATCGTGGCCGAGAACCTTTACGCCACCCTGAAGACCAATCACGGCGACATCGTGGTCCGGCTGCTGCCGAACCACGCGCCCAAGACGGTCAAGAACTTCGTCGAGCTCGCCCAGGGCGAGCGGGAGTGGACGCACCCGGCCACCGGCAAGAAGTCGAACGACCGCCTCTACGACGGCACGGTCTTCCACCGCGTCATCAGCGGCTTCATGATCCAGGGCGGGGACCCGCTGGGCAACGGCACCGGCGGACCCGGCTACGAGTTCGGTGACGAGTTCCACCCGGAGCTGTCCTTCAACAAGCCGTACCTGCTGGCCATGGCCAATGCCGGTCCGGGCACCAACGGCTCGCAGTTCTTCCTCACCGTGGCCCCCACCACCTGGCTGACCGGGAAGCACACCATCTTCGGCGAGGTCGTGGACCCGGCGAGCCAGAAGGTCATCGACGCCATCGCCGGCGCCCAGACCAACCCGCGCACCGACCGCCCGGTGAACGACGTGGTCATCGAGTCGGTGGTGATCGAGAAGCGCGAGGGCTGACCTCCGCCGCTGCTCCTCCCGGGCCCCCGCGTCCGCCGCCTGTCAACGGCGGGTGGACGCGGGGAACCTTTCCGCCCCGCCCGTCCGTAAGGATGGGCGGGGCGCCGCACTGACCGGGCGCCGCACTGACCGGGCGCCGCACTGACCGGGGATGCCCTGTACCGGCGGGGGCGCCCCGTCCGGACCCGCCGGAACCGCCGGCCGACCACCGCCGGGACCGCCGGCCGACAAGGGGGCTCGCATGAGCAGGGGGCTTGCATGAGCGAGGTGCCGCACTGCTACCGCCACCCGGGCGCGGAGACGGGGATCCGCTGCGCCCGGTGCGAGCGGCCGATCTGCACCGACTGCATGGTGGACGCGTCGGTGGGCTTCCAGTGCCCCGACTGCGTGCGCGGCGGGGGCGGCACCGGCCACTCCCGTACCGCCAACCAGCCGCGCACCCTCGCCGGCGGCCGGATCACCGGCGGTGACCCGCATCTGGTCACCCATCTCCTCATCGGCGCCAACCTGCTGGTCTTCCTGGTGGCGCAGATCATGCCCCGCTTCACCGACGAGACGGTGCTCATCGGGCTGGCCTTCGACCCGGCCCTGGGCCGGGTGGTGGGGGTCGCCGACGGCGAGTGGTACCGCCTGCTCAGCAGCATGTTCCTGCACGAGCAGATCTGGCACATCGCGGGGAACATGCTGCTGCTGTGGTTCCTCGGGGTGGGGCTGGAGGAGCAGCTGGGGCGGGCCCGCTTCCTGGTGCTCTATCTGCTGTCCGGGCTGGCCGGCGGGGCGCTGACCTATCTGCTCGCCGCCCAGAACCAGTCCTCGCTGGGGGCCTCCGGGGCGGTCTACGGACTGCTCGGCGCCACCGTCGTCCTGCTCCGGCGGCTCGACCGGGATCTGCGGCCGGTGCTCGCCCTGGTGGCGCTCAACCTGGTGATCACGTTCTTCTGGGAGAACATCGCCTGGCAGGCGCATATCGGCGGCCTGGTGGCGGGCGTGCTGATCTCCTACGCGATGATCAACGGACCGCGCGAGCGCCGGGGCCTGGTCCAGTGGGGCACCTGCGGGGCGGTGCTCGCCCTCTCCCTGCTGGTGATGGTTCTGAGGACCTCGGCGCTCAGCTGAGCGGACCCTTCCGCCCCAGGCCGGGCCCGGTTGTCCCCACCCTTGTCCACAATATGTGTTCGACCTTGCGCCCAGTGTGCGGAACACCTGTACGGATCCGCTCTGACCTGCGGTTTCACTGCTGGAGCAGGAAGAGGGCGGGGTCGCGCTCCCACCGCGTCGGCGTCAACGCGATGGGAGTTATCCACAGATCTTCCTACCTATCCACGACCTGTGCACAACGCTGTGGATAACCATGGGCAAGGCTTGACGGGAGACCCCGGACCATGCCTCGCGACCCTTCCGCCGACCGCGCTACTTCCACTGGGTCGAGACGGCGAAGCCACCCGCGATGAAGCCGAAGCCGACCACGATGTTCCAGTTCCGCAGCGACTCCAGCGGCAGCGAGCCGTCCGTCACATAGAACACGACGATCCAGGCCAGACCGATGGCGAACAGCGCCAGCATCACCGGGGCCACCCAGCTGCGGTTGGTCAGCTTGATGGCGGTCGCCTGCTTCGCGGGCGGCGGGGTGAATTCGGCCTTCTTGCGGATACGTGACTTCGGCACGAGGAGCTCTCCTGTCGATGCGCTGCGTGACCGCGCGGGGGACGTGGACTGACGCCGGGGAAGCGAGCGGGACAGCCGCCTCGTCCGGGCGTCCGTTAGCGTAGTGCTTCCGCGGTGCTGAAGGAGATAAGGGTACGTTGAGCACTTCCCCCGGCGCTCCCCCCGAACCGGCCCGGCGACGCCGTCTGCGGCCGGTCCGGCTGCTCACCGCTGCCGTCTTCGCCCTCGCCGGACTGATCTTCGTCACCAGCTTCAACACCGCCAAGGGCACCAACCTCCGCACCGACGACTCGCTGCTGAAGCTGTCCGACCTCATCCGCGAGCGCAGCCACAAGAACGGACGGCTGGACGAGACCACCGCGGCGGTACGCGAGCAGGTGGACGCCCTCGCCCGGCGCGACGCCGGCGGCACCCGCGCCGAGGACGCCCGGCTGCGCGCCCTGGAGGAGGCCGCCGGCACCACCGAGGTCTCCGGGGACGGCCTGACCGTCACCCTCAACGACGCCCCGCCCGACGCCCAGGCCGCGCCCGGCTACCCCGAGCCCCAGGCCAACGACCTGGTCATCCACCAGCAGGACCTCCAGGCCGTGGTCAACGCGCTCTGGAAGGGCGGCGCCAAGGGCATCCGCGTGATGGACCAGCGGCTGATCTCCACCAGCGCCGTGCGGTGCGTGGGCAACACCCTGATCCTCCAGGGGCGGGTCTACTCACCGCCGTACAAGATCACCGCGGTCGGGGACACCGGCGACCTCCAGAAGGCCCTGGACGGCTCCACCGCCGTACAGAACTACCTGCTGTACGTGAAGGCGTACGGGCTCGGCTGGAAGGTCGACGACCACGACGGGGTCTCGCTGCCCGGGTACTCGGGCGCGGTCGACCTCCACCACGCCCGGCCCTCCGGCCCCTCGGGCGCCACCGGCACCCCGTAGCCGCCCCCGAGCCCCGGTCGGCCTCCGGCCTGTCGGCACCGACTCCCGCACTCCACCCCCGCCAACTCCCGCGCCCCGTACTCTGGTCTCCGACAGCAGCGGCGAAGAGCAGCGAGGAAGGACCGGCGGACGGCATGTACGGCTGGATCTGGCGGCACCTGCCGGGCAACGCGTGGGTACGGGCGCTGATCTCGCTCGTCCTGGCCCTGGCGGTCGTCTATGTGCTCTTCCAGTATGTGTTCCCCTGGGCGGAGCCTCTGCTTCCGTTCAACGATGTGACGGTGGACGGTCAGTGAGCGCGCGCATTCTCGTCGTGGACAACTACGACAGCTTCGTCTTCAACCTGGTCCAGTACCTCTACCAGCTCGGCGCCGAGTGCGAGGTCCAGCGGAACGACGAGGTCGAGGTCCGCCACGCGCAGGACGGCTTCGACGGGGTGCTGCTCTCCCCGGGCCCCGGCACCCCCGAGGAGGCCGGGGTCTGCGTGGACATGGTCCGGCACTGCGCCGACACCGGGGTGCCCGTCTTCGGCGTCTGCCTCGGTATGCAGTCGATGGCCGTGGCGTACGGCGGAGTGGTGGACCGGGCGCCGCAGCTGCTGCACGGCAAGACCTCCCCCGTGGTCCACGGCGGGCAGGGCGTCTTCGCCTCGCTGCCCTCCCCGTTCACCGCCACCCGCTACCACTCGCTGGCCGCCGAGCCCGCGGCGCTGCCCGCCGCGCTGGAGGTCACCGCGCGCACCGAGGACGGCATCATCATGGGGCTGCGCCACCGCGATCTGCCGGTGGAGGGCGTGCAGTTCCACCCCGAGTCCGTGCTCACCGAGCACGGGCACCTGATGCTCGCCAACTGGCTCGCCCAGTGCGGCGACACCGGCGCGGTCGCCCGGTCGGCAGGGCTCGCGCCGGTGGTGGGCAAGGCCGTCGCGTGACCACCCCGCGCCGCCCGGGACACGGCGGCGGTACGGGGCCGGGCGGCGGCGGTACGGGACCGGGCGGCGGTGAGCCGGGCGGCCACCACTCGCCCTGGTTCCGGGCGGCCAACCTGCCCGAGCAGCCGGGGCCACCCGAGCAGCCCGCGCCACTGGACCGTACGGCGCGAATAGAGCGCGTCGAGCCCGCCGAGCCCTCGCGGCCACGGCCCCGGGCGGAACGCGGCGGGCCGGAACGGGACGGGGCGCGCGGCCGCCTCCCCGGGCCGCTGCCCCCGGAGGCCCCGCCCCCGCGGACCACCGGCCCCGAGACCCCGGCCACCGGGGGCCGCGCCGAGCGCCGCCGGGCGGCCAAGGCCCGCGGCAGACGGGGCGCCGGACACCGGGCCGCCCCCGGCGGGGGGAGATCCGCCGGACGGCACTCGGCGGCCCAGGGCGCCCCGGGAGCGGGCGGCCCGTCTGCCGGGGCCGGTGGGCGCCCGCTGACCCGGGTGGAGGCGCGCAGGGCCGCCCGGGCCCGCAAGGACAGCGTGGGCGTGGTGGCCAGCCGGGTGGTGGGCGAGCTGTTCATCACCTTCGGGGTGGTGATGCTGCTCTTCGTCACGTACCAGCTCTGGTGGACCAACGTCCGCGCGGGCATCCAGGCGGACCAGGCCAAGAAGGGCATCGAGAACGCCTGGGCCGAGGGCCGCAAGCCGGGCGCCTTCGAACCCGGCCAGGGCTTCGCCATCATGTACCTGCCGACGCTGGACGTGGTGGTGCCGATCGCCGAGGGCATCGACAAGGAACGGGTCCTGGACCGCGGCATGGTCGGCCACTACGCCGAGGGCCGGCTGAAGACCGCGATGCCCTCCGACCGCCAGGGCAACTTCGCCGTCGCCGGCCACCGCAACACCCACGGCGAGCCGTTCCGCTACATCAACCGGCTGCGCCCGGGCGACCCGATCGTGGTCGAGACCCAGGACACGTACTACACCTACGAGATGGCGAGCATCCTGCCGCAGACCGAGCCGTCCAACGTCTCGGTCATCGGCCCGGTGCCCGCGGGCTCCGGCTTCACCGGCCCCGGCCGCTACCTCACCCTGACCACCTGCACCCCCGAGTTCACCAGTACCTACCGCATGATCGTGTGGGGCAAGATGGTCGAGGAACGGCCGCGCAGCAAGGGCAAACCGGACGCGCTCGTGAGCTGACGATTCGAGACGGGACAGATGTAGTGGCACGTGCGCGCAACCGGATCGCCGGCGTCGTCAGCGTCTTCGGCGAACTGCTGATCACGGCGGGGGTGCTGATGGGGCTGTTCGTCGTCTACTCGCTGTGGTGGACCAACGTCCTGGCCGACCGGGAGGCCGGCCGCCAGGGCGACCGGGTCCGCGACAGCTGGGCCGCCGAGAGCCCCGCCGCCGGTCCGGGCGCCCTGGACACCAAGGAGGGCATCGGCTTCCTGCACGTACCGGCGATGGGCGGCGGCGAGGTACTGGTCCGCAAGGGCACCACCCCGGAGATCCTCAACGACGGCGTGGCCGGCTACTACACCGACCCGCTCGCCTCCGCCCTGCCCAAGGACCCCAAGGGCAACGTCACCCTGGCCGCCCACCGCGACGGGCACGGCGCCAAGTTCCACAACATCCACAAGCTGCGCGACGGGGACGCGATCGTCTTCGAGACCCGGGACACCTGGTACGTCTACAAGGTCTACAAGACGCTGCCGGAGACCTCGAAGTACAACACCGAGGTGCTGCGGCCGGTGCCCAGGGAGTCCGGCAAGACCGCGCCCGGCCGCTACATCACCCTGACGACCTGCACCCCGGTCTACACCTCGGACTACCGCTACATCGTCTGGGGCGAGCTGGAGCGCACCGAGAAGGTCGACGCGGACCGCACCCCGCCCGCGGAGCTGCGCGCCTCCTGACGGCCCGTCCGCTGCCTTCGGGGAACGACCTTCGAGGAACGACAGCGCCCCGGCACCCGCTCAGCGGGCGCCGGGGCTCTCACGTATCCGTCAGCGCACCTCGCGGGAGACGACCGCGGAGGGGCCGCCGAAGAAGTTGATGCCCCCGCCCCCGTCGCCGTCCCCGTTGCCGCCGTCGCCGCCGTTCTGACCGCCGTCCTGGCCGCCGTTCTGGCCCCCGGGGCCGCCGCCCTGGCAGCCCAGGGTGGTCAGCGTGACGGTGGTGGCCGCCGGATCCACCTGGGTGCCGGCCTGCGGGTCGCTGCCGGTGACGATGGCGTTGTCGTCGGCCGGGCAGCCCGGGGCGACCTGGACGTTGGTGAAACCGGCCTGCTGGAGGGTCTGCTTGGCCTGCCCGAGCCGCTGCGGGACGACGTTCGGCACCGGCTTCTGGGTGGGCGTGGGCGTCTGCGGGCCCTTGGACACCTGGAGGGTGACCTTGCTGCCCTTCGGAGCGCGGGAGTTGCCCTGCGGGTCCTGGGCGGTGACCTCGCCGGCCGGCTTGTCGGAGTCCACGTCCGAGCGGGCCACTTCGAACCCCAGCGTCTCCAGCTGGCTCTTGGCCGCGTCGAACTGCGAGCCGGTGACCGCCGGGACCGTCTCCCGGGCCTGCCGCGAGATGGTGATGACGACCTCGCTGCCCTTCTCGGCCTCGGTGCCGCCCTCCGGGCTCTGCTCGATGACCTCGCCCGGGTCCGCGTCGGACTCCTTCTGCTCCACGCTGACGTCGAAGCCTTGCGCCTTGAGGTTCTGGGTGGCCGTCTGCTGGGACTGCTCCATCACATTGGGCACCTGGACCTTCGGCGCGCCCTCGGAGACCACCACCGTGATGGTCTCGCCCTTGGCCATCGTCCCGGACTCGGGCGTCTGGGCGCAGATGGAGCCCTTGGGCTGGTCGCAGCGGTCGGTGCCGTTCTCCTGGAGCTTGACGCCCGCGGTCTCGGCCTGCGAGCGCGCCTGGGCCAGCGGCTTGCCGACCACCTGGGGCACGCTGACCTGCTCGCTGCCGCCACCGCCGCCGTCGTCGCTGTTGAAGACGACCCGGCCGATCAGGATCGCGCCGACCAGCACCATGATCCCGGCCAGCACCAGCAGGATGGTCGAGGTGTTGGACTTCTTCTGCCGGCGCCGGCCCCGCTCGTCGTAGCCGAAGCCGCCGTCGTCCGGGTTCACCGGGGGCAGCATCGAGGTCTGGCCCGCCGGGTCGCCGGACCCGTCGTCGTGGCCGTAGCCGCCGTAGCCGGCCGGGACGCCGAGCGCGGCGGTCGCGGCCACCGGCTGGCCGTCGAGGCAGGCCTCGATGTCGGCGCGCATCTCGTCGGCCGACTGGTAGCGGTAGTCGGGGTCCTTGACCAGCGCCTTGAGGACGATGGCGTCCATCTCGGGCGTGATCTCGGGGTCGAAGTTGCTCGGCGGCTGCGGCTCCTCGCGTACGTGCTGGTAGGCGACGGCCACCGGGGAGTCGCCGACGAACGGCGGACGCACGGTCAGCAGCTCGTACAGCAGGCAGCCGGTGGAGTACAGGTCGGACCGGGCGTCCACCTGCTCGCCCTTGGCCTGCTCGGGGGAGAGGTACTGGGCGGTGCCGATGACCGCGGCGGTCTGGGTCATCGTCATCCCGGCGTCGCCCATGGCGCGGGCGATGCCGAAGTCCATGACCTTGACCTGGCCGGTGCGGGTGAGCATCACGTTGGCCGGCTTGATGTCGCGGTGCACGATGCCGGCCCGGTGCGAGTACTCCAGCGCCTGCAGGATGCCGACGGTCATCTCCATCGACCGCTCGGGCAGCAGCTTGCGGCCCGAGTGCAGCAGCTCCCGGAGGGTGGAGCCGTCGACGTACTCCATCACGATGTACGGGATGGAGATGTTGTCGACGTAGTCCTCGCCGGTGTCGTAGACCGCGACGATCGCCGGGTGGTTGAGCGAGGCGGCCGACTGGGCCTCACGGCGGAACCGGGCCTGGAAGGACGGGTCGCGGGCGAGGTCGGCCCGGAGCGTCTTCACGGCGACGGTGCGGCCGAGCCGGGTGTCGTGGGCGAGGTAGACCTCCGCCATGCCACCGCGGCCGAGCACCGAGCCCAGCTCGTACCGGCCGCCGAGGCGACGCGGCTCTTCCATAACTGATCCAGCCCTCTCCGTCAGTCCCGACCGCGCACCCCTGTGTGTGGTCCGGCGGTGTGCTGTCCGGGCATACGCTACCGGCCGCGGCCGATCGGCCCGTCCGTGGCCGCCACCTGATACGGGACCGGTACACGCTGGTGCGGACCGGGCGCGGGGGCGGTACGCCGTGCCGTCCACCGGGGCTCACGCCCCCGCGGGCACCGTCACTTGCCGTCGAGCACCGCCTTCATCACGTCCTTGGCGATGGGCCCGGCCAGGCCGCCGCCGCTGATGTCCTCACGGGCGACGGCGGAGGAGTCCTCGACGATGACGGCGACCGCCACCGGGGAGCCCTGGTCGGTCTTGGCGTAGGAGATGAACCAGGCGTACGGGCGGGCCTTGTTCTGCTCGCCGTGCTGCGCGGTGCCGGTCTTGCCGCCGACCTTGACGCCCTCGATGCCGGCCTTCTCGCCGGTGCCGTTCTCGACGACGTTCTCCATCATCTTCTGCACCAGCTGGGCGGTCTCCGCGGACATCGGCCGGTCCATCTCCTCCGGCTCGTGCTTCTCCAGCAGGTCGACGTCGGGGGAGCGCAGCTCGTCCACCATGTACGGCTTCATCAGCTTGCCGTCGTTGGCGATCGCGGCCGTCACCATCGCCATCTGGAGGGGCGTGGTGGCGGTGTTGAACTGGCCGATGGACGACTGGGCGTTGCCGTCCCGGGACATGGTCTTGTCGTAGACGGAGGCGGCGGCCCGGACCGGGGTGTCGATCTCCGGGTTGTTGAAGCCGAACTTCTCGGCCATCTCCACCATCTTGTCCCGCCCGACCTTGTCGCCGAGGTTGGCGAACACCGAGTTGCAGGACACCTCCAGCGCCTGGTTGAGCGAGGCGTTCTCACAGCCCGGGGCGTGGTTCTTCATCGGGGTGCGGGTGCCCGGCAGGATGTACGGCTCAGGGGTGTCGGTCGGCGCGTCGATGTCCTTGACCACGCCGTTCTCCAGCGCGGCGGCGGCGGTCAGCACCTTGAACGTGGACCCGGGCGGGTAGATCTCGCGCAGCGCCCGGTTCAGCATGGGCTTGTCCTTGTCCTTGTCCAGCCGCTGGAAGTTGCCGGCCTCCTCCTCGGAGAAGCCGGCGGCGAAGGACGAGGGGTCGTAGGACGGGGTGGAGGCCAGGGCGAGGATCTTGCCGGTGGACGGCTCGATCGCGGCGACCGCGCCCTTCTTGTCACCGAGCCCCTTGAACGCGGCCTTCTGCGCGGCCCCGTTGAGGGTGGTGATGACATCGCCGCCCTTCTTCTTCTCACCCGTGAACATGGCCAGGGTGCGGTCGAAGAACAGCTGGTCGTCGTTGCCGGTGAGGATGCCGTCTTCCAGCTTCTCGATCTGGTTGGCGCCGAACGCCTGGGAGGCGTACCCGGTGACCGGGGACCACATCGCCCCGTCGCTGTAGGTGCGCTTGTAGACGAAGTAGTTGGAGTCCGTCTTCTCCGAGCCGGTGATCGGCTTGCCGTCCACCACGATGTTGCCGCGCGGGCTGGCGTACCGCTCGATGACCACCCGCTGGTTGTACTTGTGCGAGCTGAGCTCGTCGGCGCGCACGTACTGGACCCAGTTGTCCCGGATGAGCAGGGCGAGGACGAGCAGCCCGCAGAAGATCGCGATATGGCGCAGCGGCTTGTTCACGGGCGGACCACCTGGGTCATCTCGGCGTCGGGTGACGGGGCGGGCGCCGGGGCGGGGCGGCGCGCGGTGTCGCTGATACGGATGAGGATGGCGATCAGCGCCCAGTTGGCGATCACCGAGGAGCCGCCGTAGGCGAGGAACGGCATGGTCATACCGGTCAGCGGGATGAGCCCCATCACACCGCCGGCGACGACGAAGACCTGGAGCGCGAAGGCGCCGGACAGGCCGGTCGCCAGCAGCTTGCCGAACGGGTCGCGGGCGGCCAGCGCGGTGCGGATGCCGCGCTCCACGATCAGCCCGTACAGCAGCAGGAAGGCCATCACCCCGGTGAGGCCCAGCTCCTCGCCGACGGTGGCGAAGATGAAGTCGGAGTTGGCGGCGAAGCCGATCAGGTCGGAGTCGCCCTGCCCGAGGCCGGTGCCCAGCGTCCCGCCGGAGCCGAAGGACAGCAGCACCTGGGCCATCTGCTGGCAGGCGTTGGAGTCCGCGTAGCAGGAGCCGAAGGGGTCCGCCCAGGCGTCCACCCGGGACTGGACGTGGCCGGCGAAGGAGGCCACGCCGACCGCGCCGCCGACGGCCATCAGCAGACCCATCACGATCCAGCTGGTGCGCTCGGTGGCCACGTACAGCATGACCACGAACATGCCGAAGAACAGCAGCGAGGTGCCGAGGTCGTTCTCGAAGACCAGGATCAGCAGGCTGACGGCCCAGATCATCAGGATCGGGCCGAGGTCCCGGCCGCGCGGCAGGTACAGCCCCATGAAGCGGCGGCTGGCCAGCGCCAGCGCGTCCCGCTTCACCATCAGATAGCCGGAGAAGAACACCGCGATGATGATCTTGGCGAACTCGCCGGGCTGGATGGAGAAGCCGGCCACCCGGATCCAGATCTTGGCGCCGAAGCTGTCGGTGCCGAGCCCCGGCACCAGCGGCAGCAGCAGCAGGACGATGGCGGCCATCATCGAGATGTAGGTGTAGCGCTGGAGCACCCGGTGGTCCTTCAGCAGGATCAGCACCCCGAGGAAGAGCGCCACCCCCATCGCCGAGTACAGCAGCTGGGTCGGCGCGTCCGGGCTGAAGCTGCCGTAGACCCGCTTGGAGGTGGAGATCAGCCGCGGGGACTGGTCCAGCCGCCAGATCAGCACCAGGCCGAGGCCGTTGAGCAGGGTCGCCAGCGGCAGCAGCAGCGGGTCGGCGTACCGGGCGAACCGCCGCACCAGCAGATGCGCGATCCCGGCCAGCAGGCCGAGGCCGATCCCGTAGCCGAGCATCCCGGCGGGGACCTTGCCGTCCAGGGCGAGGCCCACGTTCAGGTACGCGAACACCGGGATGGCGACGGCGAAGCCGAGCAGCGCCAGCTCGGTGTTGCGGCGGCTCGGCAGATCGATCGCGCCGATGGTGGTCGTGTTGGTGACAACGCTCATGGTGGTGAAAGGCCCCCCTACGGGTGCTCTAGCTCTTACCGCAGTTCGGGGCCAGCTTCTGCTCCTCGTCCGAGAGGGTGGGGCCCGGGCTCGGAGGGGGCGTGCTGGTGCTGGGCTTGGGCGACGGCGAAGGCGACGGGCTCGGGGCCTGGGGCAGACCGGTGGTGCCGCCCGCCTGGCCCTCGCCGGGCGGCGGGGTGCTCGCGGCCCGCTCGCCGGCCTCCCGGCGCTCCTCCTGCTTGCGGCAGGCGGACGCCTGGAGACCGAGCGCGGCGACCTTGTCCTGCGCCTTGGCGAGGCTGCCGCCGGCGATGGTCTCCTCGACCTGCTTGCGCTGGTAGTCCGGGAGGTACTTGAGTTCGATCTCGGGGTGGTCCTTCTCCACCTCGGAGAGCGAGAACCACGCCAGGTCCTGGCTGATGCCGCGGTAGAGCGCGACATGCTCGTCCTTGGAGCCGACGTAGAACTGGGTCTGCGTCCAGCGCCAGCCGCCGTACAGGGCGCCGCCGACCACGGCCAGCGCGAGGACGGCGTAGAACGATCTCTTCAGCCACCTGCGGCCGCCGCGCTTCTTGCGGAAGTCCTCCTCGTCGTACGACTCGAAGCCGTCCTGCGGCGGCATCCCGCCGTAGCCGAGGTCCTCACCGCTGCCGGGCGGGCCGAAGTTGCCCTGGGGGGCCGGCGGGGGCGCCTGGCGGCCCAGCCCGGAGGCGCGGCCGGCCGGGGTCTGCATGGCGCCGTCGTCACCGAGCTGGGTCTGCGTCTCGGCGACCGCGCCGACGACCACCGGGGTGTCGCTGAGCTGCCCGGCGAGGGTGTCCCCGCCGTCGGTGTCCAGCACATCCGCGATGATCACGGTGATGTTGTCCGGGCCGCCGCCGCGCAGCGCGAGCTGGATCAGGTCCTGGACGGTCTCCTGCGGGCCCTGGTAGCTGGCGAGGGTCTCCTCCATCGTCTGGTGGGAGACCACGCCGGACAGGCCGTCGGAGCAGATCAGATAGCGGTCGCCGGCCCGCACCTCGCGGATGGACAGGTCCGCCTCGACATGGTCGGCGCTGCCCAGCGCGCGCATCAGCAGGGCGCGCTGCGGGTGGGTGGTCGCCTCTTCCTCGGTGATCCGGCCCTCGTCCACCAGCCGCTGCACCCAGGTGTGGTCCTGGGTGATCTGGGTGAGGACGCCGTCCCGCAGCAGATAGGCGCGGGAGTCGCCGACATGCACCAGGCCCAGGCGCTGACCGGTCCACAGCAGGGCGGTGAGCGTGGTGCCCATGCCCTCCAGCTGGGGGTCCTCCTCGACCATCAGCCGCAGCTGCTCGTTGGCCCGCTGCACGGCCGTGCCGAGCGAGGTGAGCAGATCGCTGCCGGGCACGTCGTCGTCGAGCGTGACCAGGGTGGAGATCACCTCGGAGGAGGCGACCTCGCCGGCGGCCTGGCCGCCCATGCCGTCGGCGATCGCGAGCAGCCGGGGACCGGCGTAGCCGGAGTCCTCGTTGCCCTCGCGGATCATGCCCTTGTGCGATCCGGCGGCGAAGCGCAGTGACAGACTCATGCGCACCTCGCCAGTCGGCTCCGGGTACCGCCGGTCTCGCGCCACACTGCCCACCCTCCGGTCGGGAGCCGGTGGCCGGTGCCGGCGCCGCCCGCGGGACGGGTCACGCCGGCCGGCTCAGCTGCGGCTCGCTCGCTCCGCTCGCGCCTACTCATGATGCAGCACTACTTCCGCAGCTCGATGACGGTCTTGCCGATGCGGATCGGCGCGCCCAGCGGAACGGGCGTCGGGGTGGTGAGCCGGGTCCGGTCGAGATACGTGCCGTTGGTGGACCCGAGATCCTCGACGATCCACTGGCCGTCACGGTCCGGGTAGATCCTGGCATGCCTGCTGGACGCGTAGTCGTCGTCCAGGACGATCGTGGAGTCATGGGCGCGCCCCAGGGTGATCGTCTGGCCCTGGAGGGCCACCGTGGTGCCCGTGAGGGTGCCCTCGGAGACGACCAGCTTGGTCGGCGCCCCGCGGCGCTGGCGGCCGGACTGCTGCTGGCGCTGCGGCGGCGGCGCGGTGGCCTGCCGTCCCGCGCCGGACTGCTGTTGCGGCCGGGTCGCGGTGTCCCGGCGCGAACCGCGCTGGGTCACCCGCGTCCCGAACAGGTCGCTGCGGATGACCTGGACGGCCACGATGACGAACAGCCACAGTACGGCGAGGAAACCCAACCGCATGACCGTGAGGGTCAGCTCTGACATTGCCCCCGCTTCACCCTTCGGCTTGCCGGTAAACGATGGTGGTGCTGCCCACGACGATCCGCGAGCCGTCGCGGAGCGTAGCGCGGGTGGTGTGCTGCCCGTCCACCACGATGCCGTTGGTGGACCCGAGATCCGCGATCGTCGAGGGCGTTCCGGTCCGGATCTCGCAGTGTCGGCGGGAGACGCCGGGGTCGTCGATCCGCACATCGGCGTCGGTGCTGCGGCCCAGCACCAGCGTCGGGCGGGAGATCTGGTGGCGGGTGCCGTTGATCTCGATCCAGCGGCGCGTCTGGGCGCCGGGTGCCGCGGCCGGCGGGCGGCCGGCGGCTCCGGGGCGGCCCGCCCCGGGAGGTGCGGACGGCATGGGCGGCGGAGCCCCGCCGGGGCCGCCCGAGGGCGGGGAGGCCGGTGGATAGCCGTACCCGGAGCGGCCCTGGCCGCCACCGGCGGCCGGGGGCTCGCCGGACTGTGACGTACTCGACGCCAGGGTGCGGCTGCGCACCCGGTACAGCCCGGTGTCCAGGTCCTCGGCCTTCTCCAGGTGGACCTTGATCGGCCCCATGAAGGTGTACCGCTGCTGCTTGGCGTAGTCCCGGACCAGGCCCGCCAGCTCGTCGCCGAGCTGGCCGGAATAGGGGCTCAGCCGCTCGTAGTCGGGGGTGCTGAGCTCCACGATGAAGTCGTTGGGCACCACCGTGCGGTCGCGGTTCCAGATCGAGGCGTTGTTGTCGCACTCGCGCTGGAGGGCTCCCGCGATCTCGACGGGCTGGACCTCGGACTTGAACACCTTGGCGAAGGTGCCGTTGACCAGACCTTCGAGACGCTGCTCGAAACGCTTCAGGACTCCCATGGGGCACCTCCTCCGTCGTTGCCGCACCTGTACTGCTTACTGATCGTATCCACGCGTCGGGAAATCGGCTGGTTCCCCTTCTCTGGCCTGTGGATAAGTGTCACCTCTCACAGGGATCGTAGAGGTGCCCTCCTGACAGTGTCCCGCACCGCGGAAGGGCCCGGGGGGACGGTACCGGCGACGGATCCCGCCCGCAGCCCACCTCCTCCGGGACCCGCCCGGTACGAGCCGGAACCGCACCCGCTCCCTCCCGGCCGGGGCCCGCGCCGGCCGTGCTCCGCGCGACAGTGCTCCCCGGCGCTGAACGGTGTCGACCGGTGTTCGCGACGCTCCATCTCTCCCTGTCCCCCTCCTGTCCCCCTCTCTCCCACGGAGGGGTATGAGTCTGTCCCGTGGAGGGGTACGAGTCTCTCCCGTGGAGGGGTACGAGCGCGGGTGGGCGAGGTCCGGCGGTGCGGCCGCCCCCCGGCCCTCCCCGCCCCCCTTCTCCCTGTTCCGGCAGGCAGTGGCCGAAACAAACGGATGTGAACCCACCCTCCGGGCCGTGCTAATGTTCAGGTGTCGCCAGGGGACGCCGCCGGAAACAGCGGAGAAACCAAGCAAGCAACACCCAATGCGCGGGTGGCGGAATAGGCAGACGCGCTGGATTCAGGTTCCAGTGCCCGAAAGGGCGTGGGGGTTCAACTCCCCCCTCGCGCACAGCAAGGCTACGGCCGGCATCGTCAACACGGTGCCGGCCGTAGCTGTTTGTGCGTCCGGATGATGGCCGGGGGCACGTGCGGTCGCGAGGCTGTGAGGTAGGCCTCAAGGCCCGGGCTCGGGGTTCTCCGGGCAACGGTTGTCCACAGGTCTGGGACGGATCGGGCCCCGGCGGTACCTTCGGGACGAACACCGGTACGGCGTGCGGCCGGGGCGGCGGTCGCCGCCGCGGACGTGGAACGGGGGACCCCATGGGGCTTGACGGCGAGCACGGCGGCGAGGAGCGCGCCGGGCGCGAGGGCGTCACGGGCGGTAGCGGCAGCGGCGGCAGTGCCGACGGCGGAAGGGGCGGCGGCAGCGGCCGGATCCCCACCGTGCCCGGCTTCGCCACCGCCAAGCTCCGCCCCTACGGACCGGTGGGCGCCCAGGCACACCCCTCCCCCTCCTCCTCCCCCTCTCCCAAGAAGCGCGGCAAGGCGCTGCGGGAGCGGGTGCCGCGGTCCGCGCACGGGACGCTGCCCGAGGCGGGCCCGGGGCGGCCGGACGCGGTGCGGGCGGTGGAGGAGTCCAACCGGGGCCGGGTGCCCGAGCTGGCGCCGATACGGGTGGGCCGGATGACCGCCAGCCCGTTCGCCTTCCTGCGGGGGGCGGCCGGGTTGATGGGATACGACCTGGCGGCGACGCCGGTCACCGGGGTGGCCGCTCAGCTCTGCGGCGACGCCCATGCGGCCAACTTCGGGCTGTACGGCGACGCCCGCGGCCGGCTGGTCGTCGACCTGAACGACTTCGACGAGACGGTGGCCGGGCCCTGGGAGTGGGACCTCAAGCGGCTGACCACCTCACTGGTGCTGGCCGGGCGGGCCGGCGGGGTGGACGAGGACGTGTGCCGGTCCGCCGCCTTCGACGCGGCCGGGGCCTACCGGCGCACCATGCGGCTGCTGGCCAAGCTGCCGGTGCTGGACGCGTGGAACGCCATCGCCGACGAGGAGTTGGTGTCCCACACCGACGCACGGCACCTGCTGGGCACCCTGGAGCGGGTCTCCGAGAAGGCCCGCAACAACACCAGCGCCCGGTTCGCCGCCAAGTCGACGGAGGAGTGCGAGGACGGCGGCCGCCGCTTCACCGACGCCCCTCCGGTGCTGCGCCGGGTGCCGGACGCGGAGGCCACCGCGGTCGCCGCCGCGCTGGGCGAGTACCGGACCACGCTGCCCGAGGACCGGCTGCCGCTGCTCGCCCGGTACGCGATCCACGATGTCGCCTTCCGGGTGGTGGGCACCGGCAGCGTCGGCACCCGGTCGTATGTGGTGCTGCTGCTGGACCACCGCGGCGAGCCGCTGGTGCTCCAGGTGAAGGAGGCGCGGCCGTCGGCGCTGCTGCCCTATCTGCCCGGTGCCGGGTTCAAGGTGGCGGAGGTGGCGCACGAGGGGCAGCGGGTGGTGCTCGGGCAGAAGCGGATGCAGGTGGTCAGCGACAATCTGCTGGGCTGGACGACGGTCGAGGGCCGGCCGTACCAGGTGCGGCAGTTCCGCAACCGCAAGGGGAGCGTGGACCCGGCGGCGCTGTCGGCGGAGGAGCTGGACGACTACGGGCGGATGACCGGCGCCCTGCTGGCCCGGGCCCACGCCCACAGCGCCGACCCCCGGCTGCTGGCCGGGTACTGCGGGAAGAACGAGGAGCTGGACGAGGCGATGGCGGACTTCGCGGTGGCCTACGCGGACCGGACCGAGGCGGACCACGCCGACCTGGTGGCCGCGGTCAAGGACGGCCGGGTCGCCGCCGAGGCGGGGGTGTGAGGCGTCGGCTGCCGGGTGGGGTGTGCGGCGGGGGTGTGGGGCCCTGGGCGGGATGTGCGGCGGCGGTGCGGGCCCGTGGTCCACGGGGCGGCGGTACGGGCTGAGGCACGGGGCGCCGGGGCAGGCTGATGGCCCGGCTGGTCCGGTGGCCTGGCCGGTCCGGAGGCCTGGGTCGGGTGCGGCCCGGGTGGGCGGACGGGGAACGGTGACGGGTGGGGCGGGTTCGCCCGTACGCTGGTCGGGTGACGACCTCGAACGACGACGCCACCGTGCCCACCGACCACCGTGCCGACGGCGCTCCCGAGCAGTCGGGGCGGCCCGAGGAGCGCCTGGAACGGGCGGTGCGGGCGGCCGAGCAGGCGCTGATCGAGTTCGAGATCGCGGTGGAGACCTTCCGGGTCGAGGTGGAGAACTTCTCCCGGCTGCACCACCAGAAGCTCGGCCCGATGTACTCGCGGCTGGACGAGCTGGACGCGCTGATCGCGGAGGCCCGGGCGGCCCGCAGCAGTGACCCCGAGGACCTGCGCCAGGCCAGGGAGGCCCGGGAGCGGGTGATGCCGATGCCCGGAGTGGACGAGCTGTTCCACGGCTGGATGGACTCCGACGGGCTCTCGGCCGAGGCGGACGCCATGCTCACCGGCCGGCCGGTGCAGCCGCCCAAGCGGGTCCGGCCGAGCGAGGAGGTCCGCAAGCTCTACCGGGAGCTGGCGCGTGCCGCCCACCCCGACCTGGCGCGTGAGGAGGCCGAGCGGCAGCGGCGTGAGGAGTTCATCACCCGGGTCAACGCGGCCTACGCGCGCGGTGACGAGGGCCTGCTGCGGGAGCTGGCCGCCGAGTGGGCGGCCGGCCCGGCCCCGGCGGCCCCGGAGCTGACCGCCGCGGAGGAGCTCTACGCCCGGCTGGAGTGGCTGGCCCGGCGCAAGGAGATGCTCACCGGGGCGGCCCGCGAGCTGGAGGAGAGCGCCATCGGGGCGATGCTGCGGATGGCCCCGGACGACCCGGACCGGCTGCTGGAGGAGATCGCCGAGCAGCTGCTCGCCCAGGTCGCCGAGCGCGAGGCGGAGCTGGCGGGTCTGGCGGAGTAGCCGGTGTCGGCTACGTTCTCCCTGTGACCCGGCGGGGCCGTGCGCGGACCGGCGGGCGGGCCGACCGGTGGACGAGAGAGGTATCCGCAGATGAGTTTTCCGACCCTGCCCACGGTGGACGCGGTCTCCGTGCCGGCCGACGGGCTGGTCCTGGACGTCCGGGAGTCCGACGAGTGGGCGGCCGGCCATGTCCAGGGCGCGCTGCATGTGCCGATGAGCGACTTCGTGGCCCGCTTCGGTGAGGTGACCGAGGCCGTCGCGGACGGGCGCCGTGCCTATGTGATGTGCCGGGTGGGCGGCCGGTCGGCCCAGGTGACCCAGTACCTGGTGCAGCAGGGCATCGACGCGGTGAACGTCGACGGCGGCATGCTCGCCTGGGACGGCGCCGGCCGCCCCATGGTCACCGACAGCGGCAACCAGGCCTTCGTCCTCTGAGGACGCCCGCGACGAGGCCCTGACGGGGCTGAGGCGGCGGCCGCGGCGGGGCGGCCGGGCCCGAGGTTGCGGGGCGCCGTGAGGTGGGTGGCGGCCGGGCTGGGGCGGCAGCCTGCCCAGGGCGGCGGCCGCGGCGGGGCGACAACCCGCCGTGAGGTGGGCGCCGGCGGCCTGAGAGGGCAGCCTGCTCAGGGCGGCGGCCGGGCTGGGGCGGCAGGAGCGGTCTCCGGCCGACCGGAGCGGCGGCGGCCGGGCCCGTTGGGCGGGTGCCGCCAGGGCGGGTGCCGCCCGGTGGGCGCAGGCCAGATCCCGGCCTCACGCGCGGGTGCTGCCCGGGCCGGAGGCCGTTCGGCACGAGTGGTTGCGGGCCCCGGCCGCTGCGGGCGGTGCCGCCCAGCGCAGCCGATGCAGGCGCGGCCTCGCTGGCTGGGTGCCGTCTCGTGCGAGCAGTCTGGCCCCCGTATCGCTCGGCCTGGTGCCGCCGGACGCAGGCGCCGCCTGGCGCGGGCGGATGCGGGCCGCCGGGCCTCGCCGGCCGGGTGCCATGCGGCAGGGCCCGGCCTGATGGGCCCGGTGCCGCCCATATCGAGTGGGCGCGGCCTCGTCGGCGGGCGGCACACGGTCCATGTGCCGTTCGGCCCGGGCCCTCGCCCGCGTCGGGTGCCGTGCGGCGCGAGCCCAGGCTCGCCTGGCGGTGCCGTCAACGGCGGAGGCCGCCCGGCGCGGGCGGTTCGGGCCCTGGCCCCATCGGGCGGGTGCCGCCAGGCCGACGGCTGCCCGGCGCGGGCGTGCGCGGGCCCCGGGAGCTCGCCGACCGGGTGCCGTACGAACCGGATGCCTTCGGCGCGGGATGCGGGCGCGGGCCTGTCCGCCGGGTGGTGCCGTCAGGCCGGGTGCCTCGGCGCGGGCAGTCCTGGCCCCGGCCCTTACCGGCGGGTGCCGCCAGGGGCGGAGGCCGCCCGGCGCGGGCGGGTTCGGGGCCCGGCCCGAAGGGCGGGCCCCGAACGGCGGGGTGCCGCCTCGACCGGTGCGGCCCGGCGCATGCGGAAGGTCAGCGGTCGAAGTCCAGCTCGACCTCCGGGGTGGTGGCGTGCGACTGGCAGGCCAGGACGTATCCCGCCTCGGTCTCCTCGGGCTCCAGGGCGTAGTTGCGCTCCATACGGACCTCGCCGGTGACCAGGAAGGCCCGGCAGGTGCCGCAGACGCCGCCCTTGCAGGCGTACGGGGCGTCCGAGCGGGCGCGCAGCACCGTCTCCAGCAGGGACTCGCCCTCCTGGACCGGCCAGCTGCCCGAGCGGCCGTCGAGGGTGGCGGTCAGCTTCGCGGGGGCGGTGAGCGTGGCGGCGGACGCGGCGGGGGCGGTGGCCTGGCCGTCGTCCACATGGAAGATCTCCTGGTGGATGTCGGTCCGGTCCACACCGAGAGCGCGCAGGGCCTGCTCGGCGCCCTGGACCAGTCCGAGCGGCCCGCAGAGATACCAGCCGTCCACCTCGCCGAGCGGCAGCAGCGCGGGGAGCAGCCCGGTCAGCCGCTCCTCGTCGAGCCGGCCCGAGGGCAGCCCGGACTGCTGCTCCTCCCGGGAGAGCACGGTGACCAGCTGGAATCGGCCGGGGAAGCGGTCCTTCAGATCGGCGACCTCGTCCAGGAACATGGTCGAGGCGGCCGTGCGGTCGCTGCGGACCAGATGGAACCGGGCCTCCGGCTCGCGGGCCAGCAGGGTGGCGGCGATGGAGAGCACCGGGGTGATCCCGCTGCCCCCGACGATCGCGGCGAACCGGCCGGGGCGCGGCGCCAGGGTGAAGCGGCCCATCGGCTCCATGACCTCGACGGTGTCCCCGGCAATCAGCTCCTTGATCGCGTACGTCGAGAAGGCCCCGCCGTCCACCAGCCGGATGCCCACCCGCAGCACCGGGGCCTCGCCCTCCGCGGCCGCCGGTGAGCAGATCGAGTACGTCCGGCGCGCCTCCACCTCGCCGCCGCCCGACGGCCGCCGCAGGGTGATGTGCTGGCCGGGGGTGTGGCGGAACGCGGTGTGCAGCGCGGGCGGCAGGGCGAAGGTCACCGCGACCGCGTCGTCGGTGAGCCGCTCGACCTCGCTGACCCGGAGCGCGTGGAACATCTACAACTCCTTGAAGTGGTCGAACGGTTCACGGCAGTCCGTGCAGCGGCGCAGCGCCTTGCAGGCGGTGGAGGAGAACCGGCTCAGCAACTCGGTGCGCGCGGAGCCGCAGTGGGGGCAGCGGATGCCCAGGGAGAGCGGCACCGGCCCGGCGGGGCCCTGCGGCCGGGGCGGGGCTATGCCGTGCTCGGCGAGCTTGCGCCGGCCCTCGGCGGTGATGTCGTCGGTCGACCACGCCGGGCTGAGCACCGTGACCACCGAGACCTCGGGCACCCCGTGCTGGTGGAGCAGCTGCTCGATGTCGGCGGACATGGCCTCGATGGCCGGGCAGCCGGTGTAGGTGGGGGTGAGCTCCACCCGGACCTCGCCGGGGGCGAGCACCCGCACCGAGCGGACCACACCGAGGTCGTGCAGGCTGAGCACCGGCAGCTCGGGGTCGGGGACGGACCCGGCCAGCCGGGTCAGCTCCTCCTCCAGCGGGGTGGGCGCGGTGCCGGTCACCATGTCGCCCCCGGGTGGCTGCGGTGCAGATGCTGCATCTCGGCGAGCATCCGGCCGAAGGACTCGGTGTGCAGCCCCTGCCGCCCCGCCCCGGCCCGCCAGGCACCGGTGCGCGGGCCGTCCGGGACGGTGAGGGTGGCCCGGTCGAGCACCGCCGTCACCGAGGTCAGCCAGTCGGACTCCAGCTCGGCCCAGTCGACCCCGTCGAGACCGGGCAGCGGCTGGAACAGCTCGCCGGTGAAGCGCCAGAGCGCGTCCACCGCGGTCTGCGTCCGGCGGTGGCTCTCCTCGGTGCCGTCACCGAGCCGCAGCGTCCACTGCTCGGCGTGGTCCTGGTGGTAGGCGACCTCCTTGACGGCCTTGGCCGCCAGCCCGCCCAGCCCGCCGTCGCCGGTGCCCTCGCCGGCGGCCGCCGCGATCCTCCCGTACAGCAGCCGCTGGTAGGTGGAGAAGTACAGCTGGCGGACGATGGTGGCGGCGAAGTCGCCATTGGGCTGCTCGGTCAGCTGGGCGTTGCGGAAGGCGCGCTCCTCGCGGAGGTAGGCGAGCTCGTCCTCGTCCCCGACCAGGGAGAGCAGCACCCGGGCCTGGCCGAGGAGGTCCAGCGCGATGTTGGCGAGGGCCACCTCCTCCTCCAGCTCCGGGGCGTGCCCGGCCCACTCGGCCAGCCGGTGCGAGAGCACCAGGGCGTCGTCCCCGAGGGCCAGCGCCGCGGTGGCGGCCAGCCCCTCCGGGGACGCGGTGGAGGCGGCGGTCGCCGGGTCGGTCGTCACAGGTGCTGCACCCCCTCGGGGATCTCGTAGAACGTCGGGTGCCGGTAGGGCTTGTCGGCGGCCGGCTCGAAGAAGGGGTCCTTCTCGTCCGGGGAGGAGGCGGTGATCGCCGAGGAGGGCACCACCCAGAGCGAGACGCCCTCGCTGCGCCGGGTGTAGAGGTCGCGGGCGTTGCGCAGGGCCATCGCGGCGTCCGGGGCGTGCAAGCTGCCGGCGTGGGTGTGGGACAGCCCGCGGCGCGAGCGCACGAACACCTCCCACAGCGGCCAGTCGCTGGTGGTCATACCGTCGCCTCCCGGTGCTTGGCCGCGTACGCCGCCGCTGCCTGCCTGACCCAGGCGCCGTCCTCATGGGCGCGGCGGCGCTGGGTGATCCGCTGTTCGTTGCACGGGCCGTTGCCCTTGAGGACCTCACGGAACTCGGCCCAGTCGATGGCGCCGAAGTCGTGCTGCCCGCGCTCCTCGTTCCACCTCAGGTCCGGGTCGGGCAGGGTCAGGCCGAGCGCCTTCGCCTGCGGCACGCAGATGTCGACGAAGCGCTGGCGCAGCTCGTCGTTGGAGTGCCGCTTGATCTTCCAGGCCATCGACTGCGCCGAGTGCGCGGACTCGTCGTCCGGCGGGCCGAACATCATCAGCGAGGGCCACCACCAGCGGTCCACCGCGTCCTGGGCCATCGCGTGCTGCTCGGGGGTGCCGCGGGAGAGGGCGAGCAGCGACTCGTACCCCTGGCGCTGGTGGAAGGACTCCTCCTTGCAGACCCGGATCATCGCCCGGGCGTACGGCCCGTAGGAGCAGCGGCACAGCGGCACCTGGTTGGTGATCGCGGCGCCGTCCACCAGCCAGCCGATCGCGCCGACGTCGGCCCAGGTCAGGGTGGGGTAGTTAAAGATCGAGGAGTACTTCTGGCGGCCGCTGTGCAGCTTGTCCAGCAGCTCGTCGCGGCTGGCGCCGAGGGTCTCGGCGGCGCTGTAGAGGTACAGCCCGTGGCCGGCCTCGTCCTGCACCTTCGCGATCAGGATCGCCTTGCGGCGCAGCGAGGGGGCCCGGGTGATCCAGTTCGCCTCGGGCTGCATGCCGATGATCTCGCTGTGCGCGTGCTGGGCGATCTGCCGGACGAGCGTCGCCCGGTAGGCCTCGGGCATCCAGTCGCGCGGCTCGATCCGCTCGTCCGCCGCCACGGCGGCGTCGAACACCGCCTCGTACGCCTGGGGCGCCTCGTGCGCATCCGCTGTCACTGCCGTCATCGGACCCCCTACCGACCGATCGTTCGGTTGAATGACTTCAATGGTCGGTCGGCGGCCCGTAAGGTGTCAACCCTGTGGATAACTCCGATGGGCCATTGGCGTGGCGACGGAACGGGGCGGGCGGGATGGACGCGAGGGACGGGGAGGCCGGGGAGCCGGCCGCGACGGCGGACCGGCCCGCGGAATCGGAGCCGGCGGGATTGAAGCCGACGGGAGCGGAGCCGACGGAGCCCGGGAGCCCCGGTGGCGGAGTCGGGGCCGGGATCCAGGGGCTGACCCTGCCGTACCAGATCGCCGCGGCCGTCACGCTCGCCGTCGTCCTGGTCGCCGGCGGGCTCCATGTGGGGATGATCTTCCTGCACGTCGCCCCGTCGAACACGCTGAGCAAGCAGCACGGCCAGGCGATGGACGACTGGGTGCTCCCCGAGTTCGAGCAGAACTGGAAGCTCTTCGCCCCCAACCCGCTCCAGCAGAACATCGCCGTCCACGCCCGCGCCGAGATCACAGACACCGACGGCGGGCGCCGCACCACCGGCTGGGTCAGCCTCTCCGCCGAGGACGGCGCGGCGATCCGCGGCAACCCGCTGCCCAGCCACACCAACCAGAACGAGCTCCGCCGCGCCTGGGACTTCTACGTGAACTCGCACACCGAGGACAACCGCGCGAACGGGTTGCGCGGACGGCTCTCCGAGCGCTACGTCCGGCGCATCGCCCTGCTGAAGCTGGAGAACCAGCCCCTCGGCGGCCGGATCGAGCGCATCCAGCTGCGCTCCGCCACCCAGGGCGTGGGGGCCCCGGTCTGGAGCAAGGAGCGGCACGACACCCGTACGTACTACCGGGTGCTGCCCTGGTGGACGGTCACCGCAGCCGACCTGCCCGGCGGCGCCACCGGAGGCCGGACGGAGGCCCGCCGATGAGCGAGCGCCCCACCATCGCCGCCGACCGGGAGCCGTTCGACCGCCGGCTCGCCCGGGCCTTCCAGCGGGTGACCGCCACCGCCCTGGGCCCGTACCAGAGCGCCGTGGTGCGCATCGGGTTCGCCGCGGCCTGGCTGTTCTTCCTGCTGCGCGAGATCCCGCACCGGCACGAGCTGTACGGGCCGGACAGCCCCTGGGCCTGGGACATGGCCCAGGAGCTGATCGCGAACAACCGCGCCTTCACCGTGCTGATGTGGTCGGACTCGGGCCTGTGGTTCGAGTGCGTCTACGCCCTGGCCGTGCTGTCCGCCGCCGCGCTGCTCGTCGGCTGGCGCACCCGGGCCGCCTCCGCGCTGTTCCTGGTGGGCGTGCTCTCGCTGCAGAACCGCTCCGTCTTCATGGGCGACGGCGGCGACAACGTCATCCATCTGATGGCGCTCTACCTGGTCTTCACCCGGTGCGCCCGGGTCTGGTCGCTGGACGCCCGGCGCGCCGCCCGCGCGGCCGAGGCGCGGGCCGCCGGCGAACGGCCGCGCGACCTGGTCGGGCCGCTGCTGTGGGGGCTGGCGGTGCCCGGGCTGGTCGCCGCCACACTGCTGCGGGACCGCAGTGGGGAGCCGTGGCTGCTGGTGCTGCTGTGGCTGCTGTGGGCCGCCCAGGGTGCCTGGTGGCTGGTCGAACGCCGCGCGCCCGGCCAGCCCCTGGCCCTGCTCGACGTCCTCGCCAACCTGCTGCACAACGCCGTACTGGTGGTGATCATGGCGGAGGTGTGCCTGATCTACGCCACGGCCGGCTGGTACAAGGTGCAGGGCTCGCGCTGGCAGGACGGCACCGCCCTGTACTACCCGCTGAAGCTGGACTACTTCACGCCCTGGCCGTTCCTCTCCGATGTGCTGGCCGCCAGCGCGATCATGGTCATGGTGGTGACCTACGGCACCGTGATCGTCCAGGTCGCCTTCCCCTTCACGCTCTTCAACCGCAAGGTCAAGAACGTGCTGCTGGCCGTGATGATGATGGAGCACGCGGGCATCGCGGTCCTGCTCGGACTGCCGTTCTTCTCGCTGGCGATGATCGCCGCCGACGCGGTGTTCCTGCCGACGGTGTTCCTGGTGTGGGCGGGCGCCCGGGTGGCGCGGGGCCGCGACCGCCTGCTGCGGCGTGGCCGGGCAGATGGCTCCGGCCGCTCGGGTGGCCCGGGCGGTTCCGCCCCGGGGCCCGGTGAGGAGAGCGGAACCGCCGGGGACGCGGCTCCCCGTACCCTCGTGGGGTGAGCAGCGAGACCCTGCCGGACGGCACCCTTGCGGACACCGGGCCGCACCAGCACGACGACGCCGAGCCGGCGCAGTACGACGAGGGCTTCGCCCCCGAGGTGGGCGTCGGGCCGCACCCCCTGCCCTGGCCCCGGGGCGAGCGGTACGACCCCGAGCTGCTCGCCGCCGGCGACCGGCGCAATGTGGTGGACCGCTACCGGTACTGGACGCGGGAGGCGATCGTCGCCGACCTGGACACCCGGCGGCACGACTTCCATGTGGCCGTGGAGAACTGGGGCCATGACTTCAACATCGGCTCGGTGGTGCGCACCGCCAACGCCTTCCTGGCCCGGCAGGTGCACATCGTGGGCCGGCGCCGCTGGAACCGGCGCGGCGCCATGGTCACCGACCGCTACCAGCATCTGCGCCACCACCCGGACACGGCCTCGCTGACCTCCTGGGCGGCCGCCGAGGGGCTGGCCGTCATCGGCATCGACAACCTCCCGGGCGCCGTCCCGCTGGAGCGCACCGAACTGCCGCGCCGCTGTGTGCTGCTGTTCGGGCAGGAGGGCCCGGGGCTCACCGAGGAGGCCCGCGAGCACGCCGCCATGGTCTGCTCGATCGCCCAGTTCGGCTCCACCCGCTCCATCAACGCGGGCGCCGCCGCCGCGATCGCCATGCACGCCTGGGTGCAGCGGTACGCGGAGATCACCCGGTAGCGCGCCCGATCACCCGGTAACGCGCCCGCTGCTTCGCGGCGCCCGAGCCGAGGGCCGCCGCCTCCACTGCCGACTCGGGCAGGGTCGCCCCTGCTGGCCGGCCGCCGGGCCTGGGGGTGTGGTGGCCCGGCGGCCGGGTCTGTGGGACACCGGAGCGCCCGCGGAACGGGTCCGGTGTCGGTGGGGCGCCCGGGGCGGGGCGGGTGCCGGTGCGGGCTCCCGCACCGCCGCGTCGGGCGGGCCGGGGGTCAGGCGGGGCGGCGGACTTCGACCACGCGGAAGCGGTTGGCGACGAAGGCCGCGTCGCACAGGGCCGCGTTGGCGGCCGGGTTGCCCCCGGAGCCGTGGAAGTCGGAGAAGGCCGAGGTCTGGTTCACGTACACCCCGCCGGTGAGGTTCAGCGAGAGCTGCGCCGACTCCTCCAGGCAGACCTCCTCCACCGCCCGCTCCACATCCGGCGAGGTGGTGTAGGCGCCGACCGTCATCGCGCCCTTCTCGCGGACGGTGCGCCGCAGCAGCTCCAGCCCCTCGGCGGTGGAGCCGACCCGGACGGCGAAGGCGACCGGACCGAAGCACTCCGACATATAGGCGGCCTCGGCGTCGGGCTTGGTGCCGTCCAGCGAGACGATCACCGGGGTGCGGACCACCGCGTCCGGGAAGTCCGGGTGGGCGACCTCGCGGGAGGGCAGCGCCACCTCGCCCAGCTCGGGCGCGGCCTCCAGCCGGGCCCGTACGTCCGGGTTCACCAGGGCGCCCAGCAGGGCGTTGGCCCGGGCGTCGTCGCCGAGCAGCCCGCCGACCGCTCCGGCCAGGTCGGCCACCACCTCGTCGTAGGACTTGGGGCCCGCGTCGGTGGCGATGCCGCCCTGGGGGATCAGCACGTTCTGCGGGGTGGTGCACATCTGGCCGCTGTAGAGGGAGAGCGAGAAGGCCAGGTTGGCGAGCATGCCGCGGTAGTCGTCGGTGGAGTCCACCACCACCGTGTTGACCCCGGCCTTCTCCGTGTAGACCTGCGCCTGGCGGGCGTTGGCCTCCAGCCAGTCACCGAACGAGGTGGAGCCGGTGTAGTCGATGATCCGCACCTCGGGGCGGAGCGCCAGCTCCTTGGCGATGCCCTCGCCCGGCCGCTCCACGGCGAGGGCGACCAGGTTCGGGTCGAAACCGGCCTCGGCCAGCACCTCCCGGGCCGCCTTGACGGTCAGCGCCAGCGGGAGCACCGCGCGCGGGTGCGGCTTGACCAGCACCGCGTTCCCGGTGGCGAGGGAGGCGAAGAGGCCCGGGTAGCCGTTCCACGTGGGGAAGGTGTTGCAGCCGATCATCAGGGCGACGCCGCGGCCCACCGGGGTGAAGGACTTGCGCAGCTCCAGCGGGTCCTTCTTGCCCTGGGGCTTGGACCAGTCCGCCACCAGCGGGACGCGGACCTGCTCCGCGTACGCGTAGGCCACCGCCTCCAGGCCGCGGTCCTGGGCGTGCGGTCCGCCCGCCTGGAACGCCATCATGAACGCCTGGCCGCTGGTGTGCATGACCGCGTGCGCGAACTCATGGGTGCGGGCGCTGATCCGGGCCAGGATCTCCAGGCAGACCAGGGCGCGCACCTCGGGGCCCGCGTCCCGCCAGCCGCCCATCGCCGCGCGCATCGCGGGCAGCAGCACCTCCACGTCCGCGTGCGGGTACTCCACGCCCAGCTCCGGGCCGTACGGCGAGACCTCGCCGCCGGTCCAGTCGTCCGTGCCCGGCTGGTCCAGCTCGAAGCGGCGGCCCAGCACCGCCTGGTGCGCGGCCAGACCGTCGGCGGCGCTCAGCGAGCCGTCCTCCCCGTACGCCTTGGGGTGCTCCGGGTGCGGCGACCAGTAGGCGCGGGTGCGGATGGCTTCGAGGGCCTGGTCCAGGGTGGGCCGGTGCTTCTCGGTCAGGTGGTCGGTGGTCAGCTGAGCGGCGGCCATGGCGGACCAACTCCTCGTCGAGCTGGGCAGGGACGGGCGGACACGGCTAGAGTAACCGAACGATCGGTCGGGACAAGGGGGTCTCCCGAGCCTGTGGAAAACCCATCGGGGAGGATCACTGCCATGACCGACACCGAGACCACGGCCGAGGCCGCCGCCACCGGGGCCGGCGGCCAGTCCCGGAGTGCTGCGGGGGCCGGCGGCAGCGCAGTCCACACCCCGAACGAGCGAACCGCGGCGTCTGCTCGCCCGTCGCCTGGGCCGGTGCAGGCGGCGGACAGCGCGCCGCACGGCCCGGTGGAGCGCGAGCGGACCGTCGCCGTGATCGGCACCGGCACCATGGGCCAGGGCATCGCCCAGGTCGCCCTGCTCGCCGGTCACCCGGTGCGGCTCTACGACGCCGCCCCCGGCATGGCCCGGGAGGCCGCCAGGACCATCGGCGGGCGGCTGGACCGGCTGGTCGCCAAGGGCCGACTGGCCGAGGACGAGCGGGACGCCGCGCTCGGGCGGCTGCACGAGGCCGCCGACCTTTCCGACCTGGCCGACGCCGCGCTCGTGGTGGAGGCGATCGCCGAGCGGCTGGACATCAAGCGAGAGCTGTTCGCCGGGCTGGAGAAGACCGTCTCCGACGACTGCCTGCTCGCCACCAACACCTCCTCGCTCTCCGTCACCGCCATCGCCGGGGCGCTGCGGCTGCCCGGCCGGTTCGTCGGGCTGCACTTCTTCAACCCGGCCCCGCTGCTGCCGCTGGTGGAGGTGGTCAGCGGCTTCGCCACCGACGAGGCGGCCGCGGACCGCGCGTACGCCACCGCCGCCGCCTGGGGCAAGACTCCGGTGCGCTGCGCCGACACCCCCGGCTTCATCGTCAACCGCCTCGCCCGCCCCTTCTACGCCGAGGCGCTGCGGCTGTACGAGGAGCGGGCCGCCGACCCGGCCACCATCGACGCGGTGCTGCGCGAGAGCGGCGGCTTCGCGATGGGCCCCTTCGAGCTCACCGACCTGATCGGCCAGGACGTCAACGAGGCCGTCACCCGCTCGGTCTGGGAGGCCTTCTTCCAGGACCCCAGGTTCACGCCCTCGCTGGCCCAGCGCCGGCTGGTGGAGTCCGGGCGGCTCGGCCGCAAGAGCGGGCAGGGCTGGTATCCGTACGGGGAAGGGGAGACTCGCCCCGCCCCGCACACCGCCGCCCCGGCCCCGGCGCCCGAGGCCGTCACCGTGCACGGCGACCTCGGCCCGGCCGCCGTACTGCTGGAGCTGATGGAGACGGCCGGGGTCACCGTCCACCGAGGCGAGGACCCCGGCGACGACCGCCCGGGCTGGATCGAGCTGCCCGGCGGCACCCGGATCCTCCTCGCCGACGGCGGACCGGCCGACCTCGGCGCGGCGCCGGAGATCCACCTCGACCTGGCCCTGGACTACCGCACCGCCACCCGGGTCGCCCTGGGACCGGCCGCCGGCGTCCCCGCGGCCTGCCTGGAAGCCGCCATCGGGCTGTTCCAGGCGCTCGGCAAACAGGTCAGTGTGATCGCCGATGTGCCCGGGCTGATCGTGACCCGGACCGTGGCCATGCTGGTCGACCTCGCCCTGGACGCGGTACGCCGCGGGGTGGCGAGCGCCGAGGACATCGACACCGCGATGCGGCTGGGCGTCAACTACCCGCGCGGGCCGCTCGCCTGGGGCGGGGAACTGGGGCTCGACCGGGTGCTGGAGACCCTGTTCCTGCTGCACGACGAGTACCCCGGCGGCCGCTACGCCCCCTCGCAGGAACTGCGCCGCCGGGTCGCCGGACTCCGGGCCGCCACCGGGAAGTCCGCCATCGGGAAGGGCGAGCGCTCATGACCACCGCGAGGCGGGACACGTACACCCCCGAGACCCTGTTGTCGGTCGCGGTGGGGGTGTTCAACGAGCGCGGCTACGACGGCACCTCGATGGAACACCTCTCCAAGGCCGCCGGTATCTCCAAGTCGTCCATCTACCACCATGTGGCGGGCAAGGAGGAACTGCTGCGGCGGGCCGTCAGCCGGGCGCTGGACGGGCTGTTCGCCGTCCTCGACGAGCCCGGCGCGGTGCGGGGCCGGGCGGTCGAGCGGGTGGAGTACGTGACCCGGCGCACCGTCGAGGTGCTGATGGACGAGCTGCCCTACGTAACCCTGCTGCTGCGGGTGCGCGGAAACACCCGTACCGAGCGGTGGGCGCTGGAGCGGCGGCGCGAGTTCGACCACCGGGTGGCGGACCTGATGAAGGCCGCAGCCGCCGAGGGCGACCTCCGCCGTGACGTGGACATACGGCTGGCCACCCGGTTGCTGTTCGGGATGGTCAACTCGCTGGTCGAGTGGTACCGCCCGCACCCCGGCGCCGACGGCGAGCGGGAGCAGGTGGTGGACACCGTGGTGCATCTCGCCTTCGACGGGTTGCGTGAGAACGGCTGACCGCGCACGTGGCAAGGGGTGTGTTTCACGTGAAACACACCCCGGCTGAAGCCGACGGCCGACGAGCCGACGGCGCGCCTCTAGGCGGCCATGGCGGGTTCGCGGCCCAGCGCACCGCGCAGGGTGCGTCCGTGGTGCACCCGCAGCCGGCGCAGCTCCCAGGCGGACAGTGCGGTCACCGACAGCGGCGGACCGAACAGGAAGGTGATCCGCACCCACAGCGGCGCCGTGACCGGCGGGTTGTCCAGGAGCTGTACGACGAACATCGCCCACACCAGTACGGGTGAGAGCAGGGGCGGCAGCACCTCGTGCACCTCGGCCGTGCGGAAGGCGTGGTGCACCGCGAGGACGGCGGAGGCGAGGCTGAACAGCCCGCCGGACAGGAACAGCACGGAGGCCGCGAGGCCGAGCAGGAGACCGCCACCACCGTCCTGGTGCTGTTCCATCAGGATGGGGCCCAGGCCGTACAGCAGTGCCCCGGCGAAGAGTGCGCCCAGCGAGGTCAGCGGGCCGCCCAGCCGCCGCCGGTAGACGGGGCGCAGAGGGGGCCGGGCCGCCAGCACGAACGCGGTCAGCGCGAGCGGGGTGACCCCCACCAGGATCAGGGCGCTGATCAGGGCCTCGACGAGTTGGTCCTCCAGCACGTCGCCGGCACCCTCCTGGAGCGGGTACGTGTACAGCAGCCAACCGGTGGCGGCGAGGCCGAGCACGGTCCTGGCCAGCTGCATCCAGGTGATCGCCGGGTCGGTGGCGGCGTCGGGGCGTTCGTGGTGGCGGGACGCGTGGATACCGACGGCGAGGCCCACGAGGAAGACGGGCGGCGTGATCAGCAGGCCCAGGCAGCCGACGCGGTCCCGGTCGTCCCCGCGGCGGTCCCGCCGTCGGCGGGCATTGCGGTGCACTGGCTGCTCCCCCTGGCAGTCATGACGATGATCATCGGATCATAGAGGGGTGGGGCCGGGGCGGCTCACGCTTCGTCGGGGGAGATCCGGCGGCTGAGGTCGGTCTCCTCGAAGACCAGCAGAGTGCGGGTGGAGAGCACCTCCGGGATGGCCTGGAGGCGGGTGAGCACCAGCTCGCGCAGGGTGCGGTTGTCCGGGGTGTGCACCAGCAGCAGTACGTCGAAATCGCCGCTGACCAGCGCGATGTGCGCGGCGCCCGGCAGTGCGCGGAGCTGCTCGCGGACCGTGCGCCAGGAGTTCTGGACGATCTTCAGGGTGATGTAGGCGGAGGCACCCTGCCCGGCGCGCTCATGGTTGACCCGGGCGCTGAAGCCCCGGATCACCCCGTCGTCGATGAGCCGGTTGATCCGGGCGTAGGCGTTGGCGCGGGAGACATGGACGCGGTCGGCCACCGAGCGGATCGAGGCGCGGCCGTCCGTCTGGAGTATGCGGAGGATGTCGCGGTCGATCGGGTCCAGCGGACGCGCGGCCGGCTGCTGCGGCTCACCACCGGTCGCGTTCGTGCCACCGGCCGTGTTCGCGCTTCCGGTCGCGTTCGTGCCACCGGCCGAGTTCGGGCTTCCGGTCGCGTTCGCGCCGCCTACCGTGCTCGCGCCACCGGCCGCGTTCACAGCGCCGGTCGCGTACGGACTACCAGTCGCGTTCACGCTGCCTGTCGCGTTCGTTTCGCGGCCGTCGGCCATTTGTTCAGCTCCCATGCGCCCCCGCCTCTCCGTTGTGGACGACCTGGCCCCATCCCAGGCTGTGGAGAACCGTTTGTCCACAGGGTGGCGGTGCCTGTAGCCAAAATGCCGCCACGACCGAACAATCGGTAGGTGAGGCACGTCACAGCCGTGCCCCCCTTCGGGTCTTATGCCCGCCGGGTCCTTTGCCCGCTCCCACGAGGAGGTCGCAGTCATGACGGTCCAGGAGCTTCCCGGTGCCGCCGCGTACCGGCCCGCCCCGCCGCCGGAGTGGAAGCCGCGCACCGACCCCGCACCGCTGCTCCCGGACGCCGAGCCGTACCGGGTGCTCGGCACGGACACGGCCGACGGCTTCGCCCCCGAGCTGCTGCGCAAGCTTTACGCCGAGCTGGTCCGCGGCCGCCGGTACAACGCGCAGGCCACCGCCCTGACCAAGCAGGGCCGGCTGGCGGTCTACCCCTCCAGCACCGGCCAGGAGGCCTGCGAGGTCGCCGCCGCCCTGGTCCTCGAAGAGCGGGACTGGCTCTTCCCCTCGTACCGCGACACCCTCGCCTGCGTGGCCCGCGGCCTCGACCCGGCCGAGGCGCTGACCCTGCTGCGCGGCGACTGGCACACCGGCTACGACCCGCGGGAACGCCGTATCGCACCGCTGTCCACCCCGCTCGCCACCCAGCTGCCGCACGCGGTCGGCCTCGCCCACGCCGCCCGGCTCAAGGGCGACGACGTGGTGGCGCTCGCCATGGTCGGCGACGGCGGCACCAGCGAGGGCGACTTCCACGAGGCGCTGAACTTCGCCGCCGTCTGGCAGGCCCCGGTCGTCTTCCTCGTACAGAACAACGGCTTCGCCATCTCCGTACCGCTCGCCAAGCAGACCGCCGCGCCCTCACTGGCGCACAAGGCCGTCGGCTACGGCATACCGGGCCGCCTGGTCGACGGCAACGACGCGCCCGCCGTGCACCAGGTGCTCTCCGAGGCGGTGGCCCGCGCCCGGCGCGGCGGCGGCCCCACCCTGGTGGAGGCCGTGACCTACCGCATCGAGGCGCACACCAACGCCGACGACGCCACCCGCTACCGGGGCGACGGCGAGGTCGCGGCCTGGCGCGAGCACGACCCGGTGAAGCTGCTGGAGCGCGAGCTGACCGGCTGCGGACTGCTGGACGAGGACGGGGTCCGCGAGACCGCCGAGCAGGCCGAGGCGATGGCGGCCCGACTGCGCGACCGGATGAACGCCGACCCGGTGCTGGACCCGATGGAGCTGTTCCGGCACGTCTACACCGAGCCCACCCCCCAGCTGCTGGAGCAGGCCGCGCAGCTGCGCGCCGAGCTGGACGCCGAGGAGGACCCCCGATGAGCCCCGCGTCCACCGCGCCGACCGCCTCCACCGAGGCGGACACGGCCGCGCCGCGGCGTCCCGCGAAGCCCGCCACCATGGCGCAGGCGCTCCAGCGGGCGATGCGCGACGCCATGGCCGAGGACCCGGCGGTCCATGTGCTCGGCGAGGACGTCGGCACCCTCGGCGGAGTGTTCCGGGTGACCGACGGGCTGGCCAAGGAGTTCGGCGAGGACCGCTGCACCGACACCCCGCTCGCCGAGGCCGGCATCCTCGGCACCGCCGTCGGCATGGCGATGTACGGGCTGCGCCCGGTGGTCGAGATGCAGTTCGACGCCTTCGCCTACCCGGCCTTCGAGCAGCTGCTCAGCCATGTCGCCAAGATGCGCAACCGCACCCGCGGCACCATGCCGCTGCCCCTCGTGGTGCGGGTGCCCTACGGCGGCGGGATCGGCGGCGTCGAGCACCACAGCGACTCCTCCGAGGCCTACTACATGGCGACTCCGGGGCTCCAGGTGGTCACGCCCGCGACGGTCGAGGACGCCTACGGGCTGCTGCGCGCCGCCATCGCCTCCGACGACCCGGTGGTCTTCCTGGAGCCCAAGCGGCTCTACTGGTCCAAGTCCGACTGGTCGCCCGAGGCCCCGGCCGCCGTGGCGCCGATCGGCCGCGCGGTGGTCCGGCGCACCGGCCGCAGCGCCACCCTGATCACCTACGGACCGTCCCTGCCGGTCTGCCTGGAGGCCGCGGAGGCCGCCGAGGCGGAGGGCTGGGACCTGGAGGTGGTGGACCTGCGCTCGCTGGTCCCCTTCGACGACGAGACGGTCTGCGCCTCGGTACGGCGCACCGGTCGCGCGGTCGTGGTCCATGAGTCGTCCGGCTTCGGCGGGCCCGGCGGGGAGATCGCCGCCCGGATCACCGAGCGGTGCTTCCACCATCTGGAGGCCCCGGTGCTGCGGGTCGCGGGCTTCGACATCCCCTACCCGCCGCCGATGCTGGAACGGCACCATCTGCCCGGTGTGGACCGGGTGCTGGACGCGGTCGCCCGACTGCAGTGGGAGGCGGGAAGCTGATGGCGCGGGTGCTGGAGTTCAAGCTGCCGGACCTCGGTGAGGGGCTGACCGAGGCGGAGATCGTCCGCTGGCTGGTGGAGGTCGGCGACGTGGTCGCCATCGACCAGCCCGTGGTGGAGGTCGAGACGGCCAAGGCCATGGTGGAGGTGCCCTGCCCGTACGGGGGCGTGGTCACCGCGCGGTACGGCGCCGAGGGCGAGGAACTGCCGGTCGGCGCCCCGCTGATCACCGTCGCCGTCGGCGCGACGGAGCCCGGCCCGGCGCCGCAGACCCCCGCGCCCGCCCCCGAGGGCGGCGAGGCCGAGGGCTCGGGCAACGTCCTGGTCGGCTACGGCACCACCGCCCCCGCCGCCCGCCGCCGCCGGATACGCCGCGACGACCCCGCGCTCCCGGCCCCCGCCGCCGTCCCCGCCCCCGTCAACGGCAGCGCGCCCCCGTCCCCGCCTGCTCCCTCAGCCCCTACAGCCCCGTCGGCCTCTCCGGCTTTCTCGACTCCGTCGGCTCCCCGGGCCCTGGATCCGGCTGTGGCGGCCCCGGCTTTGACATCACCATCCCTCCCGGTCCCCGACGGCCCGGTCGCGGTGATCTCCCCCCTGGTGCGGAAGCTGGCCCGGGACAAGGGCGTCGACCTGCGCCGGGTGGCCGGCTCCGGACGGGACGGGCTGATCCTCCGCGCCGACGTGGAGCGCGCGATCACGGCCGCGGCGACGCCCGTCGCCGAACCGTCCCCCGCCGAACCGTCCCCCGCCCCGGCGGCCGCGTCCTCCCCCGCCGGCGAACGCGTCCCTCTGCGTGGCGTACGCGGCGCGGTGGCGGCCAAGCTGTCACGCAGCCGCTCGGAGATCCCCGACGCCACCTGCTGGGTGGACGCCGACGCGACCGAACTGATGGCCGCGCGGGCCGCGATGAACGCGGCGGGCGGACCGAAGGTGTCGCTGCTGGCCCTGCTCGCCCGGATCTGCACCGCCGCGCTGGCCAGGTTCCCCGAGCTGAACTCCACCGTGGACACCGCTGCCCGGGAGATCGTCCGGCTTCCCGGGGTGCACCTCGGCTTCGCCGCCCAGACCGACCGGGGGCTGGTCGTACCGGTCGTCCGCGACGCGCACGGGCGCACCGCGGAGTCCCTGACCGCCGAGTTCGCCCGGCTCACCGAGGTGGCCCGCGAAGGGGCGCTGACCCCGGCGGACCTGACCGGTGGCACCTTCACCCTCAACAACTACGGCGTCTTCGGCGTGGACGGCTCCACCCCGATCATCAACCACCCCGAGGCCGCCATGCTGGGCGTGGGACGGATCATCCCCAAGCCCTGGGTGCATCAGGGCGAGCTGGCGGTCCGCCAGGTCGTGCAGCTGTCGCTGACCTTCGACCACCGGGTGTGTGACGGCGGTACGGCGGGCGGCTTCCTGCGATACGTGGCCGACTGCGTCGAGCAGCCGGCGGTGCTCCTCCGCACCCTGTGACCGTGCCCCGGGAGCGGCAGTCGCCCGGCGGCCCCACGAGGCAGTGGGCGCCCGACGCCGCTCCCGACCCGTCCCGTCTCCGCTCCCCTCCCGTCCCGTTGCCGCTCCCGCTGCCGCCCCCGCCTGCCCCTGGCCCTGGCCGACGGGCTTGGCGAACTCTCGCCATCACGGCACGATCGCGATCCGTTCTTCGTTGCCCAAATATGGAAGGGGGCGCAAGGGGCGGGAGCACGCAGGCAGGACCGAGAGGTGGAGCACGGAAGCCCCCACTGGTCGATAGCGGCGGTCGGCGTCGTCTGGTCAAGCGATCAAGCGATCAAGCGATCAAGTGGTGGTCAGCGTGGCGGGCGGCTCAGTGCGTGGCGCCGAGCTCGATGAACAGGACGCCCGCGACGATCAGCACCATGCCGAGGCCCATCACCTTGGTCAGGGGTTCGCCGAACAGCAGCCGGGAGGCGAGCGCGGTGAGCGCCACCCCGACGGCGGCCCAGATCCCGTAGGCGACCCCGATGGCGAGCCCCTCGGCCAAGGCCAGGGTGAGCAGGGCGAAGGCGAGCAGATAGCCCGTGCCGACGGCGAGGAACCACGTCCGGGCGCCGCCCGGCTGGGAGGCCATCCGCAGCGACAGGGTGGCGCCCACTTCGCTGAGGATGGCGCCGGCGAGGAAGACCCAGGTCATGCGGCACCCCCTCGCCCGGCACTGCCGCGTCGGGCGCCGCCTCGTCGGGCGCTGTCGCGTCGGCCGTGGGGTGAGTCCGGGCGGCGCTGGGCGGCCTGGGAGCCGAGTTCCACGCAGAGCACGCCGCCGATGACCAGGACGATGCCCACGCCCATGGTGCCGGTCAGCGGGTCACCGTAGAGGGCGGTCGCCAGCAGCGCGGTGAGGGCGACCCCGGAGGCGCCCCAGATGCCGTAGGCGACGCCGAGGCCCAGCCCGGCCCGCAGCACCATGCCGAGCATGACGAAGGCGCCGACATAGCCGGCCGCGACCAGCGCGTACCAGGCGGGCTGGTCGAGGGCCGCGCGCAGGGAGAGCGTGGCGGTCACCTCCAGGCCGATCGCCGCAGCCAGCAACAACCACTTCCGCATGGCGGGCACCTCCTTGTGGTGGGGAGTCCTTGTGATGTCGAGCGGGGGATACCTGGGGACAGCTCGGGGGGTACTCGGGGGGTATCCGCGGACAGCAGTGCGGGATCTTGCCTACCACCTTTGGCGGGGCGATCGCCTGCCATCTTTGGCAGGGCCATTTCCGGCGGGCCTGCCACCTGGGGAGGGGAGGGGGCCGGGGGCGTGTCGGGTGGGGTGTGGGGTGGGGGGGCGGACCCGGGGTTCGGGGGTGGGGGGTCGCTCGGGATACTGGGTGGGTGAGCCGATTTGATGCGGTGGTGCTCGCCGGGGGCGCGGCCAGACGACTGGGGGGCGTGGACAAGCCCGGCGTGACCGTGGGGGCCCGCCCGTTGCTGGACCGGGTGCTCGACGCCTGCCGGGGGGCGGGGCGGACGGTGGTCGTGGGCGGGCGCCGGCCCACCGTGCGGCCGGTCCGGTGGGTGCGGGAGGAGCCGCCCGGCGGTGGTCCGCTGGCGGCGCTGTCGGCCGGGCTGCGGCTGGTCGAGGCGGACACGGTAGTGGTGCTCGGCGGTGACCTGCCGTTTCTTGGGGAAGCGGCCGTGGCTGCCTTGGTGGGTGAGCTGGGGGCCGAGGAGGGCGCGGAAGGGGTGCTGGCGGTGGACGGGGGTGGGCGGGATCAGCCGCTGACCGCCGCGTACCGGACGGAGCCGTTGCGGCGGGAGATCGCGCTGCTGGCTGCCGAGCACGGCACCCTGCCGGGGTTGCCGCTGCGGCTGCTCATGGACGAGCTGGTGTTGCGCCGGATCGGGAGCGGGCCGGGGACGTCGTTGGAGGGTGCTTCGTTCGACTGCGACACCTGGGAGGACATCGCCGCCGCCCGCTCGCGGATCAGGGAGCATGGACACGTGCTGGATGAATGGATCACCGCGGTCAAGGCCGAGCTCGGTATCGAACTGGATGTGGACACCGACGTGCTGCTGGATCTGGCACGGGACGCCGCGCATGGGGTTGCCCGCCCGGCTGCGCCGCTGACCACGTTCCTGGTCGGGTACGCGGCCGCTCAGGCCGCCGGGAGCGGTGGGTCGGCGGAGGGGGCGCGGGCCGTGGCCGAGGCGGCGCGGAAGGCGGCGGCCCTCGCGGCGCGCTGGGCGGACGAGGGTTCCGGTCCCGCCGAGCCCGCTGGGCCCACCGGCCCCGTTGACCCCACCGGTCCCACTGGCCCCACCAGTCCCTCCGAGGGGGACGGGTCGTCGTGACCGGGTCGGAGGTGGAGGGGGTCGAGGAGGCGCTGGCGCTGCTTGTTCCATTGCCGGGGGATCGCGGTGGTCGTGAGACGGCCGGGGCCAGGGGCGGGGAGAGGGCTGGGGCGGAGCGGCATCGGGCGGTGGCTTGGGGTGAGGCCCGGGCGTTGGCGGGGCGGTTGGGGGCGGGTCGGCCGGTGGGCTTCGGGCACACCGGTCTCGGGCAGGCGCTGGGCCGGGTGCTCGCGGATCCGCTGACCGCGCTCACCGATCTGCCGCCCTTTGACACCTCGGCCATGGACGGGTGGGCCGTCGCCGGGCCGGGGCCTTGGGCGGCGAGCGGTGGCGGTGACGCCGTGCTGGCGGGCCGGGTGCCCGTCGAGCCGTTGCAGGACGGGGCGGCGGTGCGGATCGCCACGGGGGCGCGGCTGCCGTCGGGGGCGACCGCGGTGATCCGGGCGGAGCATGCGCGGATCGATGCGGCGGGGCAGTTGCATGCGCTGCGGGCGGTGGGCCATGGCCAGGACATCCGGCCGCGTGGGCAGGAGTGCCGCTCGGGGGATCAGCTGCTGCCCGCCGGGACCGTGGTCACCCCGGTCGTGCTGGGGCTCGCGGCGGCGGCCGGGTATGACGGGCTGGTGACGGTGGAGCGCCCGGCCGTGGAGATCCTGGTGCTGGGTGATGAGCTGCTGACCGCCGGGCTCCCGAAGGATGGGCTGATCCGGGACGCCCTTGGGCCGATGCTCACTCCCTGGTTGGAGTCGCTGGGGGCCGAGGTGGTCGCCGTGCGGCGGCTCGGGGACGAGGCCGGGGCGCTGGCCGAGGCGGTACGGGGTTCCACGGCCGATCTGGTCCTGACCACCGGGGGCACCGCCGCGGGCCCAGTGGACCATCTGCACCGGGTGCTCGCCGAGGCCGGGGCGGAGCTGCTGGTGGACGGGGTCAAGGTGCGCCCGGGGCATCCGATGCTGCTCGCCCGGCTGGACCCGGGCCGCCATCTGGTCGGGCTGCCGGGCAACCCGCTCGCCGCGGTCGCCGCCCTGCTCACCCTTGCCGCGCCGCTGCTGCGCGGGCTGGCCGGCCGTACCGCCGCCGCCTCGCGAACGGCCGCGGTAGGGGAGCCGGTGGCCGGGCATCCGTACGACACCCGGCTGGTGCCGGTGGTGCGCCGGGGGGCCGAAGGGCAGGCCGGTGACGGGGTGGCCGTGCCGGTGCGGTTCCATGGGCCCGCGATGCTGCGCGGGATCGCGGTGGCGGACGGGCTCGCGGTCGTCCCGCCCACCGGGGCCCGCGCGGGCGACACTCTGGAAATTCTGACGCTGCCCTGGGCGCCGACCACCGAAGGATGTTTCACGTGAAACTTCCCGGCCATGACGCGATGGCCCGCCGCGCCGACGAGCACCTGGTGGGCGGCCAGATCAAGCTGCCCACCGAGGTGGTCACCCGGCCCCTGCTCCAGGTCGCCCGGCGGCTGCTGATGGCCCTGGCCGTACTGGTGCTGACGGTCCTGATCGTCTACGTGGACCGGGACGGGTACTTCGACAACGCCGACGAGCGGGTCGATCTGCTCGACGCCTCGTACTACGCGACCGTCACCCTGTCGACCACCGGCTACGGCGACATCGTCCCGCGCAGTGACAGCGCCCGACTCGTCAACATCCTGCTGGTCACGCCGCTGCGCGTGCTCTTCCTCATCATCCTGGTCGGCACCACTCTCGAAGTCCTCACCCAGCGGACCCGGGAGGAGTGGCGGCTGAACCGCTGGAGGTCCACCTTGCGCGACCACACCGTCGTCGTCGGATTCGGTACGAAGGGCAGGTCGGCCATCCAGACGCTGTGCGCCACCGGCCTGAAGAAGGAACAGATCGTCATCGTCGATCCCAGCAGCAAGGTGATCGAGGCGGCGAACGCGGACGGTTTCACCGGAGTGATCGGCGACGCCACCCGCAGCGATGTGCTGCTGCGCGCCGAACTCCAGCGCGCGCGGCAGATCGTGATCGCCACTCAGCGAGACGACACGGCGGTACTGGTGACTCTGACGGCCCGGCAGCTCAACCGGGGGGCGAAGATCGTCGCCGCGGTGCGGGAGGAGGAGAACGCGCCGTTGCTGCGCCAGTCCGGCGCGGATGCCGTGATCACCAGTGCCAGTGCCGCGGGCCGGCTGCTCGGGATGTCCGTGCTCAGCCCGAGCGCGGGCACCGTGATGGAGGACCTGATCCAGCAGGGCAGCGGCCTCGACCTGGTCGAACGGCCGGTCATAAAGGCGGAGGTCGGCAAGAACGTCCGGGAGACCGACGACCTGGTCATCAGCGTGCTGCGGGGCCACCGGCTGCTCAGCTACGACGATCCGGTGGCCAGCCCGCTCCAGCTCACCGACCGGGTGATCACCATCGTCCGCGCGACGAGCGTGCCGCCGACGCTGACCACGCCGCCGGAGTAGCCCGCCAACGTCCATACCGCCGGGGCCGGGGTGGCCGGAGTAGCCTCGCGGCCATGTATGCGATCACGATTCCGGAGCCCGGTGGTCCTGACGCGCTGGTCTGGGCCGAGGTGCCCGATCCCGTGCCCGGCGAGGGAGAGGTGCTGGTCGAGGTGGCGGCCGGGGCCGTCAACCGGGCCGACGTCCTCCAGCGCCAGGGGTTCTACGACCCGCCGCCCGGCTCCTCCCCGTACCCCGGCCTGGAGTGCTCCGGCCGGATCGCCGCGCTGGGCCCCGGGGTGACCGACTGGTCCGTCGGCGACCAGGTGTGCGCGCTGCTCGCGGGCGGCGGCTACGCCCAGCAGGTGGCCGTCCCGGCCGGGCAGCTGCTGCCGGTGCCGGACGGCGTGGACCTGGTCACCGCGGCGACGCTGCCCGAGGTGGCAGCGACGGTCTGGTCCAACGTGTTCATGATCGCCGGGCTCCGTCCCGGCGAGACCCTGCTGGTGCACGGCGGCGGCAGCGGGATCGGCACCATGGCCATCCAGCTGGCCAAGGCGGTCGGCGCGCGGGTCGCGGTGACCGCGGGCGGCCCGGAGAAGCTGGCCCGCTGCGCGGAGCTGGGCGCGGATGTGCTGATCGACTACCGCGAGCAGGACTTCGTGGAGGAGGTCCGCAAGGCGACGGACGGGGCGGGCGCGGACGTCATCCTGGACATCATCGGCGCCAAGTACCTGGAGCGGAACGTCAAGGCCCTCGCGGTGAACGGGCGGCTGGCGGTGATCGGGCTCCAGGGCGGCAACAAGGGGGAGCTGAACCTCGGGGCGCTGCTGGCCAAGCGGGCCGCGATCACCGCGACCTCGCTGCGAGCCCGTCCTCCGGCCGAGAAGGCGGCGATCATCGCCGCGGTGGCCGAGCATGTGTGGCCGCTGATCGCGGACGGCACGGTCCGCCCGGTGGTCGATCGCGCCTTCCCGATGCCCGAGGCGCCCGAGGCGCACCGGACCATGGAGGCCAGTTCGCACATCGGCAAGATCGCGCTGGTGAACCCGGACGCGGCGGGGGTCTGAGACGGCGCCCGACGGTGCCTGACCGGGTGCGTCTGAGACCGCTCCCGAAGACGTGCCGAGGCCCGGCACCCCTGGTGCGTACGGTACGCACGCGGGGTGCCGGGCCTCGGTGATGCCGGACGGCGGGCGGCCTGGGGATGTCCACAGGCCCGAAGGTGACTACAGATAGGGGCCCGAGCGGACCGCGCCGGGGCGGTGGTCCTCGTCGTCCTCGTCGTGCGGGGCGCCCGGCGGGAGGGCCCGGCGCATCTGCTCCAACTGGGCGCGGGCCGCCATCTGCTGGGCGAACAGCGCGGTCTGGATACCGTGGAACAGCCCCTCCAGCCAGCCCACCAGCTGGGCCTGCGCGATGCGCAGTTCGGCCTCGGAGGGGATCGCCTCGTCCGTGAACGGCAGGGAGAGGCGTTCCAGCTCCTCCACCAGTTCGGGCGCGAGGCCGTCTTCCAGCTCCTTCACCGAGCTGGCGTGGATGTCCTTGAGCCGGACCCTGCTGGCCTCGTCCAGGGGCGCGGCGCGTACCTCTTCCAGAAGCTGCTTGATCATGCTGCCGATACGCATGACCTTGGCAGGCTGTTCGACCATCTCCGTCACCGGGACCTCGCGCGACTCGTCGTCACCGTCACCGCCGCCGAGCGCCATCAGGTCCTGTCCCACGACGAGGACCTGGGGGTTGTTCTCCTGCGGCCGTTCATTCCTCGGCATCTCCATGCCGCCATTCTCTCGCACAGGTGCGTCATCACTGGGTGTGCCCCCGTACGAGGGTGATCCACCCTCGTACGGGGGCACATGCCCCTGCGGCGGCCTGCCCGAAGGGCGGAGGCCGGTGGCCGGTGGCCGAGCCGGTCAGCCGGCCTCGCGGCGGGCCAGGGCTCCTCGGGAGCGGGTGACCACGGCGGCCAGCAGCGCGGCGCCCAGCGGTACGAGCACCAGCAGCGCGACGAGCGTCTGCCAGGGGATGACGACCGGGGTGTACGGGGCGTCCGCCAGGCCGCCCTGGTCGAGCATCTGGTTGTACCACTTCTCCGACTGGCGCCGTTCGGTGAGCCGAAGGCCGATGCCGGGCAGCAGTCCCGCCAGTGATCCGAGCACCACGCCCATCAGGGCGACCACCCCGCACTGGAAGCCGCTGAGGCTGCGGCGCACCCGCGGCGGGGCGCCGACGGCGGCCAGCGTCTTGAGGTCGGCCTCGGCGTCGGCCTGGGCCAGTCCGGTGGCGATCCCGGCCGCGCCGATGGTGATCAGCCCGGCGAAGACGGTCAGCGCCAGCAGCACGATGCTCTTCTCGCCGGTGAAGCCCTCCTCGACGTAGAGGTCCACATCGGCCCCGAGCTGGTCGAGGTCCTGGTCGAGCTTCTGCCGCTGCTGGCTGCTGGGCAGGGCGTCGGTGGAGTGGAACGCGCCGAGCGGCGCCATGGTCATCCCGGCCTGCTTGACGGCGGAGGCCGGCACGATGCCGCCCACGTCGTAGGACTCGGTGCTGTCGGGGGCCTGGTAGGCGGGCAGCGCGACGACCTTGCCGGGGGTCTCCTTGCCGGCCGCGGCGGCGTCGTTGGCCTCTCCGCGGTCGGCGACCAGCCGCACCGAGAGCTTGCCGGTCTTCTCGTCCACCATGGGCCGGTGGAAGGAGACGACCTTGCCGTCCTTGAGGGCCTGCTCGGCCTTCGGGTCGTCGATCTTCAGCACCTTCAGCAGCGAGGCGTCGCCGACCACCAGTCCGCTCTCGGTGACGCCGCCGCCCTCGGAGGCGCAGCGCCAGTCCTTGCCCAACTTGCGCCGCTCGGCCGGGGTCATGCTGTCGGAGGCCGAGTTGCCTTCGGCGTCGGTCGTCCACAGCGGGCACTCGTTGGCCTTGGGGGTGACCACCTCGGCATAGCCGCAGCCCTTGGCGTCCGAGTACATCTCGCAGCCCGCCCGGCCGACGGTGAGCCGGCCGAGGTCCGCGGTGAGGTCGACCGGCAGGTCCCGGCGTACGGCGTCGCGCAGCGCGGGCGCGTCGCGTCCGTCGCCCTGGGTGAGCAGCGCGGAGACGGCTCCGTTCGGCAGCCGGGCCTCGTAGCCGGCCCGGTACTCGGCCTCGCTGCTGACCTGGTACGTGGCGACGGCGACCGTGCCGGCGACGGCGGCGAGCACCGCGGCCACCGCCGGTGCCGTGCGGCCCCGGTTGCGTACCGCGTCGCGCAGCGCGAGCCGCGGCGAGAGCGGCAGCCAGCGGCTGACCCGGCCGAACAGCCCGACCAGCGCGGGGGTGAGGGCGACCACGCCCAGTTCGGCCAGGGCGCTGCCGCCGGCGACCAGGATGAACTGGTCGGTGACCACCGAGCCGTACAGCGCGATGGCGGCGCCGAGCAGCACGGCGACCAGGCCGATGACCGGCAGGACCCGGTTGCTGCGGCGCACCCCTCGGCGGCCGGTGAGGGAGGCCAGTACGGTCTGGCGGGAGGCGGTCACCGCGGGCACGATCGCGGCGAGCAGCCCGGTGAGGACGGCGAGCAGCGCGATGCCGGCCAGTTCCAGCGGGCGCAGGTCGATGCCGCCGAAGCGCTTGCCGAGCCAGTCCTCCAGCAGCGGGCGCAGCGCCACGGTGAGGGCGACGCCGAGCACCGTGCCGACCACGGCCGCGGCGGCGCCGATCACCAGGCCGCCGGCCAGCACGATGGAGCGGATATGGCGGCGGTCGCCGCCGTTGGCACCGACCAGGCCGAGCTGGCGCCGCGAGCGGCGGGCGCCGACGGCGAAGGCGGGGCCGGCCAGCAGGCAGATCTCCAGCATCGCCAGGCCCACGATGGTGGCCAGGGAGGCGAGCATCGCGGTGTTGGCCTCACCGCTGCTGTCGTAGTCGACCCACTCGGGGTGCTGGTACAGCTTCACCTCGGAGCGCGGCGGCGGGTTCAGCAGCGCCTCCCGCGACTCCACCTTGACGCCCTTGGTGTTGGCCTGCTCGACCATGTTCCACGTGAAACCACCGCGAACACCGGGAGCATCGGGGACATCGACCAGATAGGTGGTGCTCTGGCCGGTGCCGGACATGCCCTGGGCCTCCAGCGCCTTGTCCAGCGGCGTCAGCAGGGCTCCCGGGAGGGCGTTGACCTCGTTGGCGGCCAGATCGCCCGGCAGCTCGTAGGCGCCGGTGATCAGATAGGTCCGGTCCAGGTTGCGCACGGTGAGCCGGGAGCCGGCGGACAGCCCGCTCTCCTTGAGGAACTGCCCGGTGACCGCGACCTCGTCGTCCTTCTGCGGGAAGCGGCCGTCGAGCAGCGTCACCATGCCGTGGGCCATCGGGTCGGTGGCCTTCAGCTCCCGGACGTTCACATGGAGCGAGCCGTGCTCGGTGCGGACCTTGGCGGCGCCGCTGGTGTCCTTGAGGACCCGGGCCCCGGCCGGGACGGCCTTGGCGGTGTCGGCGTCCCCGTCGGGGAACGGCTCATCCTCGTAGGACTTGACGGGCATGGTGTCCTGCCCGTTCGGCGCCTGGTAGATCGGCACCCCGCCGTAGCCGGCGTCGGAGAGCAGGGCGTCGGCGGCGCCCATCGCGCGGTCCGCCTTCTCGGCGACGGACAGCTCCGAGGTCCGCAGGGTCACATTGGCGGCGCTGACGCCGATGATCGGCAGCGCGATCATGGCGAGGACGAGGAAGGAGCGCCCCTTGGAGCGCCAGGCGTCGCGGCGGGCTATCCGCACCGCCGCACGCCAGCCGTGGAACCAGCCGTTCACCGCTCGACCGCCTGACCGCGACCGCCCCGGCCGGAGCCCTGGCCGGCCAGCAGCGAGTCGGCGCCGGAGCGGACGGTCTGGTCGACCACCGCGCCGTCCCGGAGGAAGACCACCCGGTCCGCCCAGGCGGCGAACCGGGGCTCATGGGTCACCAGCACCCCGGCCGCGCCGGCGTCGCAGCGGGTGCGCAGCAGACCGAGGACGGACTCGCCGGTCTCGGAGTCCAGGGCGCCGGTCGGCTCGTCGGCGAGCACCAGCCGGCGGTCGCCGACCAGGGCGCGGGCGATCGCCACCCGCTGCTGCTGGCCGCCGGACATCTCGTCGGGGAAGCGGTCGGCGAGGTGGCCGAGCCCCATCTCCTCCAGCGCCGCCAGGGCCTCGGTGCGGGCCTTGCGCGCGGAGGTGCCGTCCAGCTCGCGGGGGAGGGCGACGTTCTCGGCGGCGGTCAGGGCCGGGATGAGGTTGTAGTCCTGGAAGACGTAGCCGATGCTGCGGCGGCGCAGCGCGGCCAGCGCCTTGCGGCCGGCGGTGGTGATGTCGGTGCCCTCCACCAGCACCCGCCCGGAGGTGGGGGTGTCCAGTCCGCCGGCGATGGTGAGCAGGGTGGACTTGCCGGAGCCGGAGGGGCCCATCACGGCGACCAGTTCGCCGGGGTAGACGTCGAGGTCGATGCCGCGCAGGGCGTGCACCTCGGTGGCGCCGGTGCCGTGGACACGGGCGAGCTGCTGGAGTTGCAGCACGGGCTGCGGTGAAGGCATGGGAATCGGTCCCCCTCGGGGGTACGGCCGCCGCCGGGTGTGGGCCGGGGCGTGCGCGTACGTACGGATGGATGTGCGGATGGAGGTGTGGGGTGCTGCGCCGGTACGGGCGGCGGGGCCGCGGGGCGGGCCCGGGCGGCCGGTGTGGCGGAGGTACGGGTGGGTGGCGGTGGTGCCGGTCAGGTGCGGCGGCGGCCTGCGCGGGGGCGGGCCGTCCCGGCGACCGGGTCCGGGGGTGGTATGGCGTCCGCGCTACGGGGCGGCGGCGCGGCGGCCGAGGCGGCGGCGATCCGGATGAGCCGGGCCTCGCAGTGGTCCAGCCAGCGAGCCTCCGCCTCGGTCTGGAAGATCAGCTGCTCCAGGACCAGCAGCCAGGCCACGTCGTCCCGCTCCTGCGACCGGCCGCTCTCCAGGGCGTCGAGGGCGCGGGCCTTGAGCCGGGTGTAGTCCTGCATCGCCCGCACGGTGTGGCGACGCTGGGACTGGATCACCTCCCGGATGTCCACGCCCGGTGCGCCGACCGCCATGGCCAGCTTGATCGCCAGTTCGTCGCGGGCCGGGCTGGTGCGGTCCACCGGCTGGGCGTACCAGCTGCGCAGCTCGTCCCTGCCGGTGTCGGTGATGGCGTAGAGGGCGTGGCCGGCGTCGTCCTCGCCGCCCTGCGCGACCAGTCCGTCGCGCTCCAGCCGGCTGAGGGTCGTGTAGACCTGGCCGACGTTGAGCGGCCAGGTGGCACCGGTGCGGGACTCGAACTCCGAGCGGAGCTGAGAGCCGTACCGGGGCCCGAGTTCGAGCAGGGCCAGCAGCCCGTGGCGGATCGACATACTCAGTATGTATACCGGGTATGCTGGAGCCGACAAGCGACCTCAGAGGGATCCCGGGCGTCCGTCCTGAGGGGGACCCGGGCGGTACGGGAGGCCGGGGCGGCCGGGTCAGCGGCGCCGGATGCGCAGCCCCAGGAAGCCCAGTCCGAGCCCCATCATGGCCAGCCCGACCCCCAGTGTCAGTACGGGAATCTGCTGGTCAGGAGTGGTGTCCGCGGTCCGGACCGGGGATTCCCAGGCGGCGGCCGGCGGGGTGCGGCGCGGTTCGGACGTGGCGGCGGACTCCGTCTCGGGTACCGCCTCTCCGTGCGTCCGGGGGCGCCGTACGGGCTCGGGCGCTGTTTCCGTTTCGGTACGAACGGACTCCTCGCGGCTCTCCTCCGGGTCCTGGTCGTCCCGCGGCGGGTCGGGGCGCCCGGGGCGGGGCCGCCCCTCGCCGGCGTGCCGCCCGGCCAGTGACGGGCTGGGGCGCGCGGCCCCGCCCCCGCCGCCCTGGCCGGCGGTGGAGGGGGAGGTGGACGGCGAGCCGGTGACGGGTGCGGGGGCCGCCGGGGGGCGGCGTCCGGGGGTGACCGAGGGGCCGGGGGTGCCGTCGGCGGGGGCGGGGCGGTCGGCGCCGGGGCCGCCGGTCGGCCGCCTGCCGTGGCCGGCGGCCGGGCCCCAGCCGCGCCACGGTTCGGCGCCGCCGGCCCAGGGGGCGCCGTCCTCCGGGCCCCAGCGCCGCCAGGGGGCCGTCCCGCCGCCGTGCTGGGCCGAGCCGGAGGTACGGTCGGGTCCGGAGCCGGAGGTACGGTCGGGGCCGCTCTCGTCCGCGTCGTCCGCGTCGCCGCCGGGCCCGTCCCCGGGCCGTATGCCCTCGGGGGCGCGCCCGGGAGCCGGTCCGGTCGTCGGTCCCGAGGACCGGGCGGCCGAGGGGCCGGCGGACTCGCGTGCCTGGGCGGGCCGCTCGGTGCCCGCGCCGCAGGTGGTCAGCGCCAGGGCCGCGATGACCACCGCGCACCGTGAGCCGCGTCTTGGAGCCACCGGGTGACCCCCTCCCGTGCCGGGCTGCCGAGGAGCCGTACGACGGACTGAGAACGGACTCAGCGTCACACGCCCCCCGCCGCACGGCATCCCGGAGACGCCGTACGCCCCCCGGCAGGGGGAACGGGACCCGGCGGCGCGCCGGCGGGGAGGCCGGGCCCGGGGGCGAGGGGGCCCGGTCGCGAGGGAGCCGCCTCTGCGGGCCGGGAGCCGTCCCGGGCCAGCGCACCGGGCACATGCCAGGCCCGAGCCGCCCCCGCGGGAAGGGAGCCGGACCCGGCGGGGCCCATGGCCTGCGGCCCCCCACGGGCCGCGGATGTCGGCCTCGCGGGCTCGCGTTCGGTGGCCGGGCCCTGCGGGGCCGGGTGCCTTGGAGCCGGTGGTTCGGAGCTCGGGAGACCGCCCCGAGGGGGACGGGACCCGGGGGCGCGCCGGCGGGAAGGCCGGGCCCGGGGGCGAGGGGGCCCGGTCGTGAGGGGCGCCGCCCTCAGGCGCAGTGGCGCCCAGGGAAACCGGTCGTCCCGGTCAGCCACAGGCGCCCTGAACCCCCGCGGCGGAGGCGGTCGACGAGGCGGGCACGGAGGTCACCGGCCCCCGGGGCCCGGCCGGCGGGCACCGAGGTCACCGGCCCCCGGGCCCGACCGGCAGGTACCGAGGTCACTGGGCCCAGTCGGCGGGCACCGAGGTCACGGGCCCCCGGGGCCCGGCCGGCGGGCATCGAGGTCACCGGCCCTCGGGCCCGGCCGGCAGGTACCGAGGTCACTGGGCCCGGCCGGTGGGCACGGAGGTCACCGGCGCCTGGGCCCGACCGAAGACCGGGTTCCCGGGAAGCCGGACCCGGTCGTCGGGCGCGCGGGGCCGGAGGAGGGGCCGGTTTTCACGAGAGGGCCGGTGGCTGGGGCCTACTCCTCCGGGTTGTCGCCTGTCGCGATGGTGATCTGGAAGGTCTGGTCGCTGGGGTCGACGGCGGTGCCGGAGAGGGGGAACTGGGAGATGACCTGGCCCTCCGCGTAGCGGGGGTCGTCGGTCTCCTTCTCGTCGATCCTCCAGCCGGCGGCCTGGAGGCATTCCTTCACGGACAGGATGTCCTTGTAGCGGAAGTCGGGGGCCTGGACCTTCTCCGGGTCGTTGTAGTCCTCGCGGGCGTCGGAGCAGACGGTGGCCTTCATGGTGCGGTGGCGCTCGGGGGGCCGGTGCTCGGCGGACTGGGAGGAGGTGTCCGCGGACGGGGTGGTGCCGCCGGCTCCCGGGGTGCCCGGGTCGTCGCCCTTGTGCATGCTCAGCGCCGTCACCGTGCCGATCACCGCGATCAGGACCACCGCGGCCGCGCCGATGAGGAGGGGGGTGTTCCGCCTCTTGGGGGGAGTGGGAAGGGGAGTGGGGGCGGGGGCCGGGTGGTAGGAGGCGGGGGCCGGGCCGGGGGTGGGGTAGGCCGGGGGCTGGTGCTGGGGGTAGCCGTAGGCGGGCGCGGGGGTGGGGACGCCGTAGCTGTGCGGGGCGGGGCCCGGCTGGTACGGCGTCTGGACGCTGTGCGGGGCGGGCGCCGGGGTGCCCTGGTCCACCGGCGGGAAGACCGCCGAGCCGACGCCCGAGCCGCTGGCGGCCTGCGGGGCGTTCGGCACGATGGAGGGCGCCGCGGTGTGCCCGGCCGACAGCGCGGACAGCAGCCGCAGGCACTCGTCGCGCATGGCGGCGGCGCTGGGGAAGCGCTCGTTCGGGTTCTTCTTCAGCGCGCGGGCCACCAGCGCGTCCACGGCCGGGGTGACCGCGCGGTTGATGGAGGACGGCGCGGCCGGCTCCTCCTGCACATGGGCGTAGGCGATGGCCAGCGGCGAGTCCGCCTCGAACGGCAGCCGCCCGGTCAGCAGCTGGAAGAGCATGATGCCGACCGAGTACAGGTCGGAGCGGGCGTCCACGCCCCGGCCGAGCGCCTGCTCGGGGGAGAGGTACTGCGGGGTGCCGACCACCATGCCGGTCTGGGTCATCGAGGTGACCCCGGACTGCATGGCGCGGGCGATGCCGAAGTCCATCACCTTGATGACGCCGCGCTTGGTCATCATCACGTTGCCCGGCTTGATGTCCCGGTGGACCAGGCCCATCTCGTGGCTGGTCTCCAGCGCGGCCAGCACGTCCGCGGTGACCTTCAGCGCCTTGTCGGCGGGCATCGCCCCGTACTGCCGGACGTCCTCGGCGAGCACCGAGCCGAGCGGCCGCCCCTCCACGTACTCCATGACGATGTACGGCATGACGGAGCCGTCGGGGACGGAGCCGCCGAAGCGGACGGTGTCCTCGCCGGTGTCGAAGACCGAGACGATGTTGGTGTGCTGGAGCTTGGCGACCGCCTGCGCCTCCCGGCGGAAGCGCTCACGGAAGGAGGCCTCCCGGCCCAGCTCGGTGTGGAGGGTCTTGATCGCGACCTGGCGGTCCAGCGCGGTGTCGTAGGCCAGGTAGACGGAGGCCATGCCGCCCTCGCCCAGCAGGTCCCGCAGCTGGTAGCGGCCGCCGGCCACCGAGCCGCCCGCGTACCGCCCCTGTGCGCCGTCGCGGCCGTGTGCGCCGTCCTGGCTCATCTCTTCGTGACTCCCCCGTCGCGCGGGCCTGGCCGCGGCGCGTTGCCTGGTGACGTCGGTTACTCCGGTGATGCCGGTGAGACCGGTGACGCCGATGTCCGTGGTGCTCCGGTGCCTTCTCTTACGGGGGTCAGTCTGCCCCAGGGCGCGGGCACGTCAAGCGGCGGTGCCCGTTCCGTGACCGTACGCGCCAGGAGCGTCGCGGAACGGTTACCGGACCCGGACCGCACCGCCATGGAAGCGGCGGACAATTTGCACAGGCGTACGCGGAAGCGCTTGGATGGCCGGTCAATCCCGGACCGGCGCGGCGCGTGGAGGCTGTAGCGTGGCGTGTCGGAGTACCCGGCGCTCCACCCGGTACGCGCCGCACCAGGACGGCATACCCGGTAAGCGCACCCGCACCGCGCCGGCCACTCCGTGAAGACCCGCACCACCCCATTGAAGACACGGCGGCACCCCGCACGCGCGAAGCAAGCGGACAGAAACGACGGCGAGGACTGATGGCATCCGATTCCGAGGCACGTGGCGGCGGGATGTCGGACTCTTCGGACTGGGGCGTCGGCGGACTCGTCGGGGACGGCCGTTACCGGCTGACGCACCGGCTGGGTCGCGGCGGCATGGCGGAGGTCTTCGCCGCGGAGGACGTACGGCTCGGCCGCACCGTGGCCGTGAAGCTGCTCCGCGCGGACCTCGCCGAGGACCCGGTGTCCAAGGCGCGCTTCACCCGTGAGGCGCAGTCCGTCGCCGGGCTGAATCACCACGCCATCGTCGCGGTCTACGACTCCGGCGAGGACGTGGTCGGCGGCCAGTCCGTGCCGTACATCGTGATGGAGCTGGTCGAGGGCCGCACCATCCGCGACCTGCTGATCGACGCGGAGGCCCCGCCGCCGGAGCAGGCGCTGATCATCGTCTCCGGGGTGCTGGAGGCGCTCGCCTACTCCCACCAGCACGGCATCGTGCACCGCGACATCAAGCCGGCCAACGTGATCATCACGCACGGCGGCGCGGTCAAGGTGATGGACTTCGGTATCGCCCGGGCGCTGCACGGGGCGCAGTCCACGATGACCCAGACCGGCATGGTCATGGGCACCCCGCAGTACCTCTCGCCCGAGCAGGCGCTCGGCAAGGCCGTGGACCACCGCTCCGACCTGTACGCCACCGGCTGCCTGCTGTACGAGCTGCTGGCGCTGCGGCCGCCGTTCACCGGGGAGACCCCGCTGTCGGTGGTCTACCAGCACGTCCAGGACACCCCCGTGCCGCCGTCCGAGGTCTCCGACGTGGCGCCGCCGGAGCTGGACGGGCTGGCGATGCGCGCCCTGGCGAAGGACCCGGACGACCGGTTCCAGAGCGCCGAGGAGATGCGCGGGCTGGTCCAGTACGGGCTGTCGATGCTCCAGCAGCAGGGCAGCCACACCGGCACCTGGAACACCGGCGCGGTCACCCTGCACGAGGGCGACCGCACCCGGGTCATCGGCGGCGCGGACATGTACCCGGCCCATGAGGGCACCGCCCAGCAGCAGGTCCTGCCGCCGCGCAACCCGGACGACGGCGGGTACGGCTACGACCGCCGGCCGGCCAAGCGGGGCGGCGGCCGCGGCAGGGTGCTGCTCTTCCTGGCGCTGGCGCTGGTGGCGATCGTCGCCGGGGTGGCCTATGCGCTCAACCCCAACGACAAGCCGGACACCCCCAAGGAGAACAAGCCCTCCACGGTCACCGAGGCGCCGAAGCCGAGCGACAAGAAGACGCCCTCCCCGTCGCCGGACAAGTCGGAGAAGTCCGAGGACCCGCAGACCGGCACCACCGGCGGCGGCACCGGTGACGGCAGCGGCAGCGGCGGCTGGAACGACAACGGCAACTCCAACTGGGGCCGCCCCTCCGACCCGGGCACCAAGGACCCGGAGCCGTCCGGCGGCACCCCGTCCGACCCGGGGACGACGACCGACGGCGGGACGGACCAGGGCCAGACCACGGACGGTCAGACGGACCAGGGTCAGACCACGGACGGTCAGACGGACCAGGGTCAGACCACCGACGGTCAGACGGACCAGGGCCAGACCACCGACGGTCAGACGGACCAGGGCCAGACCACCGACGGGACGGCCAACCAGGGCCAGACCACGGACGGGACGGCCAACCAGGGCGCCACGGTGGACGGCACCGCCAATCAGGGTGCCGCCACGGAGGGGGCCACCCCCTGACGCCCGGTTGACGGGTGTCAGGACGTGAAGGCGTCGCGTACCGCTTCGTACTCGCCCGTCCACCACACCGCCAGGGCCGACGCCGCGGGGAACTGCGGGTCGGCCCTGGTGTCGTCCCGCTGGTAGTGCCAGCGCAGTATCCAGAAGTCGTTCAGCCGCTCCCACCAGACCCGGTGCACCGCCGCGGCCAGCTCGGCCGGTCCGGCACCCGCCGAGCGCCGGTAGGCCCGGGCGTAGGCCCGTACCTTCGGCAGGTCCAGGGTGCCTCCGGGCCGTACGAAGAAGATGGCGGCCGCCCGGACCGCCTCCTCCGCGCGGGGCTGCACGCCCAGGCGGTCCCAGTCGATGATCGCGGCCGGCTCGGCGCCCCGGTAGAGCAGGTTCAGCGGATGGAAGTCGCCGTGCACCCAGCCCCCGGCGCAGGCGGGCGGCGGGCGCCGGTGGGCGTGCTCGGCGAGCAGCCGCCGGCGCTCCAGCAGCCGGTACTCGGCCAGCTCGTCGAAGGCGTCCCGGCGCCGCCGGCCGCGGGCCAGGGCGAGCAGTTCGTCGATGAGGCGGAGGCTCTGCTCCGGGTCGGCGGCGGCCGTACGGTCCACCGCCGGTCGGTACGCGGTGCCCCGGTCGGCGGCCGTACGGACCGCAGCCGGTCGGTACGCGGTGTCCCGGTCGGCAGCCGTGCGGCCCGTGGCCGTCCGATCCGCCGCCGCCCGGCCCGGAGCCGCCCGGCCCGGAGCCGTCCGGATGGCGGTCGTCCGGTCCGCGGCCTCCCGGTCCGCAGACCCCCGCCCCGCAGCTCCCCGGCCCGCAGCCTCCCGGTGTGCGGCCGCCCGGTCCGCGGCCGCGCCGCCCGCCGCCGTCCGCTCGCCGCCGCCGTCGGGGTCGGCCCCCGGCCCCTCGGTGACCGCCATGACCTGCTCCAGGGCGGTGTGGACCAGCCCGAGGAGCGCGCCGAGGCGGCGGGAGCCGGCCGCGGTGAGCTGGGCGCCGCCCCGGTGGCTGCCCTCCACCCAGGGGTGCAGCGCGTAGCAGTGGCCGTCGACCAGGGCGACCGTACGGCCCTCACTGTCCGGCAGCGGCGGGGCGACCGGGACGCCGAGGGCGCCCAGCCGTTCGGTGGCCCGGTGCTGGCGGATGATGGTGGCGCGGTCGGCCGTACGGGCGTCCAGATGCTGCTTGAGGAAGTAGGAGCCCCGGCTGGTGGCCAGCCGGTAGCCCCGGTTGAGCAGGCCCTGGGCGACGGGCACGCAGGAGAGCGGTTCACCGGCGTCGGCGTAGCGGCGCAGCAGCGCGTTCACCGGGGGAGCGAGGGGGGTGACAGATGAGCGCGGCACTCGCCATATGTTAGGTGACACTGAGTGTCGGAATGGTCGCTGTGCGCATGCGGGCCGAATTCGCCAGGGGTGGCGTGTGGTGGCGTATCCCGTGAAGGGGGGATATCCGCTGGTGAGTCCCGGTGCGGGTCGGTGTGCGTGGTCAGCCGTCGAAGGTGTGCACGGTGCCGAACTGGGGGTCGATCCGCAGGTACACCGGTTCGTACGGCATTCCGTCCGCCCGACGTGGCGGCGGCCCGAACGGGGCGCCCTCGGCGGCCGCCGGCTCGACCAGCCGCGCGGTGCCGGTGATCTGGGCCGACCAGAGCGCCCGGGCCCCGGAGCCGAGGTTGTCGGAGCCGAGGTTGTCGGCGCCGTAGGCGACCACCCCGCCGTCGCAGGCGCCCAGTCGTCCGAGTGCGCGGTGCAGCCGCAGCAGTACGGCGCCGTCGGTGGTGACCAGATGGCCGGCGGGCGCCATGAAGGGCATCGCCTGCCGGGTCATCGCCAGCCGCCCCCAGCCCGTCCGGCGCAGCAGCGCGAGCGCGTCGGCCAGCCCGTCCGGCGTCGTCGGCGGTCCCTCGGGGTGCGGGGCGGCGGAGTGCATGGTTCCACTGTCGGCGCGCGGGGTCGGACGGCACAGGGGTACGCCGACCCCCGGGGCCGGGACTTAGGTCCCGTGGGTGCCGGAGGCGCGCTCGACCTGGCGGCGGGCGACGAAGGCGGCGGCCTGGCTGCGGCGCTCCATGCCGAGCTTGGCCAGCAGGCTGGAGACGTAGTTCTTGATGGTCTTCTCCGCCAGGTGCAGCCGTTCGCCGATGGCCCGGTTGGTCAGCCCCTCGCCGATCAGCTCCAGGATGCGCCGCTCCTGCTCGGTGAGGGCATCCAGCCGGTCGTCGCCGCGGGGGCGGCCGCCGTCCCGCAGCCGCTCCAGCACCCGGGCGGTGGCCACCGGGTCCAGCAGCGACTTGCCGGCCGCCACATCGCGTACCGCGGCGAGCAGTTCATGGCCGCGGATCGCCTTCAGGACATAACCGGACGCACCCGCCATGATCGCGTCGAAAAGGGCCTCGTCGTCCGCGAAGGAGGTGAGCATCAGGCACTTGACGGAGTCGTCCCGGGAACGGATCTCGCGGCAGACCTCCACCCCGCTGCCGTCCGGCAGCCGGACGTCCAGCACCGCCACGTCCGGACGGGTCGCCGGGATCCTGACCAGCGCGTCCGCCGCCGTGCCGGCCTCGCCGACCACCTCGATACCGGGCTCGACGGTGAGCATTTCATGGACGCCGCGCCGGACGACCTCATGGTCGTCAAGGAGGAAAACCCTGATATTTCCGTCTTCGCGCACGGAATCAGTCTCACATACTCACTCTTCCCATGCCCGGGGTGGGCGGGCTACCGTGCCCGTGTTCCGGCTGCCCGCAAGGCCCTGACCAGTCGTTTGTCCCCCCAGCTCGTCCCACTTGCTCGTTTTACTTGGAAATCCAAGCAAAATTGCAGGTCAAAGGGGGTTTCGCAGGAATGCGCCGTACTGGGTAAGTTGCCTGTGACAGGACTCGCCGGGGCACCTGTCACGCCTGCTTCCCGTCTCCGAGGGCCACCCACCCCGTGTGCCGCGGACGGAAGCGGGCGAGCCGCACTGGCCTTCCCGGCGGACCCCGGGGGCCGGACCGACGGAGGAGCACGCACGTGACCGTGGAAGGCACTGCCGCGCGCAAGCCGCGACGCAGCGTCAAGCGCACCAGCGCGAGCGCGACGAAAGGCCGCGCGGGCGCCCAGGCGCCGGCGACCGAGCCCCAGCTGGTACAGCTGCTGACCCCCGAGGGTGAGCGGGTGACGCACCCCGAGTACGCCATCGACCTCGGGCCCGAGGAGCTGCGCGGGCTGTACCGGGACATGGTGCTGACCCGCCGCTTCGACGCCGAGGCCACCGCCCTGCAGCGCCAGGGCGAGCTGGGCCTGTGGGCCTCGCTGCTCGGCCAGGAGGCCGCCCAGATCGGCTCCGGCCGGGCGCTGCGCGACGACGACTACGTCTTCCCGACCTACCGCGAGCACGGTGTGGCCTGGTGCCGCGGGGTCGACCCGGCCAATCTGCTCGGAATGTTCCGTGGCGTGAACCACGGCGGCTGGGACCCCAACAGCAACAATTTCCACCTGTATACGATCGTCATCGGCTCGCAGACCCTGCACGCCACCGGCTACGCGATGGGCGTGGCCAAGGACGGCGCGGACTCGGCCGTGATCGCGTACTTCGGCGACGGGGCCTCCAGCCAGGGCGACGTGGCCGAGGCGTTCACCTTCTCCGCGGTCTACAACGCCCCGGTGGTCTTCTTCTGCCAGAACAACCAGTGGGCGATCTCCGAGCCGACCGAGCGCCAGACCCGGGTGCCGCTCTACCAGCGCGCCCAGGGCTACGGCTTCCCCGGCGTCCGGGTCGACGGCAACGACGTGCTGGCCTGCCTGGCCGTCACCCGCTGGGCGCTGGAGCGCGCCCGGCGCGGCGAGGGCCCCACCCTGGTCGAGGCGTTCACCTACCGGATGGGCGCCCACACCACCTCCGACGACCCGACCCGCTACCGGCTGGACGACGAGCGGGCGGCCTGGGAGGCCAAGGACCCGATCCTGCGGCTGCGCGCCCTGCTGGAGAAGGAGGGCCACGCGGACGCGGCCTTCTTCGAGGAGCTGGAGGCCGAGTCGGAGACGCTGGGCAAGCGGGTGCGCGAGGCGGTGCGCACCATGCCCGACCCGGACGACATGGCGATGTTCGACCACACGTACGCGGACGGGCACGCGCTCGTCGACGAGGAGCGCGCGCAGTTCGCCGCGTACCAGGCGTCCTTCGCCGACTCCGAGGGGAACTGACATGGCCGTGACGAAAATGCCGCTCGCCAAGGCGCTCAACGAGTCGTTGCGCACCGCCCTGGAGACCGATCCCAAGGTCCTGATCATGGGCGAGGACGTCGGCAAGCTCGGCGGTGTCTTCCGGATCACCGACGGGCTGCAGAAGGACTTCGGCGAGGACCGGGTGATCGACACCCCGCTCGCCGAGTCCGGGATCGTCGGCACCGCGATCGGGCTGGCCCTGCGCGGCTACCGCCCGGTGGTGGAGATCCAGTTCGACGGCTTCGTCTTCCCGGCGTACGACCAGATCGTCACCCAGCTGGCCAAGATGCACGCCCGCGCGCTCGGCACCGTGAAGATGCCGGTCGTGGTCCGCATCCCCTACGGCGGCGGCATCGGCGCGGTGGAGCACCACTCGGAGTCCCCGGAGGCGCTGTTCGCGCATGTCGCCGGGCTGAAGGTGGTCTCCCCGTCGAACTCCTCGGACGGCTACTGGATGCTCCAGCAGGCCATCCAGTCCGACGACCCGGTGATCTTCTTCGAGCCCAAGCGGCGCTACTGGGACAAGGGCGAGGTCGACACCGAGGCCATCCCCGGGGAGCTGCACAAGGCCCGGGTGGCCCGTAGCGGCACCGACCTCACCCTGGCCGCGTACGGCCCGATGGTGAAGGTCTGCCTGGAGGCGGCGGCCGCGGCCGAGGAGGAGGGCCGCTCGATCGAGGTGGTGGACCTGCGCTCGGTCTCCCCGATCGACTTCGACACCATCCAGGCCTCGGTGGAGCGCACCCGGCGGCTGGTCGTGGTGCACGAGGCCCCGGTGTTCTTCGGCTCCGGCGCGGAGATCGCCGCCCGGATCACCGAGCGGTGCTTCTACCACCTGGAGGCCCCGGTGCTGAGGGTCGGCGGCTACCACGCCCCCTATCCGCCGGCGCGGCTGGAGGAGGAGTACCTGCCGGGGCTGGACCGGGTGCTCGACGCCGTCGACCGCGCGCTCGCGTACTGAGAAGGGTTTGCCGACATGACCGACCCGACCCGCTACCGCGAGTTCAAGATGCCCGACGTGGGCGAGGGGCTCACCGAGGCCGAGATCCTCAGCTGGCACGTGAAGCCCGGTGACACCGTCACCGACGGCCAGACCGTGTGCGAGGTGGAGACCGCCAAGGCCGCGGTCGAACTCCCCATCCCCTACGACGGGGTGGTGCACGAGCTGCGCTTCGCCGAGGGGACCACGGTGGACGTCGGCCAGGTGATCATCACCGTGGACGTCGCCCCCGGCACCGCCGAGGAGCAGCCGCAGACCGCCCAGCCGGCCGCCGCGGAGCCCTCCGCGCCGGTCGAGGAGGAGGCCGCGCCCAAGGGCCGCCAGCCCGTGCTGGTCGGCTACGGCGTCGCCGAGTCCTCCACCAAGCGGCGCCCCCGCAAGACCCCGGGCGGTGCCGGTGGTGGTCCCGCCGGTGGATCGCCCGCCGCGGCCGCCGTGCAGCGCGAACTGAACGGCCACGGGGGCGCGGTGGCGGCCCCGGCGACTCCGGCGACCGGTTCCCGGCCGCTGGCCAAGCCGCCGGTGCGCAAGCTCGCCAAGGACCTGGGCATCGACCTGGCCACCGTGGTCCCGACCGGACCCGACGGCATCGTCACCCGCGAGGACGTGCACGCCGCGGCGGCGGCGCCGGTGGCCGCACCCGAGCCCGTCGCCGTACCGTCCGCCGTACCGGCTCCGGTGTCCGCACCGACCCCGGTGGCCGTTCCGGTCGTGGCCGGTGCCCGGGAGACCCGGGTGCCGATCAAGGGCGTACGGAAGGCCACCGCCGCCGCCATGGTCGGCTCGGCCTTCACCGCCCCGCATGTCACCGAGTTCGTCACGGTGGACGTCACCCGCACCATGCGGCTGGTGGAGGAGCTCAAGGGCGACAAGGCGATGGCCGGGCTGCGGGTCAACCCGCTGCTGCTCATCGCCAAGGCGCTGCTGGTCGCGATCCGCCGCAACCCGGAGGTCAACGCCTCCTGGGACGAGGCCGCGCAGGAGATCGTGGTCAAGCACTACGTCAACCTGGGCATCGCCGCCGCCACCCCGCGCGGGCTGATCGTGCCGAACATCAAGGACGCGCACGCCCAGACGCTGCCGGAGCTGGCCGGTTCGCTGGCCGAGCTGGTCGCCACCGCCCGGGAGGGCAAGACCACCCCGGCGGCGATGCAGGGCGGCACGGTGACCATCACCAACGTCGGCGTCTTCGGCGTGGACACCGGTACGCCGATCCTCAACCCGGGCGAGTCCGCGATCCTGGCGGTCGGCGCGATCAAGCTCCAGCCCTGGGTGCACAAGGGCAAGGTGAAGCCCCGTCAGGTCACCACCCTGGCGCTCTCCTTCGACCACCGGCTGGTCGACGGCGAGCTGGGCTCCAAGGTGCTGGCGGACACCGCGGCCGTGCTGGAGCAGCCCAAGCGGCTGTTCACCTGGTCGTAGCGACTGCCGGAACGGCCGAGGGCCCGGACACCCGCTGGTGTCCGGGCCCTCGGCGTACCACCGCCTGCCGGCGGGGCGGTCCTGCCGGGTGGATCAGTCGCGCTGGGCGCCGGCCGGCAGCGGGCGCAGCTTGATCTTCTTGGCGGTGGGCTTGGCCCCGAAGCCGTAGTCGAGCAGCTTGGCCGCGTCGTTGTAGCGGTCCGAGCCGTTGAGCACCACGCCGACATAGGTCTTGGAGCCGCGGGTGGCGGCGAACACCAGGCACGGCCCGGCGGCGGTTCCGGTGCCGGTCTTCATGCCGACGGCGCCCGGGTAGGAGCCGAGCAGCTTGTTGGTGTTGTACCAGGTGTAGGTGCGGGTCTTGCCGGTGGAGGCGGTCGCCGCGGCCTTGTACGAGGTGGCCTTCACGACGTCGCGGAAGGTCTTGTTGTCGAAGGAGTGCCGGGCCAGCTTCGCCAGGTCCTCGGGGGTGGTGACGTTGTTGCCGCCACCGGAGATGCCGTCGAAGGAGTCGAACTTCGTCTTCGCCATCTTCAGCGACTTGGCCTTGGCGTTCATCTGGCCGATGAACTGCTTGGTGCGCTCGGCGCTGGTCTTGCCCTTGCCGAAGGTGTCGGCGAGCGCGTACGCGGCGTCGCAACCGGAGGGCAGCATCAGCCCGGAGAGCAGCTGGCGGACCGTCAGCTTGTCGCCGGTGCGCAGGTCCGCGGTGCTGGCGCCCTCGCGGGTGACGTAGTCGCGGTACGCCTGCTTGACGGTCACCTTGCGGTTGAGGTCGACCTTGGGCGTGGTGAGGACCACGATGGCGGTGGCGATCTTGGTGGTGCTCGCCATCTGCCGCGGGGTCGTCGCGGCCTTGCCGTAGAGGGCCGTGCCGGTGGCCTGGTCGGCCAGGTAGGCGCCCTTGGCCGAGACGGCCGGCGCGGGCCTGGGCGCCGGCTTCGGCGCGGCCGAGGCGGGCGCGGCCAACGGCGAGGCGGTCAGCAGCAGTCCGCCGGCGAGTGCCACGGTGGCCGCGCGGCGCACGGCCTTCGTGGTCACTATCGTCGTGGTCTTCGAGGTCCTTGATGTCACGGGTGGTGCTCCGAGGAGTGGGGGTGATCCGTGGTCAGTCACGGGATGCCATGGGAAGTAGACGCCTCTGGGGCCCGATGGGATGCGCGGGCCGACATCGTTCGCCCGGACGGGTGAACGGCCGCGGGAACGCACGCGCGGGGTGCGGAGGCGCGGGAGCGGGCCGCCCCGGCGGGCCGGCGGCGAGCAGGCCCGGACACCTGACGTGGTGTCCGGGCCGTCCGGGCCGCCGTGTGCTCCGTAGGGGACGGCCGGCGCCGTCAGTCGCGCTGGGCGCCCTTGGGCAGGGAGCGCAGCTTCATGGTCTTCGCGGTGCTGGAGCCGAAGCCGAAGTCGAGCAGCTTGGCGGCGTCGTTGTAGCGGTCGGTGCCGTTGAGCACGACGCCGGTGTAGGTCTTGGAGCCGCGGGTGGCGGCGAACACCAGGCAGGGTCCGGCGGCGGTGCCGGTGCCGGTCTTGATGCCGACGGCGCCCTGGTAGGAGCCGAGCAGCTTGTTGGTGTTGTACCAGGTGTAGGTGCGGGTGCCGCCGGTGGAGGTGGTCGCGGGGGCCAGGTACGTGGTGGCGCCGACCACCTCGCGCAGGACCGGGCTGCTGAACGCGTGCCGGGCCAGCTTGGCCAGGTCCTGCGGGGTGGTGAAGTTGTTCCCGGCGGCCGAGATGCCGTCGAAGGAGTCGAAGCTGGAGTTCACCATGGACAGCTGCTTGGCCTTGGCGTTCATCTTCCCGATGAACGAGGCGGTGCGGGCGGCGGTGGTGGTGCCGGTACCGAAGGTGTCGGCGAGCGCGTAGGCCGCGTCGCAGCCGGAGGGCAGCATCAGGGCGGACAGCAGCTGGCGGACGGTCAGCTTGTCGCCGGTGCGCAGGTCCGCGGTGCTGGCACCCTCGCGCACCACGTAGTCGCGGTACTCCTGCTTGATCGTCACCTTGCGGTTCAGGTCGACGCCGGGCGTGGTGAGGACCGTGATGGCGGTGGCCACCTTGGTGGTGCTGGCCATCTGGCGCCGGGTGGTGTTGGCCTTGCCGTACACCGCGGCGCCGGTGGCCTGGTCGACGAGGAAGCCGCCCTTGGCGGATATCGACGGTATGGGCGGGGCGGCGGCCTGGGCGGGTGCGGCGATCGGGGAGACGGTCAGCAGCAGCCCACCGGTGAGAGCGGCGGCCGCGGTGCGGCGCACGGACTTCTTGGTGACTGTCGTCGTGGTCAAGGAGATTCTCCGTGTGGTCGTGGGGCCCGTGGGTCGATCACGGGTGTCTTGGAGAAGACACCCGGGAGGCGCGAATGGATGCACGGGACAGCAGATGATCGCAGTCGCCTCGCTGAGCCCCCCGGCCCCTTCCCCACCCCCGGCCCCTTCTTCCCCGGCTTCGCCCCGGCACCCCTTCCCGCCCCGGCACCCCTTCCCGCCGTCCCGGCACCCCTTCCCGTCCCGGCCCCTTTCCCGCCCCGGCACCCCTTTCCGTCCCGGCGCCTCCGGCAGCCTCTGGGCTCCGCCCGCCCTCCCCGTGGCGCCCGTCCTGCATCGTGGACGGCCGAAGCGCGTGCATCCTACTTGTATCTATGCTGTGTGCATGCCCTCAGCGTCCCCCGTCTCTCCCCCTTCTTCCTCTTCACCCCGCTCTCCCGCCTCTCCCGCTCCCGCCGCCGCCCGGGTCTACTCGCATGTCAAACAGGCCGTCCTGGACCGGCGCTACCAGGGCGGCACCCTGCTCACCGAGGGCGAGCTGGCCGAGGCCGTCGGGGTGTCCCGTACGCCGGTGCGCGAGGCGCTGCTGAAGCTGGAGATGGAAGGGCTGCTGAAGCTCTACCCGAAGAAGGGCGCCCTGGTGCTGGCGGTCTCCGCGCAGGAGATCGCCGACGTGGTCGAGACCCGGCTGCTGGTCGAGGAGTTCGCCGTCCGCAAGGCCGTCCCCGCGCCCGCCCGGCTGCTGGAGCGGCTGGAGGAGCTGCTGGCCGAGCAGCGCCGGCAGGCCGAGGGCGGCGACCTGGCGGCGGTGGCGGTCGCCGACCGGGCGTTCCATGCCGAGATCGTGCGGCACGCCGGGAACGAGATCCTCTCCCGGCTCTACGACCAGCTACGCGACCGCCAACTGCGGATGGGCGTGGCCGTGATGGAGGCCCATCCGGACCGGGTCGCCAAGAACATCGCCGAGCACGCCGAGATCCTGGCCGCCCTGCGCGGAGGGGACGCCGACGGCGCGGCGCGCTCGGTCAACCGCCATGTCAGCCGGGTGCGGGTGCTGGTGCGGGGTGAGGACCGATGAGCGAGCTCTCCGGGACGGTGGCCGGCGACCCACCCGGCGGTCGGCGCGCCGCCCTGGTCTGGGGCGTCGGGGTGGCCGTCTACTTCGTGGCGGTCATCTTCCGCACCTCGCTCGGGGTGGCCGGGCTGGACGCGGCCGAGCGCTTCGACGTGGGCGCCTCGGCGCTCTCCACCTTCTCCATCCTCCAACTGCTGGTCTACGCGGGGATGCAGATACCCGTCGGCCTGATGGTGGACCGGCTCGGCACCAAGCGGGTGCTCACCTACGGGGTGGTGCTGTTCACCGTCGGCCAGCTGGGCTTCGCGCTCTCCCCCTCGTACGGGACGGCGCTGGCCGCGCGGGCGCTGCTCGGCTGCGGGGACGCGATGACCTTCATCTCGGTGCTGCGGCTGGGCACCCGCTGGTTCCCGGCCCGGCGGGGGCCGCTGATCGCGCAGATCGCCGCGCTGTTCGGGATGGCGGGCAACCTGGTCTCCACCCTCGTGCTGTCCCGGCTGCTGGACGGGGTGGGCTGGACGAACGCGTTCGCCGGGAGCGCGCTGGCGGGGGTGCTGGTCCTCGTCCTCCTGCTGCTGTTCCTCAAGGACCACCCCGAGGGCTTCGAGCCCCCGCCGCCCGCCGGCACCGGACCCCTTTTCGTACGGCGGCAGATCAGCGCCTCCTGGGCCGAGCCCGGCACCCGGCTGGGGATGTGGGTGCACTTCACCACCCAGTTCCCCGCCATGGTGTTCCTCCTCCTGTGGGGGATGCCGTTCCTGGTGGAGGCGCAGGGGCTGGAGCGGGGCGCGGCCGGTGGGCTGCTGACCCTGGTGGTGGTCTCCAATATGGCGGTGGGCCTGGCGTACGGGCAGATCATCGCCCGCCACCACGCGGCGCGGGCCCCACTGGCGCTGGGCACGGTCGCGGCGACGGCGGCGCTCTGGGCGGCGGTGCTGCTCTGGCCCGGCGACCATGCCCCGATGGGGCTGCTGGTGGCGCTCTGCCTGGTGCTGGGCGCCTGCGGCCCGGCCTCCATGATCGGCTTTGACTTCGCCCGCCCGGCCAACCCCCAGGAGCGGCAGGGCACCGCCTCCGGGATCGTCAACATGGGCGGCTTCACGGCCTCGATGACCACCCTGCTGGCGGTCGGCGTGCTGCTGGACGCCACCGGGGACGACTACCGGATCGCGTTCGCCTCGGTGTTCGTGCTCCAGGCGCTCGGGGTCGCCCAGATCCTCCGGCTGCGGGCCCGCACGGTACGGCGCGAGCGGGAGCGGCTGGTGGCCAGCCGGGTGGAGGCCGTCCACGTGCCCGCATAACGCCTGACGGTCTACGGGGTGACGGCGAAGTTCGCGAGGATGGCGTCGGCGAGCGCGGGGTCGCCGTCCACCTTCACCCGGTCGGCGACCGCCGCCGGCCGCACCCGCCCGCAGGCGAGCCGTACATAGGTCTCCCAGTCCAGCGAGAGCGCCACCGCCGGGCCCAGCGAGGGGGCGCCGTCCACACTGCCCCGCCCCTCGGCGTCCACCCGTACCGTCCGCAGGAACTCCACCGGGCCGTGCACATCGAGCACCACCGCGCTGTTCGGCGGGGCGCCGGCGTCCTTGGCGACCGTCTTGGGCAGCACCTCCAGGAAGATGTCCCGCGCCACCAGCGCCCCGGGGGAGTCGAGGTTGCCCGGCTCGCCCAGTGCGGCCCGCAGGTCCTGCTCATGGACCCAGAGGTCGAACGCCCGCATCCGGTACGCCACTTCCAGGGACTGCTCGGCGCCCAGCGGGGCCCGCACCCGGGTGTCGGGGGCGCGGGTCTCGTTCCGTATCTGGCGGGCCCGGCGGATCAGGGTGTACTCCAGCTCGGCCGTCATCTCCGGGCCGGTGTGGTGCCGCCGTACGTCGACCTGCACCTCCATATAGCGCGCGAACTCGCTGCGGACATGGAACAGGTCGCGGGGGAGGGTGTGGATGGGGCGCGGGTTGCCCAGCATCTCGTCCTCCATCCCGATGACGTGGGAGACGATGTCCCGCACCGACCAGCCGGGGCAGGGGGTGGCGCGGTTCCACTCCCCTTCCACGAGCGGCTTCACCAGCTCGGATATCGCATCGGTGGAGTGCGTCCAGGCGTCGGCGTAGGGCTGGAGACTGGGATGGACGGTCACGAGACCCCTCGGGCGGTCGGTGCGCGGGCTGGGCTGGACTGCGGGCTGGGCTGGACTGCGGGCGGTGCTGAGCTGGACTGCGGGCGGTGCGGGCCGGGCGGCTCTCCTGGGCTCCCGTCCGTTTAAGTTACGCTGCGGACAGGTACCCCGGCAGTGCTTTCGTCCGACGTTCCCGACGTCCGACGATCCTGACGCCTGATGATCGTAGGCCGAAGTGAGCGGCCCCAGTTGACCAGGACGGTGGTAATGTGCGCGCCTCGCTGATCCAGATCCGAGTGGACGACGCCGAACCGGTGGCCGAGCGCCGCGCCCGCGCCGCCGAACTGATCGCCGAAGAGCGCGGTGCGGACCTGGTGGTGCTGCCCGAGCTGTGGCCGGTCGGCGCGTTCGCCTTCGACTCCTTCGAGGCCGCGGCCGAGGAGCTGGACGGCCCGACCCGCCAGGCGATGTCCGCGGCCGCCGCCGAGGCGGGGGTCTGGCTGCACGCCGGCAGCATCGTGGAGCGCGCCGCCGAGGGCCTGTTCAACACCTCTCTCGTCTTCGCCCCCTCCGGCGAACTGGCCGCCGTCTACCGCAAGATCCACCGCTTCGGCTTCGACAAGGGCGAGGCGGTGCTGATGGCCGCCGGCGAGGAGCTGGTCACCGCCCCCGTCCCCGATCTCCCCCTCGGCCTCGCCACCTGCTACGACCTGCGCTTCCCCGAGCTGTTCCGCGGCCTGGTGGACGCCGGTGCCCTCGCCTTCGCCATCCCGGCCGGCTGGCCCGAGGCCCGCCACGAGCACTGGACGGTGCTGGCCCGCGCCCGCGCCGTGGAGAACCAGGCCTACGTCCTGGCCTGCGGCACCGCCGGCACCCACGCCCACACCCCCCAGGCCGGCCGCAGCCTGATCGTCGCCCCCTCCGGCGAACTCCTCGCCGAGGCCGCCGGCGCCGACGAACTCGTCCTCCGCGCCGAGCTGGACCCCAAGGAGGCGACCACCCTCCGTGACCGCTTCCCGGCCCTGAAGGACCGGCGGCTGGGGGTGCCGGTTCCGGCGCCCGGCGCCGCCGGCTGAGGCCCGGATCACGGCGTACGCCCGTTTCGTCCCGTCGGGGCGGGTACCCGTAGGGTATGGACACGCAGGATGGTGGACGACGCAGTGACCGTACGGGGCCGGAGGCCGGGCCCGTCGCCGATTCTCCCGACATAGCCGTGCTCGACCGGCCCGTGGCGGTGTGCCGGGAGGTCGAGGGGCGGGTGCGGTGGTGCCGGCCGGCGGTGGTGGACGGGGGAGTGGACCGGGGCGGTGGTGAGGCGACCGGGCAGCACCGGGTCGTCATCGTGCGGGGCGAGGACTGACCGGCCTTATGGCAGGAGTTGATGGCGCCAGCGGGTGAACTGCTCGGCGGGCTCGCCGGTGTAGGCCCAGGGGACCCAGGCGGCGCGCGGGCCGAGCAGCGCGAAAAGGGCGCGGGCGCGGTCGGTCAGACCGGCGAGGCAGGCGGCGTGGGCCAGGTAGTTGAGGGGCTCGACCTCCTCGGGGCGTACCGGGCCCGAGGGGCGGGCGTCCAGCCAGCGGGTGCAGGTGCGCAGCGCCTCCGTGGCGGCCAGTTCGTGCTTCCAGTGCTGGTCGAAACCGCGTACCGGGGCCCGGCCGCGGGAGGCGTCGGCCACATAGCGGTACTCCTCGACCCGGGCGATCTGCACCAGCACCGGCAGCGGTGAGCCGGGCGGCGCCGCCCCGGCCGCGTCCCGGGCGAAGTCGTACATCGCGCCATGGGTGCCGTGCCAGCGCGCCGAGCGGTACCGCAGCACCTGGACGTGCCCCTCCAGGTTGTCCGGGTCCCGCCGCCGCAACTCCTCCCACCAGGCGCGCAGTTCCGCCCGCCCCACCCCGCCCTGGTACAGCCGGGCCACCGTCAGCAGCGACACCCAGGGCATCGGGTCGGCGGGCCGGGCGTCGGCGGCGACCAGGCAGGTCATCACCGTGGTGTCCAGCCGCCCCCGGTCCACCACGGCACCCCGCCCGGCGGCTATCGCCGCGTCGAAGACCCGTACCACCTCGGTCGCCGCGCGCAGCACCGCCGCGTCCGGGTCGTCCGGCTCGGCCGCCCACCAGGCCTCCACCGCGCCGCTGGCCGCCGCGGCGTGCGCCAGCAGGCGGAGCCGCTGGGTCCTGGCCGGCCAGGCGGAGCCGGTGGCGCGCAGCAGGTCGCGCACGCCCTGCCAGCGGCCGATGACGATGTCGTGGCGGGCCTCGGTGAGCGCCCGGTCGCCGAAGTCCCGGTCGAACTCGGGTGTGAAGCGCGCGGCGCGGCGGCTGCGGCGTACGGCCATGCGGCCACCCCCCTCCCAGTGTGTCGGTGACCAGGTGTCGGTTACCGGTTGCCGAACGGCCGTCAGAAGTCGGTGGCCAGGGTCTCCGGGGAGCCGTCCGCGCTGCTCCGCCCGTCCTGGCGCGGTACGCCGTAGGGCGCCGCGGCGGCCAGCGCGCGGGCCGCGTCGAGCGGGGCCGGGCGGTAGTAGGGGCTGCCCCGGCGCCAGTACCAGGCCATCGGGACCACCCCGGCGAGCAGTCCGCCGAGGCCGATGGCGACCGAGGCGGTGGGCAGCGCGCCCAGCGACTCGAAGAAGACCCAGAGCATGAAGGCCGCGCCCACCAGCGGCCACACCCCGCCGAGCAGCAGTTCGCGCGGCGAGGTCAGCAGGGTGCGGCGGTAGGCGACCACGGCCGCGATGCCGGCCAGCCCGTAGTAGAAGGCGACCAGCAGGCCCATGGCCCGTACCGCCTCGGCAACGATGTCGGCGACCGAGCCGAGGGCGCTCGCGGCGCCGAACAGCACCAGTGCCACCGCCCCGACCGCCCCGATGGCGATGTGCGGGGTGTTCCAGCGGCGGTGCACCGCGCCCAGACCGGACGGCATGGCGCGGTCCCGGCCCATCGCGAAGAGCGAGCGGGTGACCTGGATGAGGGTGGTCTCCAAAGTGGCCACCGTGGACAGCATCACGGCCACCACCAGCAGTTTCCCGCCGATCCCGGGCCACACCGCGTCCCCGAGCAGCACCAGGACGTCCGCCCCGCCGGCGGTCACCTTGCCCGAGGCCAGCACCACGTTGACCGCCACGGTGAACGCCTCGAAGATCAGGAAGACCACGGCGAGCCCGACCAGCGCGGCCAGTCCGGCGGTGCGCCGGCTGTCGCGGGTCTCCTCGCTGAGGTTGCTGGTGACGTCCCAGCCCCAGAAGTAGAACGCGGCCACCAGCGCGCCCGAGGCGAAGCCGCCCGCCCCGTCGAAGTGCCCGAAGCCGAACCAGGACCAGTCGAAGGCGGCGGCCGCGCCCCGGTGCAGCACCACCCCGCCGATGAACAGCAGCAGGATCGCCAGCTCCACGCCGGTCATGAGGAGTTGGGCCCGTACGGTGAGCCGGGCCCCGCCCAGCACCACCAGCAGCATCACCAGGAACCAGCCCGCGCCGACCACCGCGGCCGGCCCGGTGCGGGAGGCCAGCGCCGGGTCGAACAGGGCGAGGGTGAGCTGACCGGCCGGCAGCGATCCGGCCACCATGAACAGGGTCGCGGCCACCACCAGCGCCCAGCCGCACAGGAAGCCGAGCGAGGGGTGCAGGGTCCGGCCGACCCAGGAGTAGGCGGCGCCCGCGTTGATGTCGATGCGGCCGAGCCTGCTGTACGCCAGGACGATCCCCAGCATGGGTATCGCGCAGTAGAGCAGGGCGGCGGGCGCCGCGACGCCGACCGCGCCGACCAGCACCGCGGTGGTGGCGGCGAGCGAGTAGGCGGGGGCGCTGCCCGCCACGGCCATGACGACGGTGTCGAAGGTGCCGAGGGCGTTCGGCTGGAGCCCGCGGGCGGAGCGGGGCGCGGCCCGGCGGCCCCTGCGCGGCGCGGGGGCCGGGGTGCGGTGGTCGGAGGTCCGGCGGGACATCCTGCGGGAGGGAGCGCGCATCGCTGTTGTCCTCGGGTGGCACGGCGTACGGCGGTGGACGGCGGACCGCCCCGCGCGGGCACGGCGGCGGCGGTCACCACGGGCACGCGGGGTCGTGCGCATCGTAGTGGCCGTAGGGGGCGCGCGGGGGGTTCGCGCCATACCGGCAGCCGGATCGTTGCCGAGCCCGGTCGCACAGGTGTCGAGCCTGATCGCACAGGTGGAACGGGGCGCTCCGGTGGCGGGTGTGCGGCGGCGGCTCCCCGGTCGCCCTGCTGATCCACTTGCCGGGCGGGCGGGCCCGGTGTGCCCTGGAGGGACGGCGACGGAAGGAGTCCGCCATGGTCACACACGTTCCGGTGCCCCAGCGGCTGGCGCGGCACCGCCGGATCAAGGAGGAGCGGCGGCGGCGCCATCTGTGGGTGGTCCTGCCGATCTCGCTCGCCGTCTTCTACGGCTTCTACGCGCAGTTCATCGACCGCAGCGGCGAGGGCCCGGTCACCGGCGCCCAGGCCGTGCTGGGCGCGGTCAGCGGCGTCGTCTTCGGTGCGCTGTGCCTGCTCCTCGGCGCCGTGCAGCACCGGCTGCCGCGCGGGCTGCGGGCCGCCGCCTACGGCGCGGTGACTGGCATCGGCGTGGGCTGGCTGCACAGCCTGACCAGGGAGAGCGTGCTGACCTCGATCGTGCTCTCGGTCCTGATCGCGGCGGCGACCGCGGTGGCGATGAACTACGCGTTCTATGTGCACGAGGCACCGCCGAAGCCGTCCCCGGCCGAGCGCGAGGCGGCCGCCGAGGCCGCACCGGTGATCGTGGAGTCCCGCCCGGTGCGGCGGTGAGGGACAGGGGCCGCTGGTGACGGTCTGATCTCGTACGGATGTACGGGTAGCGGTGGGCGGGCGGCGGTCGGAGACTGGAAGCCCCACGCCTCCGTACGCCTGCGGGGCCCCGCCTCCGTACCCCCGCGGGGGAGCGCCCCGCCCCCGTACGCCCGCCCGCCGCCGCACCAGGGAACCGCGCCGATGACGACCACGGACACGGATACAGACACGGATACGGACATGACATCGGGCCCGGCCACGGATCCTCCCGCCATCGAGACCCACCAACTGGTCAAGGTCTTCGGCACCAACCGGGCCGTCGACGGCATCGACCTGCGGGTGCCCGCCGGCACCGTCTACGGGGTGCTCGGCCCCAACGGCGCCGGCAAGACCACCGCCGTACGGATGCTGGCCACCCTGCTGCGGCCGGACGGCGGCGAGGCCCGGGTGTTCGGCAAGGACGTGGTGCGGGACGCCGACGCGGTACGCGCCCGGGTCAGCCTCACCGGGCAGTACGCCTCGGTGGACGAGGACCTCACCGGCGCCGAGAACCTGCTGCTGCTCGGGCGGCTGCTCGGACACGGCAAGGCGGCCGCCCGGCAGCGTGCGGCCGAGCTGCTGGAGGCGTTCGGCCTCGCGGACGCGGCCGGGCGGCAGGTCAAGAACTACTCGGGCGGGATGCGGCGCCGGATCGACATCGCCGCCTCCATCCTCAACACCCCTGACCTGCTCTTCCTGGACGAGCCCACCACCGGGCTCGACCCGCGCAGCCGCAACCAGGTCTGGGACATCGTGCGCGCGGTCGTCGCCCAGGGCACCACGGTGCTGCTGACCACCCAGTACCTGGACGAGGCGGACCAGCTGGCCGCCCGGATCGCGGTGATCGACCACGGCAAGGTCATCGCCGAGGGCACCAAGGGCGAGCTGAAGGCGTCGGTGGGCTCGGGCTCGGTGCACGTACGCCTGCGGGAGGCCGAGCAGCGGCCGGCGGCGACCCGGGTGCTCACCTCCGTACTGGACGCGACCGTCACCCTGGACCCCGACCCGGTGGCGCTCACCGCCACCGTGGACGGCCGGGCCGGCGAGCTGGGCGCCGCCGAGGAGGCGGCCAGGGCGCTGGCCGAGCTGGCCCGGGCCGGGATCGCGGTGGACAACTTCGCGCTGGGCCAGCCGAGCCTGGACGAGGTCTTCCTCGCCCTCACCGACCGCCGGGCGGGCGGCGGACGGGACGTCGAGGACGGCACGCAGGCAGACGACCCGACCGACGACCCGACCGAGAGGACGACGGCCCGATGAGCACCACCACGACCACCAAGACCTCCGGGCCGGTCGAGGACACCGCCTTCACCGCGCCCCGCGCCGAGGACCTGGCCGCGCTGCTGGTATCGGCCCGGCGGCCGCCGCGCCCCAGCGCCCTGTCGGCCTCGCTGACCTTCGGCTGGCGGGCCATGCTGAAGATCAAGCATGTGCCGGAGCAGCTCTTCGACGTGACCGCGTTCCCGATCATGATGGTGCTGATGTACACGTACCTCTTCGGGGGTGCGCTGGCCGGATCGGTCGACCGGTATGTGCAGTTCCTGCTCCCCGGCATCCTCACCATGAGCGTGGTGATGATCACCATGTACACCGGGGTGGCGGTCAACACCGACATCCAGAAAGGCGTCTTCGACCGCTTCCGCACCCTGCCGATCTGGCGGCCCGCGCCGATGGTCGGCTATCTGCTGGGCGATGTGGTCCGCTATGTGATCGCCTCCGTGGTGATGCTGGCGGTGGGGATGGCGATCGGCTACCGGCCGGAGGGCGGGGTCCTCGGCGTGCTGGCCGGGGTGGCGCTGCTGCTGGTCTTCTGCTTCGCCTTCTCGTGGATCTGGACCATGTTCGGGCTGCTGCTGCGCACCGAGAAGTCGGTGATGGGCGTCAGCATGATGGTGATCTTCCCGCTGACCTTCCTGAGCAATGTCTTCGTGGACCCGCGGACCATGCCGGGCTGGTTGCAGGCCTTTGTGAACAACAGCCCGGTGACCCATGTGGCGAGCGCGGTGCGCCGGCTGATGGCGGGCGAGTGGCCGGCCGCCGACATCGCCTGGTCGCTGGGGTGGGCGGCGCTGTTCGTGGTCGTCTTCGGGACGGTGACGATGCGGCTCTACAACCGCAAGTAGCGCGTACGGGCCGGGGGCCGTCGGAGGTGAGCGCCTCTGACGGCCCCCGGCCCCCGGCCCGCGTCTCAGGCGGGCGTACGGTCCCGGGCGGCCCGTGTCTCAGGCGGGCGTACGGCCCTGGGCGGGCCCGCGTCTCAGCTGGACCTCGGGGTCTCCCCGCGTACCACCACCACCGGGCAGGGCGCGTGCTGGGCGACATGGGTGCTGACCGAGCCGAGCAGCGCGGCGCGTACCCCGCTGTAGCCGCGGTCGCCCACCACCAGCAGGTCGGCGCCCTCGGCGAGCTCGGTGAGCACCTGCGGGGGGTGGCCCGCGACGATCCGCCGGACCACGCCCGCCGCGGTGGTCCCGTCCAGGGCGGCGGCCAGGGCCTCGTCCAGCTCCTTGCGGGCCAGCTGCTCGGGGTCGTAGTCGTCGGGGAGCGCGGGCGCGGTGGGGCCCATCCCGGTGGTGAGCCCGGCCCAGGCGTTGGGCGGGTACTCCCAGCAGATCACCGCCTCCAGCGCGGCGCCGGTCAGCCGGGCCTGGCCCGCCGCCCACACCAGGGCCTTCAGGGCCGGTTCGGAGCCGTCGACGCCCACCACGATCCGGTTCGCCGCCATGGCCACCACCTCCGAGTGTCAGCCGCCGAGCCGCGCAAGCTGCTGCTCGAACGGTACGAGATCCGCTTCCAGGTCGTCCGCTTCCGGACCCCTTGACCGAGGCCCTTGCGGATCACCCTCACCGTCCTCCTTACCCGAACGCGCCGCCGCAACCGGGCGGCCCGCCACCAGCGCGGCCAGCTCGCCGCCCGCCCGGGTGATCCGCTCCGCCAGGCCGCCGTCCCCGCTCCGCCCGCCAGCCGCGCCCCAGTCCTCGGAGGCCGCGTAGACGGCGGTGGGGACGGTCACGGCCCGCAGATAGGCGAAGAGCGGGCGCAGCGCGTGCTCCAGCACCAGGGAGTGCCGGGCGGTACCGCCGGTCGCCCCGATCAGCACCGGCATCCCGGTCAGCGCGTCCGGGTCGACCAGGTCGAAGAAGGACTTGAACAGCCCGCTGTAGGAGGCGGTGAAGACCGGGCTGACCGCGATCAGCCCGTCCGCCCCGGTCACCGCGTCCAGCGCGGCGCGCAGCGCGGGCGGCGGGAAGCCGGTGACCAGGTGCTTGGCGATGTCTACGGCCAGATCGCGCAGCTCCACCACCTGGACCTCCACCGGGGCGGTGGCGGCCTTGGTGACGGCTTCCGCGAGCCGGTCGGCGAGCAGCCGGGTGGAGGACGGGCTGCTCAGCCCGGCCGAGACGGCCACGATACGGACAGGGGCGACGGACATTTACGAGACCTCCGGAACGGTGTCGGTCAGCGCCGGGTGCAGCGGCGCGGTGGCGGGGACGTCCGCCGGGCGCAGGTTCTCGAACTCCTTGCGCAGCACCGGTACGACCTCCTCGCCGAGGATGTCCAGCTGCTCCAGCACGGTCTTCAGCGGCAGCCCGGCGTGGTCCATCAGGAACAGCTGGCGCTGGTAGTCGCCGACCGCCTCGCGGAAGCCGAGGGTCCGCTCGATCACCTGCTGCGGGGAGCCGACGGTGAGCGGGGTCTGCTCGGTGAAGTCCTCCAGGGAGGGGCCGTGCCCGTAGACCGGTGCGTTGTCGAAGTACGGGCGGAACTCCCGTACCGCGTCCTGCGAGTTGTGGCGCATGAACACCTGGCCGCCGAGGCCGACGATGGCCTGCTCGGGGGTGCCGTGGCCGTAGTGCGCGTACCGCTTGCGGTAGAGCTCGACCATCCGGCGGGTGTGCTCCTGCGGCCAGAAGATGTTGTTGTGGAAGAAGCCGTCACCGTAGTAGGCGGCCTGCTCGGCGATCTCCGGGGAGCGGATCGAGCCGTGCCAGACGAACGGCGGGACGCCGTCCAGCGGGCGCGGGGTGGCGGTGAACCCCTGGAGCGGGGAGCGGAACTTCCCCTCCCAGTCGACCACGTCCTCGCGCCACAGCCGGTGCAGCAGGGCGTAGTTCTCGATGGCGAGCGGGATGCCCTGGCGGATGTCCTGGCCGAACCACGGGTAGACCGGCCCGGTGTTGCCGCGCCCCATCATCAGGTCCACCCGGCCGTCGGCGAGGTGCTGGAGGACCGCGTAGTCCTCGGCGATCTTCACCGGGTCGTTGGTGGTGATCAGGGTGGTGGAGGTGGAGAGGATCAGCCGCTCGGTGCGGGCGGCGATATGGCCGAGCAGGGTGGTGGGGGAGGAGGGGACGAACGGCGGGTTGTGGTGCTCGCCGGTGGCGAAGACGTCCAGTCCGACCTCCTCGGCCTTGAGCGCGATGGCGACGGTCGCCTTGATGCGCTCGCGCTCGGTCGGGGTGCGGCCGGTGGTGGGGTCGGCCGTCACATCGCCGACGGTGAAGATGCCGAACTGCATGGTGCTCACCTCTCGCCTTCCGTCGGGGCCCCGGTCTCTCACCGGACCGCCGCGGTTGTTGAACTGGTTGAAGCTTAAACTATCCTGCTCAACGGCGCCACCGTCTCCGCTATTCCGCCGTCCCGGCGGGGGATGCGGGAGGGGTGCGGGGCCGGGGGCCCGCCGGTACGCCGCTGTGCCAGCGGCCGATAGGGTCGCGCCCGTGAGCAGCACCGACACCGGGCAACCGGCCCCCGGCCCCCGGCCCACCGGGCACCCCCACCCCGTCACCGTCGTGGGCCTCGGCGCCGACGGCTGGGCCGGGCTGCCCGAGGCCTCCCGGGAGGCGCTGCGCGCGGCCGAGGTGCTGATCGGCGGCGTCCGCCAGCTCGACCTGCTGCCGCCGGAGGAGTGCCCCGGTGAGCGGATCGGCTGGCCCTCGCCGCTGCGGCCCGCCGTGCCCCGGCTGCTCGCCGAGCACGCCGGGCGCCGGATCGCCGTGCCGGCCAGCGGCGACCCGATGTTCTACGGGATCGGCCGCGCTCTCGGCGAGACGGTCGGCCCGGACCGGCTGCGCGTGCTGCCGCACCCCTCCTCCGTCTCGTACGCCTGCGCCCGGCTCGGCTGGCCGGTGGAGGACACCGAGACCGTCACCGCGGTCGGCCGTCCCCTCGCCGCGCTGGCCGCCGCGCTGCACCACGGGCGGCGGCTGCTGGTGCTGAGCGCCGGCCCGGCCACCCCCGGGGAGGTCGCCGCCCTGCTCCGCGACCGGGGCTACGGGCCGAGCCCCCTCACCGTCCTCGAACAGCTCGGCTCCGACCGCGAGCGGATCCTGACCGGCACCGCCGACGACTGGCCGCACCCACCCGGCGATGCCCTCAACATCGTGGCCGTCTCCTGTGTCCGGGCGCCCGGAGCGCTACGGCTCGGTTCCGTTCCCGGCCTGCCGGACGAGGCGTACGAGCACGACGGCCAGCTCACCAAGCGCCATGTGCGGGCCGCCACCCTCGCCGCCCTGGCCCCGGCCCCCGGTGAGCTGCTGTGGGACATCGGCGGCGGCTCGGGTTCCATCGGCGTGGAGTGGATGCGCGCCCACCGCTCCTGCCGGGCGATCGCGGTGGAACGGGACCAGGCGCGGGCGGCCAGAATCGGCCGGAACGCCGCCGCCCTGGGCGTACCGGCGCTGCGGGTGGTGCACGCCGCCGCCCCGGACGGCCTCGCCGCCCTCCCCGCCCCGGACGCGGTCTTCGTCGGCGGCGGGCTGACCGCGCCCGGACTGCTGGAGGCCTGCTGGTCGGCGCTGCGGCCGGGCGGCCGGCTGGTCGCCAACACGGTGACCCTGGAGTCCGAGGCACTGCTCGCCGACGCCTACCGCCGGCACGGCGGCGAACTGGTCCGCCTCGCCGTGGCGCACGCCGTCCCGGTCGGCGGCTTCACCGGCTGGCGGCAGGCCATGCCGGTCACCCAGTGGTCCGCCACCAAGCCCCCGTCCGGCAGTGCCACTCCCCCGCCCCCGTCCGGCGCTGGAACTCCCCCGCCCCCGTCCGGCGACAGTGGTGCCCCCCGTCCCCCGTCCGACGACAGCGACGCTCCCCGGCCCTCATCCGGCAGCGGCACCCTCCCGCCCCCGTCCGACAGCGATGCCCCCCGGCCCTCATCTCAAGGTGATGCTCCATGACCGTCTACTTCATCGGGGCCGGCCCCGGCGCCGCCGATCTGATCACCGTGCGCGGGGCGCGGTTGCTCGCCTCCTGCCGGGTCTGCCTCTACGCGGGTTCGCTGGTGCCGCCCGAGCTGCTGGCCGAGTGCCCGGCGGACGCCCGTCTGGTGGACACCGCCCGGCTCGACCTGGACGCCATCACCGCCGAACTGGTCGCCGCCCATGAGGCCGGGCAGGACGTGGCCCGGCTGCACTCCGGCGACCCTGCCGTGTTCAGCGCGGTCGCCGAGCAGATGCGGCGACTGGACGCGGCCGGGGTGCCGTACGAGGTGGTGCCCGGAGTACCCGCGTTCGCCGCCGCGGCCGCCTCCCTCAAGCGGGAGCTGACCGTGCCGACGGTGGGCCAGACGGTGATCCTGACCCGGATCGCCGAGCAGGCCACCGCGATGCCGCCCGGCGAGGACCTGGCCACCCTGGGCCGCTCCGGCGCCCTGATCGTGCTCCACCTGGCGGCCCGCTACGTGGACCGGGTGGTGGCCGAGCTGACCCCGCACTACGGCGCCGACTGCCCGGCCGCCGTGGTCGCCATGGCCAGCCGCCCCGACGAGATCGTGCTGCGCGGCACCCTGGCGGACATCGCGGAGGCGACCAGGGCCGCCGGTATCACCCGTACCGCGGTGATCATCGTGGGCCGCACCCTGGCCGCCACCCAGTTCCGCGACAGCCACCTCTACTCGCCGGAGCGCGACCGCCACAGCTGCTGACGCGGGCCCGTCGGCCGGTGGTACGCGGCGGCCGCCTGGCCCCTCCAACACCACGGAAGGACTCTGGACGTCCCGTGCACCTGCTGATTCTCGGCGGCACCACCGAGGCCCGCCGACTCGCCGAGGAGCTCACCTCACCGTCCGCCGCCCCGTCCCTCCGGGTCACCAGCTCGCTCGCCGGACGGGTGGCCGCGCCCCGGCTGCCGACCGGTGGCGAGGTGCGGATCGGCGGCTTCGGCGGGGTCGAGGGCCTCACCCGCTGGCTGGGCGAGCACCGGGTGGACGCGGTCGTCGACGCCACCCACCCCTTCGCCGAGACCATCAGCTCCCACGCGGCCCACGCCGCCCGCAGCGCCGACGTCCCACTCCTGATGCTGCGCCGCCCTGCCTGGGCCCCCACCGAGGGCGACGACTGGCACCGGGTGCCCGGCCTCCCCGAGGCCGCCGACACCGCCGCCCGGCTGGGGCAGCGGATCTTCCTCACCACCGGCCGGATGGGCCTGGCCGCCTTCGCACACCTGGCCGATCCCTGGTTCCTGGTCCGCTCCGTGGACCCACCCGAGCCGCCGCACCCGCCACGCCTGGAGGTGCTGCTCGACCGGGGCCCCTTCTCCCTGGACGGCGAGCGGGAGCTGCTGCGCCGCTACGCCGTCGATGTGCTGGTCACCAAGGACAGCGGCGGTGCCGCCACCGCCCCCAAGCTCACCGCCGCCCGCGAGGCGGCCATCCCCGTCGTCATCGTCAATCGCCCCCCACCCCCACCCGACACCCCCGTCACCACCACCGTCCCCGAGGCGGCCGCCTGGGCGAGAGCCCTGGCCCACCCCTGACCGGAGCCCTGGACCAGCGGCCACCGGCTACGGCGTTCGCCCTGAGGGCCAGGGCCCGGTGTGGAAGGATCGATCTACCGAGCACCTGGGCAGGGAGGAGAGGGTCATGGTCGACAGGTTCACGGATGGACTTCTCACCGTGCCGGAGACGTCCTCCTATCTGCAGATCCCTGACTCCACACTGCGGAGCTGGCTGCGTGGGGAGGCCGCCGGCTCACCACTGGTGCACCAGGTCGAAGCGGTGCGCTCGCAGCAGCCGTCGGTTCCCTTCGTGGCCGTGGCGGAGGCCTACGTACTGCGGTCGCTGCGCTCCCTCGGTCTGAGGATGAGCGAGATCCGGGAGGCGGCAGCGGCGGTGCGGGACGCCTTCGACACCCCGTACGGACTGGTGTCGAAACGGATCGCCACCGACGGCGTCGACATCTTCGTCGAGCACGGTCTCGGCGACCTGCGCCGGGCCCGGGACGGGCAGGCACCCATCCACGAGGTGGTCGCGGAGTACCTGCGCTACCTCTCGTGGGAGGCGGACGACGACTTTCCGTTCAGCCTGCGGCTGAGTCAGTACCCGGATGAGGTCCCCGTCGTCATCGATCCCCGGTTCGGCCGCGGGCTGCCCGTCATCGAGGCCAACCGGGTGCCGGTGAAGGCGCTTACCGACCTCTGGGAGGCCGGCGAGACGGTCGAGGACATCGCCTACGAGTACGGGATGGAACCGGAGCAGGTGGACGCGCTCTGCCAGGCCGTGGTGCGCCTTGCCGCCTGAGTTCTTCCTGGACCGCAACCTGGGACGCCGAGTGGCCGAGGAACTGACGGCTCGCGGCTGGCGCATCCACCGGATCGGAGACGTGTTCCCGAACGACGGCCAGGACGTTCCCGACGAGGAGTGGATCGCCCATGGCCTCGGCCGGGGATGGGTTCCGCTGTCGAAGGACGGCCGCATCAAGTCCCGGGACCAGGAGATCCAGCCCGTCAGGGAGTGCGCGGCCGTGCTCTTCTACCTCGACAACCAGCAGTTGCGCACCCTGGAGATGGTCGAGCGCTTCCACGCCTGCCGCGACGCCATCCACCAGGCCATCGCCCAGGGCGGCCCCGCGGCCTACGCCGTGCGCGTGGGCCGCGTCGACCGCACCTGGCCGTGACCGGAGCCCCTGCGACCGCCGTGCTGGGTCAGCTGTCCGGGTAGGTCCTCGGGGTCCAGGCCAGCCGGGTGCCGTCGGGGCGGGTGGTGGTGCGGGTCTGGGAGGAGCCGATCAGCAGCAGGGTGCGCATATCGACCTCGGCGGGGTCCAGGTCGGCGAGGGGGAGGACGCGGACCGACTCCTCGGGGCCGCCGACGTCGCGGGCGACGACCACCGGGGTGTCCGGGGCGCGGTGTTCCAGGAGGAGTTCACGGGCCTTGGCGACCTGCCAGGTGCGGCTGGCCGAGCCGGGGTTGTACAGGGCCAGCACCAGGTCGGCGGCGGCCGCGGCGGCGAGGCGGCGGGCGATCACCTCCCAGGGCTTGAGCCGGTCGGAGAGGGAGATCGTGGCGTAGTCGTGGCCGAGAGGAGCGCCTGCCTTGGCGGCCGCCGCGTTGGCCGCGGTCACCCCGGGCAGCACCCGGACCGGCACGTCCGCGTACACCTCCTGCGCGGCCACGTCGAGGACGGCGGTCGCCATGGCGAACACGCCCGGGTCGCCGCCCGAGACCACCGCGACCCGGTGCCCGCGCCGGGCCAGGTCCAGGGCGAACTCGGCGCGCTCGGACTCGACCTTGTTGTCCGAGCCGTGCCGCCGCTGCCCCGGCCGCTCCGGCACCCGGGCGAGATAGGTGGTGTAGCCGACCAGGTCGGTCGCGGAGGCCAGCGCCCCCCGGGTCTCCGGGGTGAGCCAGCCCGCGCCCGCCGGGCCGGTGCCGACCACCAGGACTTCACCCGACCCGGGGCGGGGCTCCGGCGGTACGGCGTCGATCCGGGACGGCAGCACCGCCACCGAGAAGTACGGCACCGACTCCGGGTCCACGTCCGTCAGCTTGCCGGTGCGCTCACCCGCCATCGTGGCGCGCTCCACATACCGGGCGCCTTCCAGCCGCCCGGCCCGCGCCAGCGCCCGGCGCACGGCCGGGAAGGTCCGGCCGAGCTTCATCACCACCGCCGAGTCGGCGGCGGCCAGCCGGGCCGTCAGCTCCTCCTCCGGCAGGGTGCCGGGGATGATCGTCAGTGTCTCCTCCGCCTCGCACAGCGGCTCACCCAGCCGGGCCGCCGAGGCGCTGACCGAGGTCACCCCGGGGATCACCTCGGTGTCGTAGCGGTGCGCCAGCCGCTTGTGCATGTGCTGGTAGGAGCCGTAGAAGAGCGGATCGCCCTCGGCCAGCACCGCCACCGTGCGCCCCGCGTCCAGATGCGCGGCCAGCCGGTCGGAGGCCTCCGCGTAGAAGTCGTCCAGCGCGCCCCGGTAGCCGCCGGGGTGGTCGGTGGTCTCCACGGTGAGCGGGTACATCAGCCGCTCCTCGATGTGGTCCTCGCGGATGTGCTTCGCCGCGATGGAGCGCGCGATGGACCGGCCGTGCCGGGCCGAGTGGTACGCGACCACATCGGCCGCCGCGATGGCCTCGACGGCCCGTACGGTCATCAGCGAGGGATCGCCGGGCCCGAGCCCCACCCCGTAGAGCTTCCCGGGCGGGACGGCCCCCTCATGCGTCTCCGTCTCCGGCTCCGTCTCCGGCTCCGTCACCGACTCCGTCCGGCCGCTGGCCATCGCGTGACTGCTGTCCATGGTGCTCACTCCGCCTCGCTCGCGATCGCGTTGACCGCCGCCGCCACCATCGCACTGCCGCCGCGCCGGCCTCGGACCACCAGGTACTCCAGACCCTCCGTGGCGGCCAGCGCCTCCTTGGACTCGGCCGCGCCGATGAAGCCGACCGGGATGCCGAGCACGGCCGCCGGACGGGGCGCCCCGTCGGCGATCATCTCCAGCAGCCGGAACAGCGCGGTGGGCGCGTTGCCGATGGCCACCACCGAGCCTTCCAGCCGGTCCCGCCACAGCTCCAGCGCGGCGGCGCTGCGGGTGGTGCCCAGCTCGGCGGCGAGCGCCGGGACGGCCGGGTCGGAGAGGGTGCAGAGCACCTCGTTCTCCGCGGGCAGCCGCTTGCGGGTGACTCCGCTGGCGACCATCTGCGCATCGCACAGGATCGGCGCCCCGGCGCGCAGCGCGGCCCGGGCCCGTAGGACGACATCCGGGCTGTAGGCGAGGTCGCGGACCAGGTCGGTCATCCCGCAGGCGTGGATCATCCGTACCGCGACCTGGCTCACCTCGGCCGGCAGGCCCGCGAGGTCCGCCTCGGCGCGGATCGTGGCGAAGGACTGGCGGTAGATCTCCGCCCCGTCCTTCTCATAGGCGTAGCCGTCCGCCTTCTCATGGGCGTAGCCCTCCGCGGAGGCGGATGCGTCGAACCCTGTCACTGTGCTGCTCTCGCTCATCTCATTGCTCATGGAGGGGTGGGCGGGGCCCGGGGACGGTTTCACGTGAAACATCCTGTGCGACAGCGTGTTTCACGTGAAACATCGCGCCGGGCGCACCGGCACGAGTGTGCACCGTCTGCTGGTAAGAGCCCTCACCGGTGGCGACCATGTCCACCCAGTCGCCGCGCGGGTGCCCGCAACGCCGCTCGCAGCCGGACCAGTGGACCGGGAGCCCACCGTCCAGCGGGCGGGCGTCCCCCCGGACGTCGGCCAGCGACTTGGCGCAGCCGGGCCGCCCGGTGCAGGCGCTCACCGTGGCCCAGGGCGTGTCCGGGGCGGTGAGGTATCCGGCCGCCGCCAGCTCGGCCAGCCGGTCCCGGGCGGCAGCCTGGTCCGGCCAGGCGGGGAGGACGAACCCGCGCCAGGGGGTGACCCGTATCTCGGCGGCCGGGAGCAGTGCGCGGAACTGGTCGCCGGTCACCCGGCCGAGCCGGGCCGATACGGAGACGAAACCGCCGTCGAGGATGCCGGGCGGGGGGCCGGAGCCTGGGGAGGGGGTGACCGGCCGGGGGGCGGGGGAGGCCGTCACTCCCGCCCGGGCCAGCTCCCCGGCCACGTCCATCCCGCGTCCGCCGTCGGGTAGTTCACCCACCCGCCAGGCACCGGTTCCGGCGGCCTCGGCGGCGGTCAGAAAGGCCCGGGCGGCGGCCAGCGCGGCGGCCGGGGCGTCGGGTCCGCCGACCTCGTACGCCCGGTCGGCGACGACGAGGAGGAAGGCCCCGCCGGCCCCGAAGTCTCCATCAGCCCCGGAGCCGCTATCAGCCCTGGAGTGCCTATCAGCCCCGGAGTCTCCATCAGCCCTGGAGTCCCCATCAGCCCTGGAGTCTCCATCAGCCCTGGAGTCTCCATCAGCCCTGGAGTCTCCATCAGTCCCGGAGTCCCCCTCGGCCGCCGCCCGCAGGGTCACATCGGCGCCGAGCGCCGCCACATCCCCCCGGCCGTCGTCCACCGCGAACAGGAAGCGCCCGGAGAGCCCGGTCGTCCAGGCCTCCCCGCACAGCAGCACGTCCAACGCGCGGGCCGCGGCCTGCACCCGGGGGCCCGCCAACGGCGAGACCACCATGTTCCGTATCCGCTCATGCGCCTCGGAGTCCGGCAGCAGTCCGGCGCCGCGCAGCAGCTCCGCCAGCTCCAGCCCGCAGCTCTCGCCGAGGCCGCGCAGCTCCAGGTTGCCGCGCGAGGTGAGCGAGAGATGGCCGTCGCCGAGCCGGTCGGCGGCGTCCGCCAGCACCCGTATCTGCTGCTCGGTGAGGACACCGGTGGGCAGCCGCAGCCGGGCCAGCGCGCCGTCGTCGGCGCGGTGCAGCCGCAGCGCCCCGGGGCAGGCGTCACCGCGGTCACGGACGCGGCCGGAGCGGCGGGTCCGTATATGACCTTCGCCCGGTTCGGGGCGTTTGGGTGAGCTGGACGGCATGGCGGCCACCATACGCGCAGCCTCTACTATGCAGACGGCACAGGGTCCCAGGGCCCGAGGGAGGAAGCCCGGTGGAAATCCGGCGCGGTCCCGCCACTGTGAGTCCGGCCGCGGAGGCGGTCCGGGCGAGTCAGGAACTCCCGCCGTCCTCATCACCACCCGGGGCGCGGACACCCCGAGGAAGGCCAGCGCAGCGATGACGCACGCCGACGAGCCGACGACGACCCCCGACGCGCCCGATGCGCCCCATGCGGCCGCCGCACCCGACGCGCCTGTGTCGCCCACCGGGCCGCAGCCGGGGATAACCGAGGGAGCACCGGCGGGGGCCGCCCCCGCGCCGGAAGGGGCCCCCGCCCCGGTCCTCCTCCTCTCGCACTCCGACACCGACCTGCTCAGCGCCCGCGCGGCCGGCGGCCCGGTCGAGTACCGGTACGCCAACCCCTCCCGCCTTCCGCAGGAGGACCTGCCCGCGCTGCTGGACGGCGCCGGGCTGGTGGTCGTCCGCCTCCTCGGCGGCGTACGGGCCTGGGAGGACGGGCTCGCCGTGCTGCGCGACAGCGGCCTTCCGCTGGTCGTGCTCACCGGCGAGCAGGCGCCCGACGCCCAGCTGATGGAGGCCTCCACCGTGCCGATCGGCCTGGCGGCCGAGGCGCACGCCTACCTCGCGCACGGCGGCCCCGCCAACCTGGAGCAGCTGGCCCGCTTCCTCTCCGACACCGTGCTGCTCACCGGCCACGGCTTCGAACCGCCCGCCCCCGCGCCCACCTGGGGCGTGTTGGAGCGCACCACCAGGGCGGTCGACGGCCCGACCATCGCCGTCCTCTACTACCGCGCCCACCACATGAGCGGGAACACCGCCTTCGTGGACGCGCTCTGCGGTGCCATCGAGGACGCCGGGGGCCGCCCGCTCCCGCTCTACGTGGCCTCGCTCCGCGCCCCCGAGCCGGAGTTGATCGACCGCCTCGGGGCCGCCGACGCCGTGGTCACCACCGTGCTCGCGGCCGGCGGCACCAAGCCCGCCGAGGCCCAGGCGGGCGGGGACGAGGAGGCGTGGGACGCGGGGGCGCTGGCCGGGCTCGATGTGCCGATCCTCCAGGCGCTCTGCCTGACCGGGTCCCGGGCCGCCTGGGACGAGAACGACGAGGGGCTCTCCCCGCTGGACGCCGCCACCCAGGTCGCGGTGCCCGAGTTCGACGGGCGGCTGATCACCGTCCCGTTCTCCTTCAAGGAGATCGACGAGGACGGGCTGCCGGTCTACGCGCCGGACGCCGAGCGCGCCGCCCGGGTCGCCGGGATCGCCGTCCGGCACGCCAAGCTCCGGCACATCCCCAACCCCGCCAAGAAGCTGGCGCTGGTCCTCTCCGCGTACCCGACCAAGCACTCCCGGATCGGCAACGCGGTCGGCCTGGACACCCCCGCCTCCGCGGTGGCGCTGCTGCGCCGACTGCGCGCCGAGGGCTATGACTTCGGGCCCGAGGAGGAGATCCCCGGGCTGGTCTCCGGCGACGGCGACGAGCTGATCCGGGCGCTGATCGACGCCGGCGGCCACGATCAGGAGTGGCTGACCGAGGAGCAGATGGCCCGCAACCCGGTCCGCATCCCGGCCGCCGACTACCGGCGCTGGTACGCCACCCTGCCCGCGGCGCTGCGCGAGCAGGTGGAGGAGCACTGGGGCCCGGCCCCCGGCGAGATGTTCCTGGACCGCTCCCGCACCGCCGAGGGCGACCCCGATGGCGATATCGTGCTCGGCGCCCTGCGCCGCGGCAATCTGCTGATCGTCATCCAGCCGCCGCGCGGCTTCGGCGAGAACCCGATCGCGATCTACCACGACCCCGATCTGCCGCCGTCGCACCACTATCTGGCCGCCTACCGCTGGATCGCCGCCCCCGCCGAGGACGGCGGCTTCGGCGCCGACGCCATGATCCACCTGGGCAAGCACGGCAACCTGGAGTGGCTGCCCGGCAAGAACGCGGGCCTGTCCGCCGCCTGCGGCCCCGACGCCGCCCTCGGCGACCTGCCGCTGGTCTACCCCTTCCTGGTCAACGACCCGGGTGAGGGCACCCAGGCCAAGCGCCGCGTGCACGCCACCCTGATCGACCACCTGGTCCCGCCGATGGCCCGCGCCGACTCCTACGGCGACATCGCACGCCTGGAGCAGCTGCTGGACGAGTACGCGCAGATCTCCTCCATGGACCCGTCCAAGCTGCCCGCGATCCGCGCGCAGATCTGGACCCTGATCCAGGCCGCCAAGCTCGACCACGACCTCGGTATGGCGGACCGCCCGGACGATGACGGCTTCGACGACTTCCTGCTCCATGTCGACGGCTGGCTCTGCGAGGTCAAGGACGCCCAGATCCGCGACGGGCTCCATGTCCTGGGCGGCGCCCCGGCCGGCCCCGAGCGGGTCAACCTGGTCCTCTCCATCCTGCGCGCCCGCCAGATCTGGGGCGGCACCCAGGCCCTGCCCGGCCTCCGGGAGGCCCTCGGCCTGGACGAGTCCGCCGCGACCCTGAAGACCGCCGACGAGGCCGAGGCGAAGGCCCGTGAACTGGTCGAGGCCATGGAGGCCGCCGACTGGGACCCGGCCGCCGTCGCCACCGTCGCCGCCGGGCACGTCCAGGCCGTCGCCGACATCCTGGACTTCGCCGCCCGCCAGGTGATCCCCCGCCTCGCCGCCACCACCGACGAGCTGGACCACGCCGTCCACGCCCTCAACGGCGGCTTCGTCCCCGCGGGCCCCTCCGGCTCCCCCCTCCGCGGCCTGGTCAACGTCCTCCCGACCGGCCGGAACTTCTACTCCGTGGACCCGAAGGCGGTGCCCTCCCGGCTCGCCTGGGAGACCGGCCAGGCGCTCGCCGACTCCCTGCTCACCCGCTACCGCGAGGACAACGGCGACTGGCCCACCTCCGTCGGCCTCTCCCTCTGGGGCACCAGCGCGATGCGCACCGCGGGCGACGACATCGCCGAGGCGCTCGCCCTGCTCGGCATCCGCCCGGTCTGGGACGACGCCTCCCGCCGGGTCACCGGCCTGGAGCCGGTGCCGCTCGCCGAGCTGGGCCGCCCCCGGATCGACGTCACCCTGCGGATCTCCGGCTTCTTCCGGGACGCCTTCCCGCACACCGTCGGCCTGCTGGACGACGCCGTCCGCCTCGCCGCCACCCTGGACGAGGCCGACACCGACAACTTCGTCCGCGCCCACACCCGCGCCGACCTGGCCGAGCACGGCGACGAACGGCGCGCCACCACCCGTATCTTCGGCTCCCGCCCGGGGACGTACGGGGCGGGTCTGCTCCAGCTGATCGACTCCCGCGACTGGCGCACCGACGCCGACCTGGCCGAGGTGTACACGGTCTGGGGCGGCTACGCCTACGGCCGCGAACTGGACGGCCGCCCGGCGCGCGAGGAGATGGAGACCGCGTACAAGCGGATCGCGGTCGCCGCGAAGAACACCGACACCCGCGAGCACGACATCGCCGACTCGGACGACTACTTCCAGTACCACGGCGGCATGGTGGCCACCGTCCGCGCCCTGCGCGGCACCGCCCCCGAGGCGTACATCGGCGACTCCACCCGCCCCGAGACGGTCCGCACCCGCACCCTGGTCGAGGAGACCTCCCGGGTCTTCCGCGCCCGGGTGGTCAACCCCAAGTGGATCGAGGCGATGCGCCGCCACGGCTACAAGGGCGCCTTCGAGCTGGCGGCCACCGTGGACTACCTCTTCGGCTACGACGCCACCACCGGGGTCATCGCCGACTGGATGTACGACAAGCTCACCGAGACCTACGTCCTGGACTCGGAGAACCGGAAGTTCCTCCAGGAGGCCAACCCCTGGGCCCTGCACGGCATCGCCGAACGCCTCCTGGAAGCGGAGTCGCGCGGCATGTGGGCCCAGCCCGACCCCGAGGTGCTGGACCGGCTGCGCCAGGTGTTCCTGGAGACCGAGGGCGAGCTGGAGGGCGAGTGACCCCGTACCCGGAAGCACGGCTGACCGTCGGCAGCGAGGACCAGGAGCTGTCCGACCGCCTGGACCGCGAGCTGACCGCCTACAACCGCGCCGCGGTCGACGCCGAGGAGGCGGAGGTCTCGGTCCGCGCCGAGGACGCCTCCGGTGCCCTGGTGGGCGGCCTCACCGCCTCCACCTGGGGCACCCTGGGCAGCATCCATATGCTCTGGGTGGACCCCGCCCACCGCGCCTCCGGTCTCGGCGGCCGACTCATGGCCGCCGCCGAGGAGGAGGCCGCCCGCCGCGGCTGCACCGTCATGGAGGTGTCCTCGTACACCTTCCAGGCCCCGCCGTTCTACCGCCGCCTCGGCTACACCGAGACCGGCCGCATCGAGGGCGTCCCCGGCGGCCACGCCGACGTCTACTTCACCAAGCCCCTGGCCCCGGCCGCCCCCACCCCGCCCTTCCACCTCACCGCGATCGTCGACTACCCGGCCGACGACACCGCCCCCGCCCGCGCCGCCGAGGAGGCCGCCCTCGCCCTCCTCTCCCGCCACGGCGGCCACCTGGAGCGCCGTCTGACCACCCCCGACGGCCGCTCCGAGGTCCACCTCCTCCGCTTCCCCTCCGAGTCCGCCTACCTCGCCGACCCCGACCGCCCGGACCCCCGCGCGACGGGCACGCAGATCCGGGTGCTGGAGGTCGGCGAAATCCACGGCTGACGACGCCGGGGCGGCCGGCTACCTGGAGAGGGCCGGGCCGCCCCTCAGCGCGGCGACGAACGGCGCCCACGCGGCGGCGGTGAGCATGAGCACCGGGCCGCCGGTCACCTTGGAGTCCCGAACGGGGACGAGGCCGGGGAGGCCATCGGCTACTTCCAGGCAGAATCCACCGGCTCCGTTGCTGTAGCTGCTTCTACGCCAAGAGAGACAGGTCGATGGGTTGAGGTTGCTTGCCATTTCGGTAGTCCTCTGCTGCCGCTTCGATAAGGCGCAGAGACGTCTCCGGTGGGAGCGCCGCTGCTCGAAGACGGTTATACGCCTGGTTGTACTGCGCGACTGTTGCCGGATCATCGACCAGCTGGCCGGTGTACATGCCCTCCGTGTACATAAGCGGCGGCGCATCATCAAAGGTCATGAGCCACGTGGTGCCCATCATGAAGGGATGGGCGCCTGCGTTGCGCGGCAGAATCTGTGGAAGGAATGCACGCGTGCGTCCCACGGCAGCGATGTGCGCGAGTTGTTCCGCCATGTCGCCAAAGCCCATGATCGGATCGGTGAGAAGACCTTCGTGGAGGACGGCCCACGAAGCGGGCCCCTCGCGGTCTTCGAACACCCAGGCGCGTTCACGCCTATCGCTCACCTTGCCCGCCACGGACTCTTCCGTATCCGAAGGATGGGAGGCGTGCACGACCGCACGGATATACGGTTCCAGCTGCAATGGTCCGGGAACGAGCGTGGGGCTCCACTCCTCGATTCCTCGTGCCTTTTTCTCCAAAGTCACCAGATCGGCGAAGTAGTGCGCGTAGTCGCCAAGACGCGCCTTGCGCACATCTTCACGGTTTCGGGCGAAGAAGCCGTCCGTGTCCAGCTCCCGATCCGCGTGCGCGGCCAGATCGCGCGGGATGGTGCGCCTCCCGTGCTCGATCTCGCTGATGTACGCGAATCCGTAGAAGCTGCCCTCCGCCAACTGCTCCAGCGTCAGCCCCGCTCCCTCGCGCTTGTGTCGCAACTCCTTGCCGTAGAAGGCGGCGACACCGGCCGAACCGTCGATCTCCCTGCGTGCGCCCATGTGGAGACACCCCTCAACACATCCGCTGTGGTCCTGAAGTTCCTAAAACGGTAGGGATATACGCCACCCCGCGTGGCCGATTCGCCACAACATCCTCCGAGAGTGGGAGCCTTGCGGCCTAGTCAGGGCACCGCGTTCGCCGGGTCATCCAGCCAGACCCGCCGGGCACCGCCCGCCCCGACCGTCAGCCCGAACCGGCCCACCTCCGGCGACCCGGCCCCCCGCCACCACGCGTACGCCGCCGCCACCTCGTCCCACACCCGCCGGCTTCCGTACTGGTGCACCACGAAGTCCCTCTCCCCCTCCCCATCGAAGTCCACCGCCGCCCAGGACGTCCCGTCCACCGTGGCCACCCACACCCGGGCGGCGACTCCTTCCACGTCCGGGTCCTCCTGCCAGGCGTGCCAGACGTCCCCGACCAGCAGCCCGACCGCGAACCGCGCGTCCAGATCGTTCCCCGCCACCGCCCACGGGGAGAGCTCGGTCACCGACCCCTCCGGCACCTGGCCTTCCCGCACCACGTCCCGGAAGATGCGCAGATCGGCGCGGTGGCCGCGCATCACCATGAACGCGGAGTGCGGGGCGAACCGCCCGGACGCCGTGCCGTCGCCCTCCACGGTGAGCCGCAGCAGCCCGTAGCAGCACCAGGGCGCGTCCCAAGGTGTCAGGATCACCCCACCCGGAGCCGTCTGCTCGATCCAGGCGTACGGGACCTGGCGTACGGAGCAGGTGGCCACGACTCGGTCGTACGGCGCCCCCGGCGCGTACCCCTCGGCTCCGTCCCCCGTGACCACCTGCACCCCGAGCCCCGCCTCCCGCAACCGGGCTGCCGCCCCTTCTGCGAGCGCGGGGTCCACCTCCACACTGGTCACCCGCCCCGAACCGCCCAGCCGCTGGGCCAGCAGCCCCGCGTTCCACCCCGTCCCGGTGCCGACCTCCAGCACCCGCTGCCCGTCCCGTACATCGAGCAGCTCCAGCATCCGGAACACGATCGAGGGCGCGGACGCCGAGGAGGACGGCCAGGGGGTGTCGTCCTCCCCGGCCTCCTCGCCGTCGTTGAGCTGGGTGATGGCGGGCTCGTCCTCGTACGCCGCCCGCAGCCACTCCGCTGGCTCCTCCCGCCGGTCCACGGGCACGCACTCCGGCCCCTGATGGAACCGCTCCGGCAGGAAGCGGTGCCGGGGCACCGCCCAATAGGCCTTCTCCCACTCGCTGGACAGGGGCCTGCCCAGGTCCTGGGCCACCATGTGGAGCAGGGCGCGCATGGCCGTGTTCTGCTGCGTGGCTTCGTTCTGCGTCATGGGGAATGCGGTCCCTCTCGCCTGGTGGCCGGTTCGATATGGCGGGCGGGGCGTGCGCCCCGGACCAGGAGCGTGCCGATGCGGCCACTGCCGGCTGCCGGAGCGGGGAGAACGGTGGCGGTGACGTCCTCGAACCCGAACTGTCTGAGGATGAGCGCCCATGTCTCGGGCGTGTAATCCCACCGCCTGACGATGGCCGGGTCTTCCTCGGGGCCTCGGGGGATGTATGACGCCTGGCAGCCGTAGCACCCTTCCACGGCAGGGCGCTGGGACATCACGAACACCCCGCCGGGCCGGAGCCGATCGAACACGGCGGGGAGGGCGAGCCGGGGGTCGGTGAAGTAGGCGGCCCCGAAGACGGAGTAGATCGCGTCGAGCGGGTCCTGTGCTGCCAGGAAGTCGAGGGCCTCGCCTTGGTGCACCTCCATCCCGCGTACGTCGGGCCAGCGCTCGCGGGCCTTGGCGAGCTGCGCCGGGGACAGATCAACACCTAGGGCGCGCATGCCGAGCCCGGCCAGATGGGCCAGATTTCCGCCGGACCCGCAACCGAGGTCCAGCACGCGGCCTCCGGTCGGCAGAGACAGCAGCTCGGCCCCAGGGCCGTGGTCGGGGTGCTGGGTCCAGTTGAACCACGTGGTCTCACCCTTGGCGTTCGTTCTCCGCCGCTGAGGCTTCGTGCGCGCATAGCTGTCCCAGGCGGCAGGACGGGTGTCGGTCATCGCGGTTCCGTTCTCGGTCATGGCGCCGGCCGACCGGCACCGCGCCGGTCGGCCAAGCCCAGGCGGGCCGGTCATTCCCCTAAGAAGGCGGTCAGTTGGTCGCCAGGTTGAAAGACGTTGCCCGAGCCCTGCGCCACCATGTGGAGCATGGCGCGCATGGCGGCGCCCTGCTCGGTCGTCTCACTGTGCGTCATGGGACTGTTCAGTCCTTCTTGTGCTTCGGCTCGGGCCTGGGCTGCTTGGTGTCCGACGACGGTTTGGCCGTCCCCGGATCCTTCTTGCCCGAATGCTTCCCGTCGCCGCCACTCGCGCCCGGGCCGGTTCCCCATGCCATGACGTACTCCCTCCGGAGTGGTTGGAATCATCCCTAGGGAGATGATGGAGTGTCATCCCTAGGGAGGTCAACCCCCTCTATGGGGAGTGGCACATGGGTACGCGAAGGGAGACCAGCCGGGTGCGGCTGGTCTCCCTCCACCATGGAATCGTTTCAGCTGCTCAGGTGGTACTCCATGACGTAGACCCCGGCATCCAGCAGCATCCGGTTGAGTTCCACGGCACGGCCGTCCTCGGTGAAGGCGGTACGCCAGACCTCCACCACCGGCGTTCCCTCGGCGAGTTGAAGACGCTCTGCCTCGTCCGGGGCAGGCATGCGGGCCCGCAGCTCCTCCACGAAGCGGTCGGGCGAGAGGCCCAGCTCCGCCAGCCGTGCGTAGGTGCCGCCGGGGCCGGTGTCGGGCCGGGCGATGGCGGTGTCACGCACCAGCTCGGCCGGGAGGTAGGAGGTGGCGAGCTGGACCGGCTGGTCCTCGACCACGAACCGGCGGTCCCGGACGAGGACGGCCGCGCCCTCCGCCAGGCCGAGGGCCTGGGCCACACGGGGCGGCGCCGGGGCCTCCTCGACGGTCAGGTCGGTGACCGACAGGGGCCGGTCCTCCAGGTCCGCCTGCCAGATCGAGCGCCCGGCCGCCCAGCTGTCCCGGGCCAGCCGCCGGTTGGCCACCCGCCGGATCGGCCGGAAGTCGCGTACGTATGTTCCGCTGCCTCGTCTGCGGACGGCCAGCCCCTCGGTGACCAGCAGGGTCAGCGCCCGCCGCGCTGTTTCCTTGGCCACCCCGTGGTCGCGTACGAGCGCGGGCTCGCCCGGCAGCCGCGCACCCGGTGCCAGCTCGCCGGAGCGGATGCGCTCGCGCAGCTCGTCCGCGATCTGCCTGGCACTCTCCGCCATCGTTGTGCCCTCACTTCCCTAGGGTGGCCTCCTTCCACCCTGGCACAGTGCCCACGATCGCGGGCACCTGGGAGGGCCCGCCCGCTGCGGGACGCCGAAGGGGCCGGTCACCGTGGTGGTGACCGGCCCCTCACGCGTAGGCAGGTCTCAGACGCCGATGTCGCGGCCGTCCTTGCGGTAGACGGCGACGACCGACGGGCGGACGATGCGGCCGGGGCCGTCGGGCCAGGTGGAGGCGGGCTTCTCGACGGAGGCGCCGTCCACCTCGCCCGGGTGCTGGACGGCGACCAGCACGCGGCGGTCCTGGATGATCGGGCCGCAGGTCTCCGCGCCGGTGGGGACGGTGAGGAACTGCTTCAGCTCACCGCGCCGTTCGCCGTGGACGGCCACCCCGAACAGCCCGTCGTGCGAGCCGAGCTGGTTGCCGTCGGTGGAGATCCACAGGTTGCCATGCGGGTCGAACGCCACGTTGTCGGGGCAGGAGATGGGGCTGACCTTCTCCTTGGGGTAGCCCGCGAAGTAGGTGGCCGGGTCGTTGGGGTCGCCCGCGACCAGGAACAGCCGCCAGGCGAAACCGTCCGAGGACGGGTCGTCCCAGTGCTCGGCCAGCTCCAGGATCTGCCCGTGCTTGTTGAGGTTGCGCGGATTGGCCTCGTCCGCCCCGGCCTTGCCCGTCTTGCCGCGGTCGGTGTTGTTGGTGAGGGCCACGTAGACCCGCCCGGTACGCGGGGAGGGCTCCACGTCCTCGGGGCGGTCCATCTTGGTCGCGCCCACCTTGTCCCCGGCGAGGCGGGTGAAGACGTACACCTCCTCCGCGGTCATCCCCGGCACGTGCGAGACGTCCCCGGTGGCGAGCGGGATCCAGTGGCCGGAGCCGTCGAACTCCCCGTCGGCGGGCAGCTTGCCGGTGCCGTCGATCTCGGCGGCGGGGGAGTCGCCGGTGATCTTCGCGACGTAGAGGGTGCCCTCGTCCAGCAGGGTCAGGTTGTGCTCCCGGGCCCGCCGCGAGTCGCCCTTCATCATCCGCTTGGAGGAGACGAACTTGTAGAAGTAGTCGAAGCGTTCGTCGTCGCCCATGTAGACGACCGGGCGCCCGTCCCGGGTCAGCCTCGGCTGCGCCGCCTCGTGCTTGAACCGGCCGAGCGCGGTCCGCTTGCGCGGGGTGGACTCCGGGTCGTACGGGTCGAGCTCCACCACCCAGCCGAAGCGGTGCGGCTCGTTGGGCTCCTGCGCCACGTCGAAGCGCTTGTCGAACCGCTCCCACTTGCGCTCGGTCGCCCCGCTGCCGATCCCGTACCGCTTGTCGGTCGGGCTCGACGCGTTGGCGAAGTACTGGTTGAAGTTCTCCTCGCCGTGCAGCGTGGTGCCCCACGGGGTGGTGCCGCCCGCGCAGTTGTTGAGCGTGCCCAGCACCCGGCGGCCGCTCGGGTCGGCCGAGGTGCGCAGCAGCGGCGAGCCCGCGGCCGGGCCGGTCAGCTCGAAGCGGCTGGTGGCGGTGAGGCGGCGGTTGAGCGGGTGCCGGGAGACCGGGGTCAGCCGGCCGTCGCGGTGCTGCTCCTGCACCACGACCACCGAGAGCCCGTGCGCCGCCCAGGCGATCTCCACCTGCTCACGGGTCGGGTTCGCCGCGTCGTACCCGCGGAACATCAGCACCTCGTCGGTGTACTCGTGGTTGGCCACGAGCACCTGGCGGCCGCGCTCGCCCTTCAGCGGCAGCAGCGAGAGGAAGTCGTTGTTGTAGCCGAACTGCCCGGCCTGCGCCTTGGCGCTCTGCTTGTCGGCGTCGAAGGCCGGCGCCCCGCGCAGGATCGGCTCACCCCAGCGGATGACCACGCTCTGCGCGTACCCCTCGGGCACGGTGACCTTGTCGTCCTTGTTGGGCGCGACCGGGGCGAAGCGCAACCCGCGGGCCCCGCCCGGACCGTGGTGTCCATGGCGTGCGGGCACGGCGGCCTGGGCGGCCGGGGCGCCCGCGCCCTGGGCGAGCACCGCGCCGCCGGCGGCGGTGGCCACGGTCACCGCGGCGGTGGCCCGCATCATCGAGCGCCGCGAGAACACCCCGGCGATCACATCGCCCGCGTACTCGTTGTCGCTGGTGTTCGGCACCTCCTGGAAGCACGCGTCCCCGCACCGGTAGCGGCAGGTGAGGGCGGACCGGCCGCCCCCATGCGGGTGGTTGCCGAGCAGCGGCAGCAGCTTGCGCACGTGGTCCTCCTTCGGCGCGGGCCGCGCCGACATCGTGTCGGTAATCCTTCGGCCGCGACGTTAGGGGCGGAGGTGTGCAGGTCGGCGGCGGCACGATGAACGGCCGGTGAATGCGGCACGTCCGGAGCGATGTTGACGCGATCGCCCCTTGCCTTTCGCCGTCGCGCGGGACGGCTAACCTTACGTATCGCCGCTGGCCATGGATGATTTCCCCGATAACAGGCCAGTGTGGACATACACGGCACCCCACATGCGAAAGGCCTCTCCCCATGGGCATTCGGAGCTTGCTGCGCAAGGTGTTCAGCCGCGACCGTGCGGAGAGCGAGGAGACGGCGACCGTCTCCGTCCCGCCCCAGACGGGACGCGCGGTGCCCCAGGACACCCCCGCCCCGGCCGCCGATGCGGATGAGGGCGGCAAGGAGAAGAAGGAGGACGAGGGCGAGGACCGCGCTGCGGATGCGGGCCGGGCGGACGACGGTGGTGATCGGCGGCAGAGCGAGGACGGGCCGGGCGAGGACCGCCCGGACACGGTGGAGCCCGGAACCGGCGGCGAGGGCTCCGGCGCGGACCGCCCCTCCGACGAGCCGACGGCATCCCGCCCGGCGGATGCGCCCGATGAGTCCGACGAGTTTGACGAGTCGGTTGTGGCGGATGCCTCTGAGGGGTCGGATGCTTCCGACGGTGGTGGCGGCGGTTCCGCCGGTACGGGTACGAGTACGCGGACGGGGACGGGTTCCGGAGGCGGTGGCGGTTCGCGGGGCGCGAAGGCTTCCGGCGGTACGGAGCCGGTGGCCGCTTCCTCGGGTGCCGCCGCCTCCTCGGTGACGGTGCCGTCCCCGGCGGCCCCCTCTCCGGCCGAGCAGTCGGCCGCGGACCTGGTCGCCGCCTCCTTCGACCAGCCGCGTGCGCGCCGCGCCCAGGTCCCGGCCGCCCGCGACGAGACCGTCCCGGAGCGCGACCAGGACGAGCAGCGGGAGGCGGAGCCGAAGGCGGGCATCCCGGCGCAGACCTCCCCGTCCGCGCCGGAGCGCAAGGCCGAGCCTGAGCCCACCGCCGGACCTGCGACGGAGCCGGCGGTCGAGCCCGCGCCGGAACAGGAGACGGCGCCCGAGGCGAAGCCCGTACCGAAGAAGTCCGAGAAGGCGGCTGAGAAGAAGTCGGCGGAGAAGTCCGCCGAGCAGGCGACGGAGAAGTCCGCCGAGAAGGCACCCGAGAAGCCTGCCGGGAAGGCAGCGGAGAAGCCCGCAGGCAAGGAGACCGGCAATCCCGCCGCCGAGAAGCCGACCGCCAAGCCCGCCGCCGAGAAGGCAACCGCCAAGCCCGCGTTCACGCTGGCGCGGGTGAAGTCGCGGGCGCCGCAGCTGGCGGAGGCGTACAAGGCGGCCGGGGCGGTGCTGAGGAAGCAGGGGCTGACCGGGGCGCGGGCGACGGTGTACCTGGTGCTCGACCGCTCCGGTTCGATGCGGTCGTTCTACAAGGACGGCGGCGCCCAGCACCTGGCCGAGCAGGCGCTCGCGCTGGCCGCGCACCTGGACGAGCGGGCGACCGTGCCGGTGGTCTTCTTCTCCACCGAGGTGGACGGCACCGGCGAGGTGTCGCTGGAGGACGTCGAGGGCCGGATCGAGGCCCTCCACGACGAGCTGGGCCGGATGGGCCGCACCCACTACGAGCAGGCGATCGAGGAGGTCCGGCGGCTGCACGCGGCCTCGGAGGCGGCGGGCGGCCCGGCGCTGGTCGTCTTCCAGACGGACGGGGCGCCCGAGTCCCGGACGGCGGCCACCAAGGCGCTCGCCGAGGCGGCGGAGGGCAGCCCGGAGATCGAGTGGCGGTTCGTCGCGTTCGGCGAGAAGGACGCGAAGGCCTTTGACTACCTGCGCAAGCTCCAGGAGGACGGGGCGGAGCGGTTCGGCTTCCAGCATGCGGGCCCGGCCCCGGCCGAGGTGCCGCACGCCACCTTCTACCGCGAGCTGCTGGCGGACTGGACGCCCGCGTCCTGAGCCCGCTGGGAGGCCCGGGGGCCGGAGCGCGGCCCGTCCGCGTCCGGTTCCGGGCCCGGGACCGGGCCCGGCCGAAGCCTGACAGGGCGCGCATGCCGTACGGCTCCGCATTCCGGACCGAGACGTACTTGCGTTGGAGCGCACTCCCATTCCTAGGTTCGGAGGCATGCGATACAGCAAACTCGGAACGACCGGACTGGAAGTCTCCGCCATCGCCCTCGGCTGCATGAGCTTCGGCGAGCCGGACCGGGGCGGCGAGCCCTGGTCGCTGGGCGCGGACGCCAGCCGGGACATCATCAGGCAGGCCCTTGAGTCCGGCGTCAACTTCCTCGACACGGCCAACGGGTACAGCGCCGGAAGCAGCGAGGAGATCGTCGGCCAGGCGGTCAAGGACTTCGCCCGGCGCGAGGAGGTCGTTCTCTCCACCAAGGTCTGGATGCGGATGCGCTCCGGCCCGAACGGCGCCGGGCTGTCCCGCAAGGCGATCTTCGCCGAGCTCGACGCCTCCCTGAAGCGACTGGGGACCGACTACATCGACCTGTACCAGATCCACCGCTGGGACTACGGCACCCCGATCGAGGAAACCCTTGAGGCACTGCACGACGCGGTCAGGTCGGGGAAGGTCCGGTATATCGGAGCCTCTTCCATGTACGCCTGGCAGTTCGCCAAGGCCCTGTACCTGGCCGACCTGAACGGCTGGACCCGGTTCGTGTCGATGCAGGACCACTACAACCTCATCCACCGGGAGGCAGAGCGGGAGATGCTTCCGCTCTGCGCCGACCAGGGCATCGGCGTGATCCCGTGGAGCCCGCTGGCGCGGGGCAGGCTGACGAGGGTCGGGGACACCGCCACGGCGCGTGCCGGGACCGACCCGGGTGGCGAGATCCTCTACCGCGACGAGGACCGGGCAGTGGTCGAGCGCGTCCACGAGGTCGCGGGCAAGCGGGGTCTGTCCCCGGCCCAGGTCGCCCTGGCCTGGGTCATGCGCAACCCGGTGGTGACCTCGCCCATCGTCGGGGTCACCAAGCCGGCCCAACTGGCCGACGCGGTCGCCGCGGTGGACGTCGCACTCGACGAGGACGAGGCCGCCTACCTGGAGGAGCCCTACCAGCCGCACGCGGCCGCCTATCTGGAGGAGTCCTTCTACAAGCGGCAGCCTGTGGCGGGCTCCCGGTAGTCCGGGCGGCCGCTGTACTGGTGCCGGCTTCGGCGCGGTTCCCCCTCGCATGGCCCGTCGGTGGCGCCGGTGCCCACTGAGGCTAGTCCGACGTACCGGCAGGGCCCCGGTCCCGAGATGGTTCTCGGGGCCGGGGCCCTGGGTGGGGTCGGTGGCCGGGTTACTTGTCGGCGGCCGGCTTGCGGAGCTGGATGTTCAGTTCGCGCAGGCGGGACTCGTCCAGCTCGGTGGGGGCGCCCATCATCAGGTCCTGGGCGTTGCCGTTGAGCGGGAAGGCGATGGTCTCGCGGATGTTGGGCTCGTCGGCGAGGAGCATCACGATGCGGTCCACGCCGGGGGCGATGCCGCCGTGCGGGGGGGCGCCGAAGCGGAAGGCGCGGAGCATGCCGGCGAACTCGTGCTCGACGGTGTCGCGGTCGTAGCCGGCGATCTCGAAGGCCTTGATCATGATCTCGGGCTCGTGGTTCCGGATCGCGCCCGAGGACAGCTCGACGCCGTTGCAGACGATGTCGTACTGCCAGGCGAGGATGTCCAGCGGGTTCTGGTTCTCCAGGGCGTCGGCGCCGCCCTGCGGCATGGAGAAGGGGTTGTGCGAGAAGTCGATCTTTCCGGTCTCCTCGTCCTTCTCGTACATCGGGAAGTCCACGATCCAGCAGAACCGGAAGACGCCCTCCTCGAAGTGGCCGGCCCGCTTGGCGGCCTCGACGCGGACCGCGCCCATGATCTTGGAGACCTCGTCGTACTCGCCCGCGCCGAAGAAGACGGCGTGCCCGGCGGCCAGGCCCAGGCGCTCGGTGAGGACCTTGACGTTGTCCTCGGTGAGGAACTTGGCGATCGGACCGGTGAGCCCGCCGTCCTCGCCGACGCGGACCCAGGCCAGGCCCTTGGCGCCCTGCTCCACGGCGTAGTCGCCGAGGCCGTCGAAGAACTTACGGGGCTGGGCGGCGGTGTCCGGCACCGGCAACGCCCGTACGTGCTTGCCCGCGAAGGCCTTGAACTCCGAGCCCTCGAAGACATCGGTGATGTCGAGCAGCTCCAGCTGGGCGCGCAGGTCCGGCTTGTCGGAGCCGTACTTGTCCATCGCCTCGCGGAACGGGATACGGGGGAAAGGCGAGGTGACGTGGCGCCCGCCGCCGAACTCCTCGAAGAGCTCGGTCATCAGCTTCTCGATCGGCTGGAAGACGTCCTCCTGCTCGACGAAGCTCATCTCCACGTCGAGCTGGTAGAACTCGCCCGGCGAGCGGTCGGCGCGGGCGTCCTCGTCGCGGAAGCAGGGCGCGATCTGGAAGTAGCGGTCGAAGCCGGAGACCATCAGCAGCTGCTTGAACTGCTGCGGCGCCTGGGGCAGCGCGTAGAACTTGCCCGGGTTGAGGCGGGAGGGCACCACGAAGTCACGTGCGCCCTCGGGGGAGGTGGCGGTGAGGATCGGGGTGGCCATCTCGTTGAAGCCGAGCGCGACCATCTTGGAGCGGATGGCGGCGATGACGGCCGAGCGCAGCATGATGTTGCGGTGCATCCGCTCGCGGCGCAGGTCCAGGAAGCGGTACTCCAGGCGCCGCTCCTCGTTGACGCCGTCGTCCGCGTTGATGGTGAACGGGATCTGCTGGGCCGCGCCGAGCACCTCGACCTCGGCGGCCTCGATCTCGATCTCACCGGTGGGCAGCTCGGGGTTGACGTTCTCCGCGCCGCGCGAGACGACCTTGCCGTCCACCCGGACGACGGTCTCCTTGGTCAGCTTGTCCAGCACCTCGGCGGCGGCCGTGCCGGGACGGGCCACCAGCTGCGTGATGCCGTAGTGGTCGCGCAGATCGATGAAGAGGATGCCGCCCAGGTCGCGCCGATTGTGCAGCCAGCCGCTCAGCCGGACGTCGGTGCCGACGTCAGAGGCGCGGAGCTCGCCGCAGGTGTGGGACCTGTACCGATGCATCGTCGTTCATCCAGTCTTCGGAGTTGGGTGGTCGTGCGTGTGGTGTCGCGCGGGTGGGCGGGTGGCGTGCCTCCGGCCTGGTTCGGCGGCGGCTGGGGTCCGCCCCGCGCGTGTTTCACGTGAAACATCTCGCGTCAGTCGCGTCAAACGACTCGCGTGACCCGTCAAGGTTACCGGTCGTCGCAAGATCGCTGCCCGGGGATTCGGCGGGGGGCGGGGACGACGGCCGGGGGTGGGGCCGGTGGCGACCGGTCGGTTCGTCTTCTTAAAGTGGGGCAATGCGCACCGAGGACGTCCTGGCCGCCACCGTGACCGGCCTGTGGCGATGGGACAACGCGTCCGGGATCGTCACTCTGGACGCAGAAGCCGCCCGGTTGCTGGGGCTGCCCGCCGAGCGGGTCACCCTGACCGAGGCGGCCGTGCGCTCCCGGTTCCACCCGGTGGACTGGAACGAGATCGACGGTGTGGTGAACCTGGCGGTCGCCGAAGGCACCCTCGCCGAGGCCCGGCTGCGGATCGTGGACGGTGAGGGCCGGGTGCTGCGAACCGTGCGCAGCCGCTCCAAGCCGTATGTCAAGGGCGGCGACTTCGAGCTGGTCGGGATGTTGCAGGAGGTCGCCGACGCTCAGCCGGGCACCGCCGCGCGCACCCCGGTCACCGGGGACTGGCGGCGCTCGCGGGAGGCGTTCCTGCTGGACGCCGGGCGCGCGCTGGCGGAGGCCCGCTCCACGGCGGAGGTGCTGCGGGTGGCGGCCTCGCTGTCGATGCCGGGCTTCTCCCCGGACGGGCTCGCCGTCTTCGGGGTGCAGGGCGACCGGCTGACGGTGATCGGCCACCATGGCCACGGTGTCACCGACGAGAGCCCGTTCACGGAGATGGCGCTCGACATCGACTACCCGGCCGCCGAGGTGATCCGCACCGGCCGCGCGATCTACCTCCCCACCCCGGACGAGTACAAGTCCCGCTTCCCCGCCACCTGGCCGCTGGCCGAGCCCTACGGCCGGGAGTCCTGGGCCTTTCTGCCGCTCACCGTGGCGGGGCGGACCATGGGCGCCTGGATGGCCGCCTTCACCTACCGGGTGGGCTTCTCCCCGGACGAGCGGTCGGTGCTGACCACCGTGGCCCGGATGCTGGCCCAGGCCCTCGCCCGGGCCGGGGTCGCCGAGTCGGAGCGGGAGCTGTCGCTGGGCCTCCAGCGGGCCATGATGCCGGTGCTTGGCCCGGCGATCCCGGGTATGGAGGTCGCCGCCCGGTATGTGCCGACCGGCGGCGGGCTCCAGATCGGCGGCGACTGGTACGACATGATCCAGCTCCCCGGCGGCCGGGTGGCGCTGGTCATCGGCGACGTCCAGGGCCATGACGTCCGGGCCGCCGGGTTGATGGGCCAGCTGCGGATCGCGCTGCGCGCCTACGCCTCCGAGGGGCACCGGCCGGACGCGGTGCTCTCCCGCGCCTCCCGCTTCCTGCACGGCATCACCGAGGGCGGTATCGCCGACGGGGGCGGCAGCGCCGGGGCGGGGAGCCTGGGCGGGGTCCAGATGCGGGGCGGAGGCCTCGGTGCGGGAGGTGCGGGAGGCGTCGGAGGGGGGATCGACGCCTCGGCGCGGTTCGCGACCTGCCTGTATCTGGAGGTGGACCCGGCCACCGGGACGCTCGACATCGCCCGGGCCGGCCACCCCGACCCGGCGATCCGGATGGCGGACGGCACGGTGATGGTCCGCCCCACGGCAGGCGGGCTGCCGCTGGGCATCATCCCGGACACCGACTACCCGACCACCCGGCTCATCCTGGAGCCCGGGGAGACGCTGATGGTCTGCACCGACGGGCTGCTGGAGACCGGCGGCCATGACCTGGAGACCGGCTGGGCCCGGATCTGCGCCCTCCTTGAGGAGCACGACCTCGCCGGGGAGGGGCTGGAGGCGCTGGCGGACCGGCTGATCGAGGCCGTGCACGGGCCCGGCTCGCACTACAACACCGGTCGCCTCGCCGACCGCCGCGAGGACGACATCGCGGTGCTGCTGCTCTCCCGTACCGGGGCCGACGCCCGGCCGGCGGCGATCCGGCGCAGTGTGATGACGGTGGCGCAGGCCGAGCCGGAGCGGATCTCGGCTGCCCGCCGCCATCTGCGGGCCCTGCTGCACGACTGGGCGGACGCCGAGCAGGTCGACTCGGCGGTGCTGATGGTGTCGGAGATGGTCACCAACGTGCTGGTCCATACCGACGGCGACGCCCTGCTGGTGGTGGAGGCCACCGGCGACCACGGCCGGCGGCGGCTGCGGGTCGAGGTCGCCGACACCAGCGACGAGCTCCCGCACCGCCGCCGCCCCGGTGAGATGGCCTCCTCCGGCCGGGGCCTGGTGCTGATGGAGATGCTGGCCCATGAGTGGGGCGTCGACCCGCGCGGCGAGGGCAAGTCGATCTGGTTCGCGCTCTACGAGGAGCGGGCGGCCGAGGACTGAGGAAGAGGGGCGCGGGGCCTGCGCGGGGCCTGGTGGCCGCCGCCCACGTGGGCGATGGCCCGGGCCCCGGCCGCCTGCTCAGGTGGCGGTGCGGCCGTCGAGTGTCTCGCGGATGATGTCGGCGTGCCCGGCGTGCTGGGAGGTCTCGGCGATGACGTGTGCCAGCACCCGGCGGGCGCTCCAGGACTGGCCCGGCGGCTGCCAGGGGGCCTCGGGCAGCGGGTGCGCGGCCGACAGGTCCGGCAGGGCGGCGACGGTCTCCGCGGTCCGGGCGGCGACCTCCTCGTAGCTGCGGAGTACCTCGGCCACGGTCTCGCCGGGCCGCATGGTGAATGCCTGCTGGTGGTCGATCATCCACTGCGGGGGTTCGGCGGCGCCGGACATGATGTCGCCCCAGCTGACGCCCTCGGGCAGACGGGCGTGCATGCCCCCGGGCCCCTCGACCACGAAGCGCAGCCAGCGCTCCTCGACGCGGGTGACGTGCTTGACCAGTCCGCCCAGACAGAGGGCGCTGGCCGTGGGGCGCTCCCCGGCCTGCTCGTCGGTGAGCCCGTCCACGGTGGCGGTCAGGGCGGCGCGTGCGGCGGCCAGTGCGGCCAGCAGATCGGTCCGCTCCGCGTCGAGCTCGGTGGCGGGGGCGGTGGGGGTGGTGTCGCTCATGGTGGTCCAGTCCCTTCCGGCGGTTTCCCGGGTGTCGGTGTGCCACCACGATCACAGGCATTTAGGACAGTTCGTGACCGCCATGCGCACGAAGCCACGACGGGATACGGCGATCCGTCCGGACGGCGGGGGCGGCGCCACCCGGAGCGCGCCCCGGCGTCAGCGGTGGCTCAGTACGTTGACCACCCGGCCCCCGGGGTCGCGGACGAAGAAGCGGCGCACGCCCCACTCCTCGTCCGTCAGCGGGTACACGATCTCCGCGCCGCTCGCGCGCACCGTCGCGTACGCGGTGTCCACGTCGTCCACCTCCACGCTGAGGTCGGGCGTGACGGGGGCGGCCTGGTCGGCGGTCATGAAGCTGATCTGCGCGGTCGGGGCGCCGGGTGGGGCGAGCGTCATGATCCAGCCGTGGTTCATGACCTCCTCGAACCCGAGCAGACCGTAGAAGACGCGGTTGTCCTCGGCGTCCTCCGCGCCCTCCGAGCGGACGTTGGGCACGACCCGGCGTACGGCCATCACTGCCTCCCTCGGTGCCGGGCGGCCACCCGGCGGCCACCCGGTCCCAGCAGGGTAGAGCCGGCAGCGGGAGCCGATGCCGTAGCGACCCGGTTCCGTGGGCACGGCGGCGGAGCACCACGACCTCCCCCCCGGACGTGGACGGTGCGTCAGCCGGACGCCACACCCGTGGGGCGCGGTTGCTGATGCGCCCGCCGGGCTCGCCGCCAGGCGGGTGCGGCCCAGCCCAGGGCCCCAGCTCAGGACCTCAGCCCAGGGCCTCAGCTCAGACCGCCCGCGGTCATGCCGTGGACGGCGGGGACGCGGCCGAGGCGGCCGGCCTGGAAGTCGTCGAAGGCCTGGCGCAGTTCGGCCTGGGTGTTCATGACGAACGGGCCGTAGTGGGCCATCGGCTCCCGGATGGGCTGCCCGCCCAGCAGGACGATCTCCAGGTCCGGGGTGTTGCCGTCCTGGGTCTCGTCGGCGCGGATGGTCAGGGTGGAACCCTCGCCGAAGACGGCGGTCTGGCCCATCGTGAGGGGCCGCCGCTCGGCGCCGACCGAGCCGCGTCCGGCCAGGACGTAGGCCAGGGCGTTGAAGTCGGACCGCCAGGGCACGGTGACCTCGGCGCCCGGGCGCAGGGTGGCGTGGACCATGGTGATCGGGGTGTGGGTGATGCCCGGCCCCTGGTGCCCGTCCAGCTCGCCGGCGATGACCCGGAGCAGGGCGCCGCCGTCGGCGGAGGTGAGCAGCCGGACCTGGCCGCCGCGGATGTCCTGGTAGCGGGGGTCCTGCATCTTGTCCTTGGCGGGCAGGTTCACCCACAGCTGGAGGCCGTGGAAGAGGCCCCCGGACATCACCAGGGACTCCGGCGGGGCCTCGATGTGCAGCAGGCCGGATCCGGCGGTCATCCACTGGGTGTCGCCGTTGGTGATGGTGCCCCCGCCGCCGTTGGAGTCCTGGTGGACGAAGGTCCCGTCGATGAGGTAGGTGACGGTCTCGAAGCCGCGGTGCGGGTGCCAGGGGGTGCCCTTGGGCTCGCCCGGCGCGTACTCCACCTCGCCCATCTGGTCCATCATGATGAACGGGTCCAGATGCCGGTACGCGATGCCGGCGAACGCCCGCCGCACCGGGAAGCCCTCGCCCTCGAAGCCGCTGGGCGCGGTGGTCACGGCCAGCACGGGACGAGTGGGCGCGTCCGACCCGGCCGGGGCGGTGACGCGCGGCAGGGCCAGCGGGTTCTCGACGGTGACGGCAGGCATGGCGGGACCTCCTTGAGGGGCCGCTGAGGGGCTGCCCCGGCGACTGCGTACCCTTAGATTAGTTGAACGATGAACTTCTTGCCACCCGGAACGCGAAGAACCCGGCGGGCATTCCCACCGGGTCCTTGGTTTCACGTGAAACGTCAGAAACGTCGTCCGCAGTCGTCGCCGTCAGTCGTCAGCCGTCAGCCGTACATGCGCCGCATGGCGAAGTCGACCATCTCCTCCACAGCCTTGGCGTCGAAGACGATCCGGTGGTCGCCCTCCATGTCGAGGACGAAGCCGTAGCCGGTCGGTAGGAGGTCGATCACCTCGGCGCCGGTGATCACGAAGTACTTGGACTCCTTGCCCGCGTACCGGCGCAGCTCCTTCAGTGAGGTGAACATCGGGATCACCGGCTGCTGGGTGCTGTGCAGGGCGAGGAATCCGGGGTTGTCGCCGCGCGGGCAGTACACCTTGGAGGTGGCGAAGACCTGCTGGAAGTCCTCCGGGGTCATCGACCCGGTGGTGAAGGCCCGCACCGCGTCCGCGAGCGACGGGGGAGACGGCTCCGGATACAGCGGCTGCTGCTGCGCGTACCCCTGCTGGGGCGGGGCGTAGGCGCCCTGTGTCTGCTCGTACCCGTACATGCGGACCAGCCTATCGGCCGGTAGGGAACGCGGGGGCGGCTCCAGGCCGTTGCCCGGCCCCGCCCCCGGGCGATGGCGCGGCTCAGGCCGATGCGCCGAGAGACTCGGCCGAGGTCGGGGCCGGGGCCTCCCGTACCTCCCGCCGGGGTCCGGGCAGGAAGAGGAGGGCGAGCAGGGCGGCGGCCGCGCCGAGGGTGGCGAGCCAGGGCAGCGCGGTGGCGGTGGCGGCGGCCTGGGCCTGGTGCAGCCCCTCGCCCAGGTGGCCGGTGAGGGTGTCGGCGTAGAGCGTGCCCGCGACGGCCAGCGCGATCGAGCCGCCGATCTGGCGGAAGAAGGCGATGTTCGAGCTGGCGGTGCCCAGGTGGGCCGGGTCCACCGCGGTCTGCACGGCGATGGTGAGCCCGGAGAGCATCGGGCCGACGCCCAGGCCGATCAGCGCCATCCAGAGCGCCATGGTCCACCGCGAGGTGTCCAGGGTCAGCCCGGTGAAGAGCAGGGACCCCGCCGCGCCCAGCACGGCCGCGCCGATCAGCCACGGCCTGGTCCGGCCGGTGCCGCTGATCAGGGCCCCGGCCAGGAAGCTGCCGGCCACCATGGCGATCATCAGCGGGTAGATCAGCAGGCCGCTGGCGGCCGCGCTGTGCCCCTGCGCCTCCTGGAAGAAGCGCGGCAGGAACACCACCGCGGCGAAGAGGCTGAAGGCGGAGAAGAACGAGGCCAGGTTGGCCACCGTGTAGGCCCGGTCGCGGAACAGGCCCATCGGCATGATCGGCTGGGCGGCCCGGTTCTCGATCAGCACGAACGGCACCAGCAGCACGGCCGCGAGCACGATCGGCCCGACCACCACCGCGTCCGTCCACCCATGGCCGTCGATGCCCTTCATGGTCAGCCCGACCAGCAGGGCGCTGATGCCCGCGGTCAGCACGGCGATGCCCGCGTAGTCGGGCCGCCCGCCGCCCGGTATCCCGGCCACCCGGGGCAGCTTGCGCCAGATGACGGCGAGCACGGCGGCGCCGAGCGGCAGGTTGACCAGGAAGACCCAGTGCCAGCTGGCGTGGTCGGTGAACAGCCCGCCCAGGTAGGGCCCGACCACATAGCTGAGGGCCATGACCCCGCCCACCGCGCCCTGTGCCCGGCTGCGCCACTCGGCCGGGACGGTGTCGGCGACCAGGGCCAGCGAGAGCGGGATCAGGGCGCCGGCACCCAGGCCCTGGACGGCGCGGAACGCGATCAGCTGGCCCATGTTCTGGGACAGCGCGCACAGCACGCTGCCGAGCAGGAAGACCACGATGCCGATGAGGAGCAGCGGCTTGCGGCCGTGCAGGTCGGAGAGGCGCCCGTAGAGCGGGACGGTGACCGTGGAGGTCAGCAGGTACGCCGTCACGGTCCAGGTGTAGAGGCTGGCCCCGCCCAGGTCCTGGGTGATCCGGGGGAGCGCGGTGCCGACGATCGTCTGGTCCAGCATCGCCAGGAACATGCCGCCGAGCACGGCGACGAGAAGAAGTCCGTTGCCGGACCGGTCACGCGTCTTATCGGTCATAGGAAGAAAGTGACATGTAGAGACTGACACGTCAAGGTGGAGGCATGGCCGGAGGTACCCTTCCGCTATGTCCCTGCGCATCGCCCTGCTCGGAACGCTGGCCTCCAAGGGCCCGGCCTCCGGCTATGAACTGGCCAAGACCTTCGACGACGTGATCAACCAGGTCTGGCAGGCCAAGCACAGCCAGATCTATCCGGAGCTGGCCAAGATGGTGGAGAGCGGGGCGGTCACCGTCGAGGAGACGGGCGGCGGGCGCGGCCGCAAGGTCTACACGATCACCGAGGCCGGGCGGACGGAGATCGACGCGTGGGTGGCCCACCCGGAACCCCACCGCGCCGTCCGCAACGAGACCGCTCTGCGCGCCTTCCTGCTGCCGCTGCTGCCGCCGGACCGGGCGGCGGCCACCATGCGGGGGCTGGCGGAGCGGCACGCCGCCCTCCTGGACGACCTGCTGAAGGACCGGGCCGAGATCGAGGCCCGGGGCGACGCACCCGGCGAACCGCCGTTCGGCGGCTATGCGCTGGACCTCGGCATCCGCACCTTCACCGTGCTGCGCGACTGGGCGCAGGAGACCGCCGAGGACCTGGAGCGCCGCGCCGCCGAGGGCGGGGGATAAGGGGCGGGCGTACAACCGTCGCCGCCCGTACGGGGTCTCTTGGTCGAACGCGTGTTCAGCGACCGAGGGCTCCTCGGCCGTTCGCAGTCCGAAGGAGTTCCGTGCGCCCCACCTCCACCGCCCTCGCCGCCACCCTGGTGGCGTCGGCCCTGACCGGCGGCGTCCTGCTGACCGCCCCGTCCGCCACCGCCTCGGTGCCGGGCGTCCTGTCCGCTGCCGCGCCCGCCGCCCCGGCCAAGCCCGCCAAGTTCGGCGACGACTTCAACGGCGACGGCTACCGGGACCTCGTCATCGGCAACGGCGACCACGGCAAGGACGGCCGGGTCACCGTCGTCTACGGGACGGCCTCCGGCCCCGGCACCCGCACCCAGGTCATCCACCAGGACTCCCCGGGCATCCCCGGTGCCGTCGAGACCGGGGACATGTGGGGCGTGGCCTCGGCCACCGCCGACCTGGACCGCGACGGCTACGGCGACCTGATCGTCTCCGCGCCCGGCGAGCAGGTCGGCCGGGTGAAGTACCGGGGCGGGCTCACCATCATCTGGGGCGGGAAGTCCGGCCTCGGTGCGGGCACCACCCTGCACTCCACCCAGACCTCCGGGGGACCCGACCAGGGCGACTTCTTCGGCGAGACCATGGTCACCGGTGACTTCGACGGGGACGGCGACCAGGACATCGTCTCCTCCAGCAACAGCCCGGCCGGTGCGCTGTTCCTCAAGGGTCCCTTCAGCCGGGCCGGGAAGTACGGCGGTCAGCAGCCCCTCGGCGGCTACGGCTACCTCAACGTGTCGGAGCTGATCGCGGGGAACGTGGACGGCAAGGGCGGCACCGACCTCTACATCGTCGGTTACGACCTCTACCAGAACATCCCCGCCAAGCAGCAGCCTGTCTTCCTGCACCGCGGCGGGGCCTCGTTCGCCGACCGGCCCGTGCACACGCTCCGCGTCCCCGACGACGGCGGCGGCCAGCAGGGCCCCGGCCTCTCCGTCATCGGCGACTTCGACAAGGACGGCTTCGGGGACCTGGCGGTTGGCCGAGGCCTGGAGAACACCGACCGGGGGCGCGGCTCGGTGATCGTCCACTACGGCAGCGCCGACGGCCGCCCCAAGCGGACGCAGACCCTCAGCCAGGACACCGCCGGGGTCCCCGGCGCCGCGGAGGACGGTGACAACTTCGGCTCGGCGCTGGACGCCGGGGACGTCAACGGTGACGGCTACGCGGACCTGGCCGTCGGCGCGTTCGGCGAGGACGCGGGCAAGCTGCGGAACACCGGCATGGTCACCGTGCTGCGCGGCGGCTCCGGCGGGCTGACCGGCAAGGGCGCCACCGCGTTCGACCAGAGCACGGCGAACGTGGCCGACACCCCGGAGGTGGACGACGCGTTCGGCCTGACGCTGAAGCTGGCCGACTACACCCGGGACGGCCGCGCCGACCTGCTGGTCAACGTCAACGAGGAGCTGGGCGGCAAGAACCGCTGGGGCCTGGTCCAGATCCTCAAGGGCTCGCCCTCCGGCACCACCACGAGCGGTGCGAAGCACTTCACCCTGGACTCCCTGAAGCTGAAGTACCGCACCCTGGGCACCTACTTGACCCGCTGAGCCCCCCCAGGGCTCCTTTCGACACCGGGCGGCAGCCCGTCCAGCACTGAGGGGCCTCCATCCGTGGAGGCCCCTCAGGCGTACTACCGGTGCTTCGTCAGGTGGCTGCCGTTCACGCCTCGCCGGGAGCCTCGTGGTGCCGGCTCTTACGGCGGTGCGTCCTGATCGTGACGGCCAGTGCCACGACGAGGGCCGCGCACCAGATGCTCAGCTCGATGATCCCCACTCCACTGCCGAGCAGGAAGGGTGCCGTGATGAAGGCGGCCAGGACGAGGACGATCTTTCCGACGAGAGCGTTCATGGTGGTCTCCTTATACGCCGCTGGTGAAGCTGGTGCTGCCGCTGCCCTTCACCGTGGTGTAAGCGTAGGGGTACATGGTCGCGTAGCAGCCGTACTTGGCCACGCACAGCTCGATCTTGCGCTTCATCTTGGACGTCGCCTGGCTGGTGCCCACGGCTGTCTTGGAAGCGACGATGCGTCGGTCGCCGACGTTGACGATGGATTGGGCGTTGGTGATGTCGTCGTCCCGGAAGCGCCAGGCGCGGACCTTGCCGCTGCCGTAGTTGAACTCGGCCCAGGTGTGGTACTTGAAGATCGTGGATCCGAGCAGGCTGCGGTGGGTGTGGGTGACGTGAGTCATCTTCCACCTGCCGCCGGTGATGCGCGGAGCGATCGTCACAGGCTCACCCTCGGCGGGCAGAGTCTGCTCACCCGGCTGAGGCTGGCCAGTGAGGTGGCTGGGAGGAGTGACTTCGGCCAGTTCGGCGCCCGTCAGGGGTTCGCCGTTGGCCGGTGAGACGGCCTGTCCATTGGCTTCGAAGGCGGCTTCCTTGATGGTCACCTCAGCCGGCTTGGTCGGGTCGACCACGCCGGCGGCGACCTCCGGAATCGACTTCAGCAGCGAGATGTCGCTCTTCGTCCAGGAGCCGTTGGCCACTCGCTGGAGCGCCGCCGCCACCGCCGGGTCCGGCGCTTGGTCGCTGGTCGCCGCCTGCGCTGCCCCGGGCGCCACGGTCGCCAGCAAGGCTGCTGCGGAGACCACTGCCATGGCGGCCTGGTTCCACGTCCCCCGGTGTCGTGCAATAAGCAAGATACTTTCCCCTTCAAGTATCAAGCGCGATGTGAAGTTGAATGACTAGTTCGACTCGGCATCCGGTGGTCAGCCGGAACCGTGCCCCCCTCGCGCTCGGTCTCTTTGTGCGCGCACCGTCAAACTAGCTGCTTGATGCCCCCGAGATCGGAAAGTTGATCAAGACCTGAGGTAGCGTCGGCCGGGTTGGTGCTCCCAGGCCGGGACGCGCAGTCCTCCGGGGGCGACGAGGGTGGCGAGGCCGGCGTCGGCTGAGACGACGAAGTGCGTGACGCCGCTGACCGCTCCCTGACGGGCGTGGTGGAGGAGGACCTTGTCGGCGGCGCTGGGGCCGGACCCGGCGGACAGTACCTTCACGCCCCGCTCGGCCCGAGGGCACCTTCTGCACGTTGACCGGGCAGCGCGGGCCGCCCTTCGTCATGGCGGATGGTGGAGTCGAGGCCGGCCCGCTGGTACGGGCCCCGGGCCGGGTCAGAGCGGGAGCCGCCAACTCGGCCCGCCCGGGCTGCCGATCCACGCCGTCTGCTCATAGGGTGTGGCGGTCATCCCGAACCCGGACAGCGTCGGGGCCCCGGTCTTCTCCCACAGGATCAGCGCCTCCTCAACCTGGTCCCAGAGCCGGAGCGGTCCGTTCTGGTGCACCAGCCATCCCTGGGCGGCGGCCTCGGTCCATGCCTGTGAACCGGTGGCCACGTCGCGGAGGACGATGCCGGAGCCGGTGGTGTGTAGTTCGGCGGAAGGCGCAGCGAGTTGGGCGACGAACAGCCCGGCCCATTCGTCCAGAAGGCGGGGTTCACGAGCGTCGGGCGGACGTCACCGTCCAACCGGAAGAAGCGCGCGGACGGGGGCCGCTCGTGCGGCCGGGCAAGCACGTAGGTGATGGTGTCGTCCACGAAGCGGCCATGGGCGGTGCCCTCGTCGTCCAGGACGAGACGGATCAGACCGGCCGCGTCCATCCATCCGCAGATGGTGGTGGTGATCGACCCGCCTTCTTCGAGCTGCCAGAACCACGACGGTGGAATAGTCCGTACGGAACAGGTGGCGATGATCGCGTCATAGTCGCCGTGCTCCGCACTCCCCCGAAGGCCGTCACCGACGACGAGCGTCGGTGCGACCCCCGCGGCAGCCAGGTGGACGGCTGCGCGATTCGCCACGCTGGCGTCGTACTCGACACTGACCACGGCCTCGGGTCTCAGGCGTCGGCTCAGGATCGCGGTCGAGTAGCCGGTGCCGGTGCCCACTTCGAGGACCCGCTGCCCCGGAGCGAGCTCCGCCACCTGAGCAGTGCGCACGACCAGCGAGGCAGGGTGGATGAGGACGTGGGTTTCCCGACGACGGGGCCGGCGGCGCCGTCGGCGTCTCGCCCGTCGACCTGGGTGACCCAGGTCCGGTCGGAGTAGACCATCCGCAGCCACTCGTCCTCCCCGACCTCCGACCGCCGCAGCGGCTCCCATGCGGCGAGGGTCTGCAGGAAGACGGCGTCGCCGAGGAAGAGTTCGCGCGGCCCTGATGCGACGGCGTCACACCAGGCGGGGTCGAGGGTGGGGTCGGCGGCGGCGATCTTCTCGGCCAGCCCTTGCCTTGCCGACGTCATCGGTCCTCCTGGAGTTTGAGCATGTCGTGGAACGGGCCGGTGCCGGTGGACAGTTCGTCGAAGGTGCCGACTTGGACGATGTGGCCGTGGTCCAGGACGGCGATGCGGTCGGCGAGCTTGGTGTTGATCAGGCGGTGGGTGATGAAGATCGTGGTGCGCCCGGCGGCGAGGTCACGCAGGCGGCTGAAGATCCGGTGCTCGGCGCGGGCGTCGAGGGCGGCGGTGGGTTCGTCCATGACCAGGACGGGGGCGTCGCGGTGGAAGGCGCGGGCGAGTGCGACGCGCTGCCATTCGCCGCCGGACAGCTCGTGTCCGCCCCACCAGGAGCGGGCCAGGGAGGTGTCCAGGCCGTGCGGGAGCCGGGCCAGGACGGTGTCGGCGCCGGCGGCTTCGGCGGCGGTGTGGACGGCGTGGTCACCGGTGGGCTGGGGGTGGCCGAGGGTGATGTTCTCGCGGGCGTTCAGCGGCCAGCGGGTGTAGTCCTGCGGGACGACGGCGATGCACCGGTACACCGAGGCGGGGTCGGTGTCGGCGAGGTCGTGGCCGTCCCAGACGACACGGCCGGTGGTGGGGAGGAACAGGCCGGTGAGGAGCTTGGACAGGGTGGTCTTGCCGGAGCCGTTCTCGCCGACCAGGGCGAGGACTTCGCCGCGGTGGAGGGTGAGGTCGATGCCGGTCAGCGCCGGGGTGCTCGCCCCGGGGTAGGTGAAGCCGACCGCGCGGGCGGTGATGGTGCCGGGCGCCGCGGTGATCCGGGCGGGACCGCGGGTGCCGGCCCACTGCCGGGCCAGGCTCAGGAACCGGGTCCAGTCGGCCAGCGACAGCGAGGTGCGGAAGAGGCGGGCGCCAGCCCGTACCGAGGTGGTCAGGGCGGTGTTGGAGGTGCGTACGGCCAGCGCGGCGGCACCGGCGGCGGCCGGCTCCATGCGGCCGGTGGCGACCAGGGTCAGCAGCGCGGCCCAGGTCAGGAGCAGTCCGCAGGCGGACAGGGCGTCGCCGACTCCTTGTACGAGGAGGGCGCGGCGGGAGGCGGTGAGCTGTTCGGTCTCCAGACGGGCAGAGACGGCGCGGTACTGGTCGATGAGGAAGGGGGCCATGGTGCCGGCGCGGACCTCGTCGGCGGTGGAGCGCTCGGCGGCGTAGTTGCGCAGGACGGCTCGCAACCGGGTGTCGGAGAGGTTGCGGTGGTGGGCGGTGTGCTCGATACGGGCGGCGCGCAGGGCGCCGAAGGCGCAGGGCAGGGCGGCCATGGCGAGCAGTGGTACGAGCAGGGGATGCAGGGCGGTGGCGACGGCGGCCGCGGCGGTGAGCTGGGCGAGGGCGCCGGTGATCTGCTGGGCGTCGAGGATCAGATCGCGCGTGGCGTCGGCGCCGTCGCCGGCCGCCTGGTGGGCGTCGGTGAAGTCGGGATCCTCGTACGCGACGAGTTCGGCGCCGTTGGCGGCGGCGATGACCTGCAAATCGGCCTCGCGAACGACCTTGGGCGCCAGCCTGGCCGCGGCCGCCCTGGCCCCCGCGTCGGCGAGGTAGCGGCCGGCCACCGCGCCGGTGACGGCCGCGAGGGCGGTGGTGTTGCCCTGGATACCGAGGATCAGACTGTCCGCGGCCGACAGGGTGGTGAGCAGGTGCGCGGTGGTGGTGAGGGCGAACGCGGTGAGGACGGCCGCGGTGACCTGGGCGGCAAGCAGGGCGAGGACGGCCGTGCGGTCCACGTGCCAGCCGAGCCGGGCGGCCCGGCCCAGGGTCGAGGGCAGGCGCCGGGCGACGGCCCGGGTGCTCAGGCGGGTGCCGGCGTCATGGTGCCGGTCCGCGGCAAGTCGCATGTGCGGGGCCTGCCGGCCGGGAGTGGAGGTCACCCGTAGAGGAAGCGGCCCCCACCGAGGCGGCGGCAACGCCTTTATCCGGGCGCCCGGACGATCGGACCAGCTCAGGTCAGCGTGACGTCAAGTTACGTGCAATGAATTCACCTGTTCGGGGCGACGGCTCGGGGTGGGAGCTTTGCCGCGGGCCGTGAGGTCTGCTAGCGATCCGGCACGGTCATCACGGGGGTCCATGGCCGGTCGCCCGCGTCGCCGATGTCCCGGCCGACGCTGTGCCCGGGCACCTCGGCCCAGGCATGGAAGGCGTCCGGCCGGAACCGGACGCCGAAGACCCAGCGGGCCTGGCGCCCGGTGAGCGCGGCGGCCAGCACGGTTGCCAGGCTCAGCTCCATACAGGCGATCCGGCCCGGCCACCACCATGGCGCGGCCGCGCACGCCGCGGTGTAGAGGGCGTCGAGCCGGGATGGGGAAGCGTAGGGGAGGTGCCGGGTCCGGCGTACGAGGGCCAGCCGCCGGCGCAGCGGGAGGCGGGAGAGGGCGAGGGCGGCCACCAGCGCGATGAAGGCCAGGGCCCGGTCCGGCCAGGGCGCGGTGGGACGGGGGCCCGAGGCGACGACGCTCATCTCCACCACCTCCTTCGCCGCCGGACAGCCGGGCGGGCGACGTCGATGAGGACCCCGCGTTCCAGCAGGTCGGCGACGCACTTGGCGACGGCGGCCCGGGTGGCGGCCGGGTCGAGTCCGGCGGGGACGGCGATGCGGTCGGCCAGCCCGTCGACGGACCCGAGGCGCAGAGCCTCCCGCCATACCTGCGCGGCGGCCGGGGGCAGCGACAGCCACTGCCCGGTCCGCGTGTCGAGGATGGCCGTGCCCTGCTCGGTGCCGGCGTGATACACGCCCGGGGCGACGCTCAGCATGCCGACCCCCGCTCTGCGGCAGCGGGGCGTGTGGCCAGCCACTGGCAGGTGATCAGGAGATAGTGCAGCTCCCCGATCGGGGCGGCGCTCTGCCCGGCGGCGGTCGCTCGTAGCGTGCGGCGGGCCGCGTCCGCGTCGAGCAGGCCCGCCTGGACGAGCGGGCTGTCGGTGATCAGGCGATCCAGCGCGCGGTGGTGGCGGGCGAGACCGGCGATCCGCTGCGCGGTGAAGGACCCCTTGGAGCGGCGGCCGGTCAGCCAGGGGGGAAGCTGCGGCAGGGCAGCGGCCAGCAGGGGCTTGAAGGTGGCCACTCCGCGGCGCTCCGCCGCCGGCACGGCGAATGCCGCCCGCACCACCTGGTTGTCGAGGTAGGGATGGACCGGGTTCAGCCCCATGGCCTCGTACAGCGGCAGTTCGGCGCGGGCGGCCGCGCCGGTCGAGCGCAGCGCCGTCCACTGGTCGGCTTCGTCGGCGAACTCCGGTTGGGCGCTGTCGGCGGCCTCGTGCAGCAGCGCGGCGACCGTGGCCCGGCCGGTGCCGGTCAGCCACCTCGTGGCCTGGCCGGTAGGGACCCATGCCCACCCGAGCGGGTGCTCGGCCACCCTGCCGGTTTCCAGCGCCCCGGCGGCGTACAGCAGGCTCTCGCGCCGACCGGTGCGGGCGGCCCGCCGCAACGCCTTCCCGTACGGGCCGGGCGCCTGCCCGCGCAGCCGCGCCCAGGTGCAGGCGTGCCGCTTGGCGTCGCGTAGGTGGCCGCGCTGGATCATGCCGACCCAGGCCGCCGTGGTGGCATCCAGCACCGCGTCCCCGCCGTGGCCGGTCAGGTGCAGCGGATGCCCGGCCACCGGCGCCCGGTAGAGCCGGTCCATGTCCCAGTTCACCGCTGCGGCGGCCGGTTCGCCGGTGGGCGGCACGTCGGTGAGCGCGAACGGCAGGTGCTCGGCCGAGCCGGAGGCGATGTGGTGCTCGATGCCGGCGTACGCGGCGATACGGGAGGCGTACGCGGTGTCCTCGGCGCTGGTGTACGCATCGGTGCAGGTGACCGCCCGTACCGGGCCGATCGCGGCCCCCAGGAGCACGGCCGTGCCCGAGTCCAGCCCACCGGACAGGTCGGCCCCGACTTCCGCCGCGGCCTCGCGTACGCGTCGCTGCACCGCCCGAGTCAGCGCGGACCCGAACGCCTCGGCACCGCTGCGAAGGTCGGCGGCCGGCTCGATCCCCGACACGTCCACGATGCTCACCTCGCTGCCGCGCACCACCACGGCGCTTCCGCCGGGGACGAGTTCGATGCCCCGGTAGGGGGCGCGGTGCGGCCAGTGATGCTCGCCATGGGTGATCCGGGCCGCCAGCAGCCCCAGATCGAGCGGCGCACCGGTGAGGCGGGCCAAGTCGCCGAGATCCGGCCCCCACAGTGGGCCGGTCCCGGTCCGGTTGAGGAACACCGGGCGCAACCCGGCGAGGTCCCCGGCGATGAACCGGGTGCCGTCCGGCGTCCGGGCGATGACCCAGTACGAGCCGGGCCAGCGGGTCAGCTCCGTCCAACGGTGATCGGCGACCGTGCGCAGCGCCTGGTCGAGCCCGGCCCGATCGACACCGCAGTCCCCGGCCACGACGAGCCGACATCCACCGTCGAACGCCACTCTCACCGGTCCGCGGCACAGTGCCCGCAGCTCCTCGGCGGTGGCGCCACCACTCTTCTCCATCAGTGCTCCCCTTTCGGCAACGCGGTGGACGAGCCGAGGCCCGGTTCGCGGGACGGCCGATGCCGCCCACGGGCCGGGCCCCGGTGGTGGAGCGAGAGGGTCACATGCCCTCGAAGTACCGCTCCTTGTCGGAGTCGTTGTAGTTCTGCGAGCCGAGGGTGGCCGCGTCCACCGAGTGGACGTTCGGCTCGAAGCCGGTCGGCTCCACGTCGGCGGTCTGCTGGGTGCTCTGGGCGTCCTGCATGAGGGTGACCTCCCTGAGGGGTTCCGGCGCGGTGGCGGCCGGGCTGCACCCAGTTCAGCGCCCGCAGCCGCGGCGTCTCCACGGCGTTACCAGGGCGGTTCGCTGCGCTCGGCCGGACCTCCGTTCGCTGCGGGAGCGCTGCGAGTCGCTGCGAACCACGGTCGAACCGCGCCGGGCCGGCTCCTTGCCTCGTACTCTGGAGAGCAGCGCACGGCCTTGGACCGCACCACGCCTTCACCATCTCTGAGCTGGAGGAACACGGTGTCGCAGCCGAATGACCAGCTGGCGCACTGGGTGCGGCTATCCCAGGCCAGCTACAGCCACATCGCCGCGGAGGTCGCTCGTGTCGCGGCCGCCCACGGGCGGTATGACGTCCAGCCGGACAGCTCCCGGCTCTCCCGGTGGATCAACCACGCGGAGAAGCCGCGCCCGCCGGTGCCCGCGTTCCTCGCCGAGGCGCTGACGCGGCTGTGTGGCCGTCGGCTGACCCCGGCCGATCTCGGCTTCGCCACCGGCCCGCCGCGCCCGGGCGCAGAGGGGTGGTCGGCTCGCGCAGTCGTCGCCGCCCTACTCGACACCACCCGGAGCGATGCCGTGACCGACACCCGCCCGCCCTCCCTCTCCCGCCTGCTGACCGGCCCGGCGCTGGTGGAGGCCGTGCAGCCCTGGCTACGCCTCCCCGACGGCGAACCCCTGCCCGAGCCCGTACGGCCCGGCAGCCACGTCGGCCGGTCCGACGTCACCCGTATCCAAGCGACCACCGCCGCCTTCCGCCTCCTCGACAACGAGCACGGGGGCGCCCTGTCCCGTTTGGCCGTCGTCGGCCAGCTCCAGCACGTCACCCACCTCGCCGCCACCGCCACCTACACCGAGGAGACCGGCCGCGCCCTGTTCGCGGCCATCGCCGAACTCGCCAGTGTCGCCGGCTGGATGACCCATGACGCCGGCGTCCACGACGACGCCCAGCGCTACCTCCTCCTCGGGCTGCGGGCCGCCCACCAGGCCGGCCCCGACGGCACCGGCATCGGCGGGCACCTGCTGAACTGCCTCGCCCGCCAGGCCAACCACCTCGGCCACGCCCACGACGCCCTCGACCTCGTCCAAGCCGCCCAGTACGGCACCCGCAAACTGCCCCCCGGACGACTACGTGCCCTGCTCGCCTCCTTGGAAGCCCGCTGCCACGCGGTCCTGGGCGACATCGGCGGGATGGAACGCGCCACCGCCGCCGCCGAGCACGCGCTGACGGGCGAGGGTGACGACCCGGCCCCGAGCTGGGCCGCCTGGTTCGACACCGCCGAGTTCCATGTCACCGCCGGGGTCTGCGAGTTCATCGCAGCCGAGCACGTACCCGTCCGCTCGGCGCGCGCCATCGATCTGATCACCCAGGGCACCGCACACCGGCCGGCCGAGCGGGTCCGCAGCCGCGCCTTCGACCACATCGCCCTGGCCCGCGCTCATGTCCGCGCCGGGCAGACGGAAGCCGCCGACACCGCGACCACCACGGCACTCACGCTCATGGGCGAGGTGCACTCCACTCGCGTCAGCGACCGCCTGCGGGAACTGGACACCGAACTGGCAGCGGCCCCGGCCGACGCCGCCACGAGCGACAGCCGAGGCCGCATTCGCGCCGCGCTCCAGCCGAGTTGACGCTACGGGGCCGGGCTCAGCCCTGCAGCGGCCCCCCGTCCTTCACGGCGGTGACGAATGGGCGGCCGTGCGGTTGGTCCCGGTCAGGGCTTGGCGCAGTTGCTCGCGGTGGGCTTGCCCGCGAAACGGTCGGCCAGCCAGTTCGAGGCCTCGCCCGCGGCAGAGGTCAGCCCGAGCGCGTGGGCGAGGAAGGGGGAGAAGACGAAGAGGTCGCGGAACTCGATGTCCGCCCCCTGGGCGCACCAGTCCTTCGCCAGCTGCTTGCCGACGTTGTACGGGATGACGTCGTCGAAGGCCGAGTGCTGGACCAGGACGGGCGCGGCGGGCTTGGCCGTGCCGATACGGTTCTCCGCCACGATCCGGTCGAACGGCGCCTGACTCAGATACGCGGACACCGGACGCCCGTCCTTGGTCAGCGAACTGCTCTGCTTGAACAGGTATTTGAAGACGGCTTCCACCGTGCAGGTCTTACGCGCCTCCTCCAGGAACTGCTGGCCCGCGGCATTGGCCAGGTCGCCGATATGCGATTCGGGGTACGCGGTGTCGATACCGATCAGCGCATAGCCGAGGAAACCCGCGTACATGCCGCCGTCCAGGGCCTTCGCCAGCGTCGCCTTGTCGGCGGGGGCAGCACCGGAGTACACACCCTTGATGGGGAGTTCGGGCGCGTAACTCGATGCCATCTCGGCGGCGGAGGCCGCGGCGCCGCCGCCCTCCGAATAGCCCGCTATACCCAGCGGCGCCCGGGGATCGAGGCCGGTGCCCGGCAGCCGCTGGGCCGCGCGCAGCACGTCCAGTGTCGTGCGGGCCTCGGACAGCCGCATGGCGTAGGGGTGTTCACCGGGGGTGCCCAGGCCCTCGTAGTCGGTCTGGGCGACAGCGAAGCCTTTGCCGAGCAGACCGTTGACGAAGCTGTTCTGGAAGCTGGTGGTCATATCCGGCGCCCCCTCGCCCACCAGGGTCTTCGACGGCGCGCACTGGTCGCCCATGCCGGAGGTGAAGGGCGCGTACGCCACGATGGGCCGGGGCCCCGCGCCGGTCCAGGCCTGGGTAGGCACGATGATCGTTCCGGTGACCGGGATGGGCTGGTTCTTGGCGTTGCGGCTCAGATACATGATCCGGGTGGCCTTGGTGCCCGGGTAGTTCGAGGGCTGCTGTTTGATCACCTCGCCGTTGCCGCCCGCGGGCAGCGGGGACGGCGGGACGTAGAAGGCCTCGTCGGCGCCGGCCTGCGGGGCGGCGACCATCATCAGCAGAAGCAGCGCGCCAACGGCGGCCAGGGCGGCGACGGCCCGGTGAATCAGAGGCTTTTTGTGGGGCGCGAATGGGCGCGCGGAATCGAGTAATGAGGGCACGGGTACTCCTCGTTCCGGACATGCCGAGGGATGGCGGATCCATCGGCCGGGATTCGTGTCCGCGACCGTAGCAACGGCCCCACCACCCGGAAACAGACCGGAAAAAACTTCTACCCGCCGGACAGACCGGGCCCCGTCCCCTTGCACCGGAGTGAGTACGCCCCCGCCGAAAGCCGCCTGTGCGGGCTCCGGCGACCCGGCTTCCGGACTACTCGCCCCGCAGCCCCATGCCCTTCACCGCGGAGACAAACGGCGCCCAGGCGGTGGCGGCGAGGAGGAGGACGGGGCCCTCGGTCACCTTGGAGTCGCGGACGGGGACGAGGCCGGGGACGTTGTCGGCCACCTCGACGCAGTCTCCACCGGAGGTGTTGCTGTAGCTGCTTCTACGCCAACCCGCGGTGTTCAAGTCCGGTGCCGTGTGCGCCATTACGCCAGTCCTTCGCAGCTTGCTCGATCAGGGCGAGGGACGCCTCCGGTGAGAGGGCGGCGGCCCGCAGCCGATCGTACGACCTGCGGTACTGCTTCACGAGCGGCGGATAGTCGATGGTCTGGCCGTGGTACTGCGACTCGGTGTAGAAGAGCGGCGGCTCGTCGGCGAAGGTGAGGATCATGGCGTTGTTCGCCATCAGGGCATGAGCGCCCTCGTTCCACGGAAGCACTTGAAGAGTGATCCGGCCGGACCTCACCAGTGCCGCGACATGCTCCAACTGCTCCGCCATCAGGTCGGGCGGCAGCACCGGCTTCCGCAGTGCGATCTCGTGCAGCACGATCCAGTACTCGGGCCTGATCGGGTCCTGCGCGAACAGCTCGGCGCGTTCCAGTCGACCGATGATCTTCTTCTCGATCTCCTCGGCGGTCTCCAGCGGCGGGTCCGCCTTGAACAGCGCGCGGATGTAGGGCTCGGTCTGGAGCAAGCCTGGGAACATGGACTGAGACCACTGCTCGATGGTCAGTGCCCGCCGCTCCGCCTCCAGCACCGTCTCGAAATACGGGGCGTGGCCGTTGAGGCGGGCCTTGCGGACGTCCTCGCAGTTCCGGAGGAAGTAGCCGTCGGTCTTGAGGACCCGGTCCACATGCGAGGCGAGGTCCTCCGGCATGGAGCGGTTGCCGCGTTCGATCTCGCTGATGAAGCCCAGTCCGTAGAAGCTGTCCTCCGCCAACTGCTCCAGTGTCAGCCTGGCCTCGTTGCGTTTGTGGCGCAACTCCTTGCCGTACAGCTTGGACACGGTGATGAAGTCGTCGTTCTTCTTGCGCGCGGCCATGGTTGCCCGCCTTTCAACGCCCGTTGCCGAGTAGCCGAAACCTCTTCCACGGTAGCGGCCGACACGCCACTGTGTGACCGATTCGTCACAGCAGGTGCGTACGAGTGCGAGAGGCAGGCCATCCCCATGACCGACCACCACCCCCACACCCCCGACGCCGACCCGGACCTCGTCACCCGGGAGACCGTGGACGACCTTCGGGCCATCCTCGCCGAGCACGGGATCAAGCTGCCGTCCCTGGGGCGGGACTTCGGGCACCCGCCGCTGGTCATCCTCGGCAACTGCAACCTGGCGACCGCCCGCGCGCTGGTGGACGTGCTGCGGGCGAAGGGCGAGCGGTGAGCGTGTTCACGGCCTCGCTGCTCGCCGTGGCCAAGGAGGTGCCTGATCTGCGACGGGCGGTGCGGGCGCATCTGGGGGCGCCCTGCCCCGAGGTGGAGCTGTGTGTGAGCGAGCTGCTGGCCAATGTGATCACGCATGTGGGGGAGGGCACCCCGGTCACCGTGCTGATCACCACGGCCAACGGCCTCGTGCACGTCCAGGTGACCGATCCTGATCCGCGTGCCCTGCCGACTCTGCGCTCCGCCCAGCCGGATGACGAGGGCGGGCGGGGGCTGGCGCTGCTGGACGCGGTGGCGCTGCGGTGGGGGGTGGTGCCGGAACCGGGGCGCAAGACGGTCTGGTGCGAGCTGCCGGCCGTGCGGCCCGGGCCGGTCTTCCGGCCGGAGTCCGTGGGCGTCTGCCGTCAGGACTAGGCGGGCGGGGCGTGACATCGTGGTGTCCATGACCATCGAGGTTCGCCCCGCGTCGGCCTTCGAGGACGTTCGGGCCCTGGTGGGGCCGAAGTCGCCGGGGGCCACCGTCTGCTGGTGCCTGAGCTACCGGCTTCCGTCCAAGCTCAACAACGAGCTTCGTGGACCGGCCCGGGGTGAGTACATGGCCGGGCTGTGCCGGGCCGAGTTCCCGCCGGGGTGCTCGCGTACGAGGGGGAGGAGCCGGTGGGCTGGGCGGCGGTGGCGCCGCGCTCGGACACCTCCTTCGCGCACAGCCGGACCATTCCGCGTGTGGACGAGCTGCCGGTCTGGTCGCTGTGGTGCGTGCGGGTGCGTCCCGGTCACCGCAAGAAGGGGATCTCGCACACCCTGATCGCGGGTGCGGTCGAGTTCGCCCGGGCCCACGGGGCGCCGGTGGTCGAGGCGTACCCGCTCGACCCTGGCGCCGGCCGGGTCGACACGACCATGGCGTACGCGGGGATCCGGAAGAACTTCGAGCGCGCCGGGTTCGTCCACGCCGCCGACACCACCTCGGTGCTGGCCGGGCATCCCCGGGTGCTGATGCGGCTCGACCTGCGCTGAGGGCTCAGCCCCGTCGCAGCGACTCGCGCTCGCGGCGCTCGGCGAGCGGCCCGAACTCGTAGGCGTGGCGGCCTTCATGGTCCTTCTGGAGCCAGCAGGACTCGGACTTGACGCTGCCCGGCAGAGAGGTCACGGGGCAGTCGTCCAGGCGGAGCAGTTCGCGCTCCGGGCCGTGCGGGTTGTCGCCCCAGCGGGCGTGCAGGCTCCACGGCGGGGTGGTCTCGGTACCGGCCACTCCCTGGGCGATCGTGTGGTGGAGGCTGGTGTGGCCGGCCTCCAGCGTGCAGTACAGAAGCTGCTCAAGCTGGAAGCCGCCGTCGAGTGCGTCCATCATCCGCATCTCGTCGTCGCGGAAGACGATCCGGGCGGGGCAGCTGATCTTGAAACGGGACATGGTGCGGCACCTCCTGTACTCAGTGTGAGCGAGTGGGGACCTTCCGCGCAGGGGGTTGGGGAAGATTCACCGGGCGGTGCGGGGGAGCGGTGCGGGGCTCGTCACGGATTGCCCGGTAGGGGTTGCTCTTATTACCGACGGGTAGCATCATCGTAGCTACTGCCTGGTACGTGGACAGCGTGTACGAGGCGCCGAAACCGCCTCCCCGAGCCTTACGGAGCCTTCGCCATGGGGCACTACAAGTCGAATCTTCGCGACATCGAGTTCAACCTCTTCGAGGTCCTCGGCCGCGACAAGGTGTACGGCACCGGTCCGTTCGAGGAGATGGACGTCGAGACCGCCAAGAGCGTTCTGGACGAGCTGGCGCGCCTCGCGGAGAACGACTTCGCCGAGTCGTTCGCGGACGCCGACCGCAACCCGCCGGTCTTCGACCCGGAGACCAACACCGCCCCGGTCCCGGCCTCCTTCAAGAAGTCGTACCAGGCGTTCATGGACTCCGAGTACTGGCGGCTCGGGCTGCCCGAGGAGATCGGCGGCACCACCTCCCCGCGCTCGCTGATCTGGGCGTACGCGGAGCTGATCCTCGGCTCGAACCCGGCGGTCTGGATGTACTCCTCCGGCCCGGCCTTCGCGGGCATCCTCTTCGAGGAGGGCAACGAGGTCCAGAAGAAGATCGCGTCCGTGGCCGTGGAGAAGCAGTGGGGCTCCACCATGGTGCTGACCGAGCCGGACGCCGGCTCGGACGTGGGCGCGGGCCGCACGAAGGCGGTGCAGCAGGAGGACGGCTCCTGGCACATCGAGGGCGTGAAGCGCTTCATCACCTCCGGTGAGCACGACATGTCGGAGAACATCCTCCACTACGTGCTGGCCCGCCCCGAGGGTGCCGGTCCGGGCACCAAGGGCCTCTCGCTCTTCCTCGTCCCGAAGTACCACTTCGACTTCGAGACCGGCGAGCTGGGCGAGCGCAACGGCGTCTACGCCACCAACGTCGAGCACAAGATGGGCCTCAAGGCCTCCAACACCTGCGAGATGACCTTCGGCGACCGCCACCCGGCCAAGGGCTGGCTGATCGGTGACAAGCACGAGGGCATCCGGCAGATGTTCCGGATCATCGAGTTCGCCCGGATGATGGTCGGCACGAAGGCGATCGCCACCCTCTCCACGGGCTACCTCAACGCCCTGGAGTACGCCAAGGAGCGGGTGCAGGGCCCCGACCTGGCGAACTTCATGGACAAGAGCGCGCCCAAGGTCACCATCACCCACCACCCGGATGTGCGCCGCTCGCTGATGACGCAGAAGGCGTACGCGGAGGGCATGCGGGCCCTGGTCCTCTACACGGCCACCGTGCAGGACGAGATCGCCGCCAAGGAGTCCGCCGGGGAGGACGTGAAGGCGCTGGTCGGCCTGAACGACCTGCTGCTGCCCATCGTGAAGGGGTACGGCTCGGAGAAGTCCTACGAGCAGCTGGCCCAGTCGCTCCAGACCTTCGGCGGCTCCGGCTACCTCCAGGAGTACCCGGTCGAGCAGTACATCCGGGACGCCAAGATCGACACCCTCTACGAGGGCACCACGGCCATCCAGGGCCAGGACTTCTTCTTCCGCAAGATCGTCCGCGACCAGGGCGCCTCGCTGAACGCGCTGGCCGAGGAGATCAAGAAGTTCCTGGCGGTCGGGACGGGTGGGGCGGAGCTGGCTCCGGCCCGCGACGCGCTCGCCAAGGCGGCCGTGGACCTGGAGGCGATCGTCGGGCAGATGCTGACCGACCTCACCGCCACCGGCGAGGACGTCAAGAACATCTACAAGGTCGGCCTCAACACCTCCCGGCTGCTGCTGGCCTCCGGTGACGTGGTCGTCGGCTACCTGCTGCTGCGGGGGGCGGCCGTGGCCGCCGAGAAGCTGGAGACCGCGTCCGCCAAGGACCGCGCCTTCTACCAGGGCAAGATCGCGGCGGCGAAGTTCTTCGCGGCCAACGTGCTGCCGAACGTCTCCACCGAGCGGCTGATCGCCGAGTCGGTCGACAACTCGCTGATGGAGCTGGACGAGGCGGCCTTCTGACCGGAGCGGTCAGCCGAACCGGCTGAGGCAAGGTGTTGGGCCGCGGCCCGTCCCCGGGATGACCCCGGGGGCGGGCCGCGGTCGTTTTCCCGTGCGTGGTCGTTGCGAGGGCATTAACTGACCTGGTTTTGACCGGGACTTGGTGTGTAAGGCAAGGCTTACCTAAGTAGCTTGCTCGGAGTGACCGGAGGGCCCTCGGGAACGGAGGTCGCTCATGGTCGTTCGTGGTCCTTCATGGACTTCGTGGTCCTTCATGGACGGAGACAAGCGCATGAGTGGTACGCCCGAACCACGGCCCTTCACGCTGGCGCGCCTGCGTGAGGACGTGGCCGAGGTGCTCTACGTCGAAGCCGACGAGCTCGCCGACGACGAGAACGTGTTCGACCAGGGGATGGACTCCATCCGGACCATGACCCTGCTGGAGAGCTGGCGCGCCGACGGCGCCGAGGTCGACTTCACCCAACTGGCCGAGCGGCCGACCCTGAGCGCGTGGGCCGCGCTCCTCGCCCCGCGGACGGTCCCGCAGACCGCTGCGACGCAGGCAGGGTCCTGAACCGTCCGGAGTCCGGTCCGTACCGGGCGGCCGACGCCGGCCCGTCCCTTCCGTGTGCCGCCACCTTGATGTTCCTGATGCTGAGGGAGACAACCCATGACCCAGTCCGGCCCCTATGACGTCGTCGTGGTCGGGGGCGGCCCCGGCGGCTCCACCACGGCCGCGCTGGTGGCGATGGCCGGCCATCGCGTCCTGCTGCTGGAGAAGGAGTCCTTCCCGCGCCACCAGATCGGCGAGTCGCTGCTCCCCGCGACCATCCACGGCGTCTGCCGGTTCCTGGGGGTCACCGAGGAGCTGGAGAAGGCGAACTTCATGCCCAAGCGGGGCGGCACCTTCCGCTGGGGCTCCAACCCCGAGCCGTGGAACTTCCTCTTCGCCTACTCCCCGCTGATGTCGGGCCCCACCAGCACCGCCTACCAGGTCGAGCGCATGAAGTTCGACAAGATCCTGCTGGACAACGCCCGCCGGCTGGGCGTGGACGTCCGCGAGCGGTGCACGGGGGTGGCGACCCTGTCCGAGGGCGACCGCGTCACCGGGCTGCGCTGGACCGACGAGGACGGCAAGACTCATGAGACCGGCGCCCGGTACGTGGTCGACGCCTCCGGCAGCAACAGCAGGCTGGCCCGTACCGTCGGCACCCGCAACTACTCCGACTTCTTCCGCAATGTGGCCCTCTACGGCTACTACGAGGGCGGCAAGCGGCTGCCCGGGCCGGACGCCGGCAACATCCTCTGCTGCGCCTGGGACGACGGCTGGTTCTGGTACATCCCGCTGACCGACACGCTCACCAGCGTCGGCGCGGTCGTCAACCGCTCCCAGGTCGGCACGCTCTCCCGCGACCCCGAGGCCGCCATGGCCCAGTTCATCGAACGCGCGCCGATGATCAAGGACTATCTGAAGGACGCGACCCGCGTCACCGAGGGCCCGTACGGCGAACTGCGCGTGCGCAAGGACTACTCGTACGCGATGGAGCGGTTCTGGCAGCCCGGCATGGTGCTGGTGGGCGACGCGGCCTGCTTCGTGGACCCGGTCTTCTCCACCGGGGTCCATCTGGCCACCTACGGCGGGCTGCTGGCCGCCCGCTCGATCAACAGCGCGCTCGCCGGCGACCTGGACGAGGAGCGGGCCTTCGGCGAGTTCGAGCGCCGCTACCGCCGCGAGTACGGCGTCTTCTACGAGTTCCTGCTCGCCTTCTACGACATGCAGCACAACGAGGACTCCTACTTCTGGCAGGCCCGCAAGGTCTCCCGGGCCGAGGCCACCGACCTGCGCGCCTTCGTGGAACTGGTGGGAGGTGTCTCCTCCGGCGAGTCGGCGCTGATGGACCTCGACACGCTCAAGGAGCGCTTCGGCACCTCCTCCCGCGACCTCGCCGACGCCGTGGACCGGACCGGGCCCGCCCAGTCCGAGAGCGGCGAGCGGATGGGCGAGCTGTTCGGCACCACGGTGGTGACCGAGGTGATGCAGGGGATGAACGAGATCCAGGCCCGTGCCTCCCTGGGCGGGGCCACCACCCTGGAGCAGCCGCTGTTCCCGGACGGACTGGTCGCCTCGCCGGACGGCCTGGGCTGGGCCGACCCCGCGGTGGCGGAGACGGCGGTGGACACCGTGACGGCCGAACTCGCCGGGACCGGGGCGGGGGTCGGGGCCGGGGATGGGGCTGGGATCGGCTCCGGGGCCGGGGTCGGGGCCGGCTCCGACGGTGGTGGCGGTACGGCGGCGTGAGGACGCTCACTGACCGTTCGGGGCACGTCCGGTGACAGCCGAGCAGATCACCACGAGCGTGCTGCTCGCCACCAGCACGGTCGTGGTGCTCGCCGCCGCGCTCTCCGCGCTCGCCCGGCGGATCGGGCAGCCCCCGGTCATCGGCCAGGTGCTCGCGGGCATCGTGCTCGGCCCGAGCGTGCTGGGCCATCTGCCCGGCGACCCCAGCGCCATGCTGGTGCCGGACGAGGTGCTGCCCTACCTCGGAGTGCTCGGCCAGGTGGCGCTGGTGCTGTTCATGTTCTCCGTCGGCTGCGAACTGGACACCTCGCTCCTGCGCCATCAGGGACGCACCGTCACCTCGGTGTCCCTCGCCGCGCTCGCCGTCCCCATGGCGGCGGGCGCGGCCCTGGGGTGGGCCGTCGTCGCCCGGGGCGCCGAACCCGAGGGCGTACCGAACGGCTGGGCGTTCCCGCTCTACCTCGCGGTCGCCCTGTCCATCACCGCGATGCCGGTCCTGGCGAGCATCATCCGGGACCGGGGGCTGGCCGGCACCGTGCCGGGCATCGTGGCCACCGCGGCGGCGGCCCTCACCGATGTCGTCGGCTGGCTGGTGCTGGCCGGGGTGGTGGCGCTCGCCGGTACCGAGGCCCACTCCCCGGCCGTGGTGGGCGGTCTGCTCGTCTGCTATCTGCTGGTGATGCTGCTGCTGGTCCGCCCGGTGCTGCGGCGGGCCTACGCCCTCCCGGGCATGCTGCGGGACGGGCCGCTGATCGCGGCGGCCCTGCTGTCGGGGTGGGCGACCAACGCGCTGGGTCTGCATGCCGTGTTCGGGGCCTTTCTGGCGGGGCTGCTGATGCCGCGCCGGGGGGACGGGCGGCCCGACCCGGGGCTGGTCTCCTGGGCGGACCGGGTCGGCGGTCTGCTGCTGCCGGTCTTCTTCATCACCACCGGCTTCTCCGTGGACATCGGCGGACTGGGCGCGGGAGACCTCCTGCTGCTGGTCGTGCTGCTGGCCGTGGCGATCGCGGCCAAGCTCGGCGGCTGTGCGTGCGCGGCCCGCCTGGGCGGCCGGTCCTGGCGGGAGAGCGCGGTCATCGGGGCGCTGATGAACACCCGGGGCCTGACCGAGCTCATCGCCCTCAACGTGGGCAAGCAGGCGGGGCTGCTCGATGACCGCTGGTACGCCCTGCTGGTCGTCGTGGCCGTCGTCACCACCGCCATGACGGGGCCGCTGCTGAGCTGGTTCCGCCGGGACGCCGAAGCGGCCCCGGAAACGGAGGAGGCGACGGAGAGGTACGCGGAGACGGGCGCCGCGACGGACACGGAGGGGTACCCGGAGACGGGCGCCGCGACGGACACGGAGACGGGCGCCGCTCCGGTCCGCGCGGCCCGGTGATCCGTGTAACCCCGCCCCGGCCTCCGTGGCCCGGCGGCCCGTGCGGCCCCGGCCCCCCGGCCCGGTCTGCCCGGCCCCGCCGCTACGCCGCGGCCGTCGCCGGGCCCGGGGTGCCCTCCGGGGCGGTCGGGGGCGGGGTGGATATGCGCAGGGCGGCCGCCGTCACGGCGAGGAGGTCGCCGAGGAGCACCGGCTCGCGGTCCGGTGTGCCGGAGGCGGTGCCGGCGCAGTGGGCGCAGAGCGGCAGCCCGGGCGGGCCCGCCCACACCGAGCGGGCCAGCGGCCGGCTCCAGACCGTGCCCGGCGCCGTACCGCAGGCGGCGCAGACGGGGCCGGGGGCGGCGGCCTCGTACGGATGCCCGGCCGGGCGGGGCGGCTCGGCGGTGGTACGGGGAGGGTCCGGCACCCGGGCGTGCTCGGGCGGACGGGCGGGGCGCCCGGGGATCCGCCGCGCCCGCGGGGTGGGCAGCGGCACGGATCCGTTCGTCGTCGTGGTCACCTCGGGACCTCCGGTCGAGTCGGCGGGCCGGTGCGGCCCGCACCTGTCATCCGAACTGCTCTCACTGCTCCTGCTGCTCCTGCTGGTCCATCCGCTTCCGATGGTGGCAGGCACCACTGACAACGGGCCCGGGGAACCCTTGGGAGGCGGGCCGGGGCCGCCCGTAGGGTGGGCCTCATGACCAGCTCTACGCCCCGCTTCGACCGCGGCCACACCGATGACCTGATGGCTTTCCTGGCCGAGTCGCCCTCGCCGTACCACGCCGTCGCCAACGCCGCGGACCGCCTGGAGAAGGCCGGTTTCCGGCAGCTCGACGAGACCGCGGCCTGGGACGGGGCGGCGGGCGGGGCGTTCATCGTGCGGGGCGGGGCGCTCATCGCCTGGTACGTCCCCGAGGGAGCCGAGGCGCACACCCCGTTCCGTATCGTCGGCGCGCACACCGACTCACCGAACCTGCGGGTCAAGCCGCAGCCGGACATGGGCGCGCACGGCTGGCGGCAGGTGGCCGTGGAAACGTACGGCGGGACGCTGCTGAACACCTGGCTCGACCGCGACCTGGGGCTGTCCGGGCGGCTGACCCTGCGGGACGGCGGGCACCGGCTGGTGAACGTGGACCGGCCGCTGCTGCGCGTACCGCAGCTCGCCATCCATCTGGACCGGGCGGCCAACGACGGCCTGAAGCTGGACCGACAGCGCCATATGCAGCCGATCTGGGGCCTCGGTGAGGACATCCGCGAGGGCGACCTGATCGACTTCGTGGCCGGGGAGGCCGAGGTGGACGCGGGTGAGGTGGCCGGCTGGGACCTGATGGTCCACTCGGTGGAGCCCCCGGCGTACCTGGGCCGGGACCGGGAGCTGGTCGCCGGGCCCCGGATGGACAACCTGGTCTCGGTGCACGCCGGGGTGGCCGCGCTGACCGCGGTGGCGGCGGCCGGGAAGCCCGCGTACATCCCCGTACTCGCCGCCTTCGACCACGAGGAGAACGGCTCCGAGGCGGACACCGGCGCCCAGGGGCCGCTGCTGGGCACGGTGCTGGAGCGGTCGGTGTACGCGCGCGGGGGAGGGTTCGAGGACCGGGCGCGCGCCTTCGCGGGCACCGTCTGCCTCTCCTCCGACACCGGGCACGCGGTGCACCCCAACTACGCCGAGCGGCACGACCCCACGCACCACCCGCGGGCGAACGGCGGCCCGATCCTCAAGGTCAACGTCAACCAGCGGTACGCCACCGACGGCGGCGGGCGCGCGGTGTTCGCGGGGGCCTGCGAGCGGGCGGGGGTGCCGTGGCAGACCTTCGTCTCCCACAACGACATGCCGTGCGGGACGACGATCGGCCCGATCACCGCCGCCCGGCACGGCATCCGGACCGTGGACATCGGGATCGCGATCCTGTCCATGCACAGCGCCCGGGAACTGTGCGGGGCGGACGACCCGCATCTGCTGGCGAGCGCGGTGGCGGCGTTCCTGGGCTGAGGCCCTTTCGGCGGGTAGCGGCCCCGGGGCCGTACCGAGGGCGTTCAGCCGGTCGGTGCGGCCCCGGAGGCGATCCCTTCGGTGGCGTCGGTGTCAGGCGTGGACCTTCTCGTCCTCCAGCATGCCGCGGACCTGTTCCCGCAGCTCAGGGCTGTCCGCGTGGCCGTGGACGGCGACCGCGTGATCGGTCGCGGCCCTCAGGACCTCTTCCTCCTCACCGGCGATGGTGAGCGTGCAGCCGGACTCGCTGGGGAACCTCCGGCAGTCGGCGACTTTCCTGGTCATGGCGGCCTCCCGGGTGGTGCGATGTGCCGCTTCTCCCAGCGTAGGACGGCCGAGGGCGGCCGGCAGGGGGGCGGGGGCGGCGGCCCGCCGGTGGCCCGGTAGCGGTCCGTCAGTTGTCAACCCCTGCGGCGGGGTTGCGTACTCGGGGTGGCCGGGGGTACCCGCAGGTCCGGAGAACCGACGAGAAGGCGGGAATCATGGGCCTGGGTGGCTGCATCATCCTCATTGCGGTCGGGGCGATCCTGACCTTCGCGACGGACTGGGAAGCCAGTGGCGTCAACCTCGACCTGGTCGGGCTGATCCTGATGGCGGTCGGTCTGATCGGTGTCGCGACCTTCACCAGCATCGCCCGGCGCCGCCGCGCGATTGTCCAGCCGGTCGCCCCGACGGTGGTCGACCCCACCCACGACGAGCGCCGCTACTGAGCACCGGCGCGGGAGTGGGCGGGGTCGTACCGGCCCGTCGTCAGCCCTCGTCCATCCCCGCCAGGATCAGCGGGAGCCGGTCCGCGCCGCCCTCGCGGACGGTGACCGGGACGCCCCAGTCCTGCTGGTGCACATGGCAGGCCGGATAATCGTTGGCCGGGTCGTCGTCACAGGAGGCGGCCATCGCCGAGACATGCAGCACGCCCTCGGTGACCGAGGGGTCCAGGGTGAGCGTCCGGGAGAGGTCGGTGCCGGTGCCCGCGCCGTCGGCGAGCAGCTCGGGCGGGGTGGCCGAGACCAGCAGCCGGGTGGACGGCCCGTAGCGCTCGTCCAGCTTCTGGCCGGTGGGCGCCCGGAAGACCACGTCCAGCCGGAGGCTGCCCGGGGCGATCGCGGTGGCCTCGCGCCGGGTGCGGTGGGCGACCGCGTCCACCCGCACGGCCTGCTCCGGCAGCCGCAGCCGGGTGAGCCGGTGGCGGGCCGACTCCACGACGACGATGTCCTCCCCGGCCAGCACCGCGCCGCTGGGCTCGCGCAGATCGGTGGCGAGGGTGGTGACCTCGCCGGACTCGCCGGCGGCCGGGTCGTAGCGGCGCAGCGCGTGGTTGTAGGTGTCGCTGATGGCGACCGAGCCGTCGGGCAGGGCGGTCACCCCCAGCGGGTGCTGGAGCAGCGCCTGTCCGGCCTCGCCGTCGCGGTGGCCGAAGTCGAAGAGGCCGGTGCCGACGGCGGTGCGGACGGCGTAGTCGTCGTCCTGAGGCTCCACCCAGCGCAGGGAGCTGGTCTCCGAGTCGGCCACCCAGAGGCGTGTGCCGTCGGCCGCGACCGCGAGCCCGGACGGCTGGGCGAACCAGGCCTCGGCGGCCGGTCCGTCCACCAGGCCCTCGTTGGTGGTGCCCGCCGCCACGCGTACCGTTCCGGCCGCCGGGTCGTAGGCCCACAGCTGGTGGACGCCCGCCATGGCGATCCATACCTCGCCGCGCCACCAGGCCACGTCCCACGGTGAGGAGAGCGCCACCTCGCGGGCCGGGCCGGAGGTGGGCGAGCCCTGCCACCACTGGGCCCCCGTCCCGGTGACGGTGGCCACCTCGCCGCTCTCCGGGTCCAGCGTCCGCAGCGCGTGGTTGACGGTGTCGGCGACGATGACGCGGCCGTCCGGGAGGAGTGCGAGGCCCTGCGGCTCGCTGAACCGGGCGTGCTGGGCGGGGCCGTCGGCGAGGCCGCGCTCCCCGTGCCCGTACCGCCGCTCCACCGTCTCCCCGTCCGCCGCCAGCCGCACCAGCTGGTGGCGGGTGGTGTCGGAGACCAGGAAGGTGCCGTCGGGCAGCGGCAGCGCCTTGCCGGGGAAGCGCAGATGGGTGGCGACCGGCTCCGGCGGTACGTAGGGCCCGTCGCCGCGCCGCAGGGTGCCTTTGGGCCCGTGCTCGGCCTCCAGCTCCGCGACGAGCGTCGCGATGGCGCCCGCGTGGCCCTCCCCGGCGTGCTGGGCGACGACATACCCCTCGGGGTCGATCACGACCAGGGTGGGCCAGGCCCGTACCGCGTACTGCTTCCAGGTGGCCAGCTCCGGGTCGTCCAGCACCGGGTGGTGCACCTCGTACCGCTCGACGGCGTCGACCACGGCCTGGTGCTCGGCCTCGTGGACGAACTTCGGCGAGTGCACGCCGATGACCACCACGGTGTCGCGGTGCTTCTCCTCCAGCTCGCGCAGCTCGTCCAGGACGTGCAGGCAGTTGATGCAGCAGAACGTCCAGAAGTCCAGGATGACGATGCGGCCGCGGAGCCCGGCCAGGGTGAGGCTCTCACCGCCGGTGTTCAGCCAGCCGCCCCGGCCAACCAGCTCGGGGGCGCGGACACGGGCACGGCTGCGGGGCGCGGGGGTGGAGTCGTTCATGGTTCAAGGGTGCCATCCGGGTGTGAACGGCGGGTCACGCGTCCGCGTCGGCGGCCAGGGCGGCGCGGGTCTCGGCCACCAGGGCGCGGGCGGCCGCCACCGTGGCGGACAGCTCGGCGGCCGTGGCACCCGGGGAGCCGAGCAGGGCGCGGGCCCGGGGGCCGAAGCCGGGCGGGGCGGCGGGCAGCGTCTCGGCTGTGGCCAGGGCGCCCTTCTCGTTGAGGCACCAGCGGCGGGCGTGGGCGTGCAGCGACTGGGTGAGCACCCCGAGGGCGCGGGAGAGGCAGAGCGAGACGTAGAGCGGGTCGGCACCGGCCGCCCCCTTCGCAGCCCCTTCCATCAGGAACTCCGCCTCCCAGGCGGCGTCCAGCAGCGCATGGCGCAGCGGCTCGGGGTAGGCGGCGGTGGCGGCGCGCAGGGCGGTCAGCTCGCCGGAGGGGTCGGCGAGGACCCGGCCGAGGGCGACCTCGCCGGGGTAGCAGGGCGACCAGAAGCCGAGCGGGTGCCCGGCCTGGACGCCCACCTCGTACCGCCCCTCCTGGCACTCCCGCCACACCCGCCCCACCCGGTCCAGGTCCCGCAGGATCCAGTCCACGGCCCAGTCCCCGACCCGCAGCCACGCCCCGCCGTTGACCCACGGCCCCCAGGCACCCGGGGCGGCGACCTCCACCCCGTCCCCGGCGAGCGCGCCCAGGGCGGCGAGGTCGAGCGGTGCGCGGTAGTAGACGCCGAGGTCCCAGTCGGAGTCCGCCCGCCCCTCGCCCCGAGCCCGGCTGCCCCCGAGCATCACCCCGACGACGCCGGGGATGTGGGTGAGTCGGTCGGCCATTTCTTGAATGGGGGCGGGGAGGGGGAGCAGGAGGGAGGAAGCCATGGGGTGAGTGTGCGGGGGGAGGGGGCGCGGGGGCAGCCGGATTTCCGCTGCGTGCTGAGGGGTCCGGTCGCCGCCGTACGGTGACGGCACACCGGAAGGAGCAACGACCATGAGCGGCGACGCGATCGCGCGCACCGAGTTCCCCGAGGGTTACACAGTCCTCTTCGGCACCGACGGCAAGGTGATCCTGACCCCCCGGAGTGCGGTGCACTCCAGCACGATCAGGTCGATGCAGATCGCCTCCGCCCACACCCTCGGCCGCCAGGCGAAGGTCCTCTCCGATGTGCACCTCGACTTCCCGGGCGGTGAGCACTCCGCACCCGACTTCGCCGTCCTCCGCGAGGACGCGAGCCGGGAGGGCGCGCACTACGGCTTCGTGGACGTCCTGCTGATCTCCGAGGTGGTCTCGACGGCCTCGGCCCGCAGGGACTACGACGACTGCACCGAGAAGTACGGGCGCTACGGCGTCCCCGTCTACCTGGTCGTCGATCCGTACGCCCGAGAGGTGGTGTTGCACACCGAGCCCACCGCCACCGGCTACAGCACCGCGCACACCCGCGCGTACGGCACCGGCAAGCTGGCCGCTCCGCTGGCCGACGGCCGCACCTTCACCCTCGACCTGGACGAGCTGCCGGATCAGAGACGGGCGGACCGGGTGTGGACGGAGCCGCTGTTCTCCCGGACCTTCGAGGGGCCGGGCGACCTGCCGGGGTGACCCCGTGCGCTCGGCGATGTCCCGCTTTCGGGTGACCCTCGGCGTCAGCGGTGGGGGCGGCGGCGGGTCCACCAGAGGGTGGCGGCGGCGAGGAGGGCGGCGCCGACGACGGTGAGAGGGAGGAGGAGGTGGGGGCCGTCGTCGGTGGGGGTGGCGGCAGAGGCGGTGACCGGGGCGGGGGTCGGGGGGGTGGGCTTCGGCTTCGAGGGAGGGGCCGGAGGGGCGGCGGCGTGGATCTTGGGGGGTTGGGGAGGGGGGAGGATGGAGCCGACCGGCTGGGCCTTGGGGGCGGCGGCGAAGCCCCAGTCGAGAAGGCGGCGGGCCTCCTCGTAGACGTCGAAGGCGCCCCCGCTGCGGGGGTTCATCACGGAGACCACCAGGGTGCGCGAGCCGTGCCGGGCGGCGGTGACCAGGGTGTGCCCGGCGTTGGTGGTGTAGCCGTTCTTGATGCCGAGGATGCCGGGGTAGCGCCCCACCCCGTCGTCGCCGGTGAGCAGCCGGTTGGTGTTGCGGATGCCGTACGACCAGCCGCCGCCGGGGAAGTCGGCCTCGGCGGTGGCCGCGTACCGGGCGAAGTCCGGGTTCTGGAGCCCGGCGCGGCCGAAGACCGCCAGGTCGTACGCGGAGGAGACCTGGCCCTCGGTGTCGTAGCCGTCGGGGGACTTCACCCGGGTGTCCAGGGCGCCCAGTGAGCGGGCCTTGGCCTCCATCTCACGGGCGGTGCGCTGCCAGCCGCCGTTCAGCCCGGCCAGCACCCGTACCGCGTCGTTGCCGGAGCTGAGGAAGACCCCCCGCCACAGGTCGGCCAGCTTGTAGGTGACCTCCTCGCGGACGCCGACCAGGCTGGAACCGTCACCGACCCCGCGCAGTTCGTGCTCGCTGACGGTGTGCTGCCGTTCGGGGGACTGCCCGGGCAGCGCGGTCAGCGCGAAGAGCGTCTTCAGGGTGGAGGCGGGCGGCAGCTGCCGGTGGGCGTCGCGGGCCGCCAGTACGTCGCCGCTGCGGGCGTCGGCCACCAGATAGGCCCGGGCCGTCACCGCCGGCGGGCCCGCCACCCCGGGGGGCACCCGGACCTGGGTGCCGGGGCGGTGCAGCAGCGCGGAACCGGCCGCCGCGGCCGGGCGCGGCGGCATGGGCTCCACGGGGCGCGGCCCGGTGACCGACCGCGCGGCGGCGGGTGCGGAGTGCGCCCCGGCGGGGGGCGCGGCGGGCGCGAGCAGCAGCACGGCGGGCAGCACGGCGGCGGCGAACGAACTGACGATCATTCAGTCACGGTAAGAAGGTTGACGGCCCGGCGCGCGCCGGAGCGCGGCCGTACGGAGTACACCTGGGTGAACGTCCGCATGAGGCGGATAGCCCGGGGCACCGGGAAGAGGTCGCTGTCCTGCCCGCTACCCCCACCCCTGGAGGACGAGATGGCTCCCGACGAGATGACCCCGGTCCTGCGCGACAAGGTCTTCATGCGCCTGGTGTCCGCCGAGGGCCATGAGGTGCCCGTGCTGGCCCATCTGACCTATGACGCCCGTGACCCGTACGCCGTCATCGTCGGCTTCACCCACGGCGGCTGCGTCTACGCCGAATGGCGGCTGGACCGGGACATGCTCTGGGAGGGCATGCGGGGCACGGTGGGCGAGGGCGATGTGCGGATGTGGCCCGCGCTGAACGGCAGCCGTCAGGAGCTGTGCATCGAGCTGCTGGGCGAGACCGTCTTCTCGGTCTGGGCGCCCTCGCTGGAGCGCTTCCTCGCCTCCTCGTACGCGTCCGTCCCGGCCGGCCAGGAGAACCTGGAGGAGCTGGACGCCTTCCTCGCGGAGCTGCTGGCCGCGGGCTGAGCGGCACCGCCGTCCTCGCGCCCTGTGCTGCCGCCCCCGCGGCCTCCGTGGCCGTCCTCGCGCCCTGCGCCGCGGCCTCTGCGGTCTGCGCGGTCGCCGGTGGGGTCGCCGCGGCGGACGGGGACGTCGCCGCTGGTGCCATGTCGGCTGCCCTCCTCACGATGTCACCTTGCCGGTGGTCCGGTTCCTTCGTGTTCCTTCGTGGGGTGCGGGTGCTCGCTACGGGGCGGGGCAAACCGGACGAGTCGTCACTCTTCCGGGCGATTAGTGGACGTACGTGCAAGCGGGACCATGCGGGCGTGACGTCAAGTTCGCGGCTGTCGTTGGCGGTTGTGTCGGTGGGACGCTGTCCTGGTGCGGTGGTGGGGGCGGGTGGCCGTCGCCGGAGGCGCATGTTCAGGTTAGGCTAACCTAACTGACCGTCAGAAGGATGACGCAGAACGACGAAGGGCGCTGTCCGCCATGCTGCGAGCCCAGCTTCTCGACCGTCAGACCCAGCGCGAGTCGGCGGCTCGCACCTACGCCCGCACCCTGCCGGTCGCCCCGGCCACGGCCGCCGGGGCCCAGGTCACCGGGGTCGACGGGCGGACCTATCTCGACTGCCTCTCCGGGGCGGGCACCCTCGCCCTCGGACACAACCACCCCGCCGTGATCGACGCCCTCCAGGCCACCCTGGCCTCCGGGGCGCTGCTGCACGCGCTGGATCTGATCACCCCGCAGAAGGACGCGTTCTGCGCCGAGTTCCTGCGCCATCTGCCCGGTGGGCTGCGCGAGGACGCCCGGCTGCACTTCTGCGGTCCGGCCGGGACGGACGCGGTGGAGGCGGCGCTGAAGCTGGCCCGTACGGCCACCGGGCGGCGCGGGATCGTCGCGTTCACCGGGGCGTACCACGGGATGACCCTGGGTGCGGCGGCCGTGTCCGGGCCCGCGGGGATGCGGGCGGGCGGCCCGGCCGACGCCCAGCCGGTGACCCGGGTGCCCTACCCGTACGCCTACCGCTGCCCGTTCGGCGTCGGCGGCGCCCCGGAGGCGGCGGGGGAGCTGTCGGCCCGGGTGCTGGAGAGCCTGATCACCGACCCCAGCAGCGGAGTCGAGCGGCCCGCCGCCGTGATCCTGGAGGTGGTGCAGGGCGAGGGCGGGGTGGTGGAGGGGCCGGACGGCTGGCTGCGCGAGGTCCGCCGGATCACCGCCGAGCACGGGGTGCTGCTGATCGTGGACGAGATCCAGACCGGCGTCGGCCGCACCGGGCACTTCTGGGCCTGCGAGCGCGCCGGGGTGGTTCCGGACATCCTGGTCGCCTCCAAGGCGGTCGGCGGCGGACTGCCGCTGGCCCTCATCGCGTACCGCTCCGAGCTGGACCGCTGGCTGCCCGGCGCGCACACCGGGACCTTCCGGGGCAACACCCTGGCGATGGTCGCCGGGGAGATCACCCTGCGCACGGTGGCGGCGGAGCAGCTGCCCGAGCGGGCCGCGAAACTGGGCGAGCGGATCCGCCGGGAGCTGCGGGACATGGCGGAGGGGCGGGCGGAGTTCGGTGAGGTACGGGGGAGGGGGCTGATGATCGGGGTGGAGATCGTGGACCCGGCGGGCCCGCCGGACCGGCTGGGCAACCCGCCCGGTGACCCGGTGCTGGCCTCCGCGCTGCGCGCCGCCTGCCTGGAGCGCGGACTGATGCTGGAGCTCGGCGGGCGGGAGGACACCGTGCTGAGGCTGCTGCCGCCGCTGACCCTGACGGACGGGGAGGCGGACGCGGTGCTGGAGCGGCTCGCGGGGGCGCTGGCGGCGGTCGCGCCGGGCCGGTCGGGTGGCCGGCGGGCCCCTCGGCAGGGGCGGCGGGGCGCGTGAGCGGGGTACGGGACAACCTGATCGGCGGTCCCACCGCCGACCCCCGGGGGTGCGCCGCGCTGGCCGGAGGGGTGGACGGGGCGGACGCGCTGGCGCCGCTGACCGGCGTGGTGCTGGACGCGCTGCGGGCCGGGGCGGTGCGGCGGGGCGGGCCCCTGCCCGGGGGCGGGCCCGAGGGGGTGGAGGAGCGGTTCGGCGCGCTGGAGGTGCTGCCCCGGCACGGGGTGGGCGCCGAGACGGCGCTGCGCGAACTGGTGGAGCTGGTCGCCGAGGGCGCCGCGGACCCGGCCGACCCGGCCTGCGCGGCCCATCTGCACTGCCCGCCGCTGGCCGTGGCCGCCGCCGCCGACCTGGCCGCCTCCGCGCTCAACCCCTCCATGGACTCCTGGGACCAGGCGCCCGCCGCCACCACCGTCGAACGGGCGGTCACCGCCGAGCTGGCCCGGCTGGTCTACCCGGGGACCTCCGGCCCCGACGCGCTGATCACCAGTGGGGGCACCGAGTCCAATCTGCTCGGGCTGCTGCTGGCCCGGGAGGAGGCCCGGGCCACGGGCGGGCGGACGGTACGGGTGGTGTGCGGGGCCACCGCCCACCACAGCGTCCGGCGGGCCGCCTGGCTGCTCGGGCTGCCCGAGCCGGTGGCCGTAGAGTGCCCGGGCGGGCGGCTGGACCCCGAGGCGGTACGCGGCGCCCTGGCCGCGCTGCCCGCCGACGCGGCCGCCCTGGTGGTGGCCACCGCCGGGACCACCGACGAGGGGCTGATCGACCCGCTGCCCGCGCTCGCCGACGCCGCCGCCGCGCACCGGGCGCGGCTGCACGTGGACGCCGCCTACGGGGGGCCGCTGCTGTTCAGCGAGCGGCTGGCCCCCCGGCTGGCCGGGGTCGAGCGGGCCGACTCGGTCACCTACGACCTGCACAAGCTGGGCTGGCAACCGGTGGCCGCGGGGGTGCTGGCCGTCGCCGACGCCCGGTACCTCGCGCCGCTGCAACTGACCGCCGACTACCTCAACGCCGACGACGACACCGAGGCCGGGCTGCCGGACCTGCTCGGCCGCTCGCTGCGCACCTCCCGGCGCCCCGACGCGCTGAAGATCGCCGCCACCCTGCGGGCCCTCGGCCGGGACGGCATGGCGGCGCTGGTGGAGCGGTGCGTGGCCACCGCCGAAGAGCTGGCCGCCCGGATCGACGCCCACCCGGGGCTGCGCCGCCGCCCCGGCGGTACGGGGATCAGCACCGTGCTGTTCCGGCCCACCGCCGCCGACGGGCTGCCCCCGGAGCAGGGGGACGCCCTGGTGGCCGAGGTGCGGCGGCGGCTGCTCCAGGAGGGGCGGGCGGTGCTGGGCCGCGCCCGCGCCGAGGACGGCGAGACCGACTCCGACCCCGGCATGACCCGGCTCTGGCTGAAGGCCACCCTGCTCCACCCGCACGCCCGGGCCGCCGACTTCGACGGGCTGCTGGACCTGGCCGCCGAACCCGCCGCTCCCACTCCACCCGCACCACGCACCACCGCACGTACCGACGGAGGAACCGTATGACCGCCAGCGACCCGATATCCGGCATGGATGACGCGGACGGCACCGCCGAGCGGCCGCTGGACCTGCTGGGGGTGGGCGCCGGGCCGTTCAACCTGTCGCTGGCGGCGCTGGCCGACGGGGTGCCCGGGCTGCGGGCCGCGTTCCTGGAGCAGCGCCCCGCCTTCCGCTGGCACCCCGGGCTGCTGATCGAGGGCGCCACCCTCCAGGTGCCCTTCCTCGCCGACCTGGTCAGCCTGGTGGACCCGACCAGCCGGTGGTCCTTCCTCAACTACGTACGCGCCACCGGGCGGCTGTTCCCGTTCTACTTCGCCGAGCGGTTCCATATCGACCGGGCCGAGTACGAGGCGTATCTGCGCTGGGCCAGCGAGGGGCTGGGCGGCTGCCGGTTCGGGCACCGGGTCGAGCGGCTGGCCTGGGACGCCGAACGGGCCGCGTTCGCGGTGGACTTCACCTACCAGGAGACCAGCCCCGGGCGGCTGTACGCGCGGCACCTGGCGCTGGGCGTCGGCACCGCCCCGTACGTACCGGAGCCGCTGCACTCCCTCGCCGCCGACCCCGGGGTGCCCGTACTGCACTCCGCCGACTACCTGGAGCACCGGGCGGAGCTGCTGGCCGCCCGACGGGTCACCGTGGTCGGGGCCGGGCAGTCCGGCGCCGAGATCCTGCTCGACCTGCTGCGGGCCCGTCCGGCCGGGGCGGAGGGGCTGAGCTGGCTGGCGCGCACCGAGGCGTTCGCGCCGATGGAGTACTCCAAGATCGGGCTTGAGCAGTTCACGCCCGACTACACCGCCTACTTCCGCGCGCTGCCCGAGGCGGAGCGCGACCGGCTGCTGCCCGCGCAGTGGCAGCTGTACAAGGGGGTCGACGCGGAGACCCTGGGCGCGATCCACGACGAGCTGTACCGGCGCACCCTGGGCGGCGGCTGGCCGGACGTGGTGCTGACCCCGGGGGTGGAGGTGACCGGGGCGGAGCGCCGCGGCGGGCGGCTGGAGCTGGCGCTGCGGCACCGGGGGCAGGACGCCCGGGAGACCCTGGCCACCGACGCCGTGGTGCTGGCCACCGGCTACCGCGAGCGGCCGCTGGAGGCGCTGCTCGGCCCGCTGGAGAAGTACCTCGGCCGGGACGGGGGCGGGCGGCCGCTGGTGGACGGGGAGCAGCGGCTGGTGCTCGATCCGGCGGTGGGCGGCTCGGTGTTCGTGCAGAACGCCGAGCGGCACAGCCACGGGGTGGGCGTGCCCGATCTGGGGCTGGCCGCCTGGCGGTCCGCGGTCATCGTCAACGCGCTCACCGGTGCGGACGGCGGCCCGGAGGCGTACCCGCTGCCCTCCCGTACCGCCTTCACCACCTTCGGCCTGCACCGGCCCCAGGGGACTCAGCCCGGGTAGACCAGGGTGGTGGCCGATGAGTTTCCCGGGCCGCGCGGGTCTCCCCTACCGAGGCATGCCGACGGGGCACCGACGCCCGGAGCGGAGGACCGAGGAGTCATGCGGGACGACAGCGAGCAGATCCGGGCGCTCATCGAACGGTGGGCCCAGGCGGTGCACCAGGGGCGTATCGACACCGTGGTGGAGGACCACGCCGAGGACATCGTGATGTTCGACGTTCCGCCGCCCTACCGGGGCGTGCGGGGTGCCGGGGCGTACCGGGAGGTCTGGCCGGCGTTCTTCGCGTGGCAGGCCCAGGGGGCCGTCTTCGGCATCGAGGAACTGGAGGTCACCGCCGGCCGGGACGTCGCCTTCGCCCACGCACTCGTGCGGTGCGGCACCGAGGAGGAACTCGCGGCCCGCCCGGGCTTCCGGATGCGGTTGACCCTGGGGCTGCGCAGGGAGGCGGGCCGCTGGGTGGTCGCGCACGAGCACCACTCCTTCCCCGACCTGAGCGGGTCCGAGCCCCAGAGCGGGGGCGGGGCACCGGACGGGGGCGAGGCTCCCAGCGGGGGCGATGCCAGCGGGCGGCCCGGCTGATCCCGCGGGTTCACCAGGGCAGATACACCAGGGTGGTGGCCGCGCCCAGTGCGCTGCCCGCGAGGACCTGGCCCGGTGTGTGGTAGCCCAGGGCCACCCGGGTCCAGCAGACGGCGGCCGTCATCGCGTAGCCGAGTAGCCACCAGGGGCTGTGCACGGCGGCGAGCAGCGCGACCACCGCCGAGGCGACGGCGGCGTCCACCGAGATCTTCCAGACCGTGTTGATCGCCAGCAGCCCGATGGTCATCACCCACAGCCCCAGCATGGCGAGGAGGATCCCGGTCGGGGCGTGCCCGGCGAGCATCAGCAGGGCGCCGGTGCCGACCGAGCCGAGGATGACGAGGAAGATCGGGGCGCGCTTGGTGCGGTCCACCACATGGCGGTCGCCCCAGCGGCCGCGCCCGCGCTCCCACTCGATGTACCCGGCGGGCACGATCCCGGCGCAGAGCGCGCCCAGCAGCCCCCAGAGCAGCCCGCTCCAGTGCCCGGCCGCCGCCCAGCCGATCCCGGTCATCCCGGCCAACAGCACATTGCGCGGCTGGAGGGCGTCGGTGACGGCCCGGGCGAGGGGCCGGGAGCGCTCGGCGGCGGTGAGGGTCGGGGCGGTGGTCATACGGCGGGCTCCAGGGGGTGCGCCAGGGCGCGGACCCGGTCGGGGTCGAGGGTGCGGTGGGCGGCGGCCACCCGGGTCAGCCGGGCCACCTCGCCGTCCTGGTCGGTGGCGTGCTGCGGGTCCACGGCGGCGGCCGGTCCGGCGGGCGCCCCGGCGGCCTTGCGGGCGAGGGCGGCGGCGATCCAGTAGGCGTCGGCCAGCGGGCCGGGGCCGCCGGCGGCGTCCCGGGCGGCGGGGGCCAGGGAGTCCGGCACATAGTGGCGCAGCTTCTCGCCGGCGTCCGCGATATCCGCCGCCCAGCGGTCGATCCGCAGGTCGGAGGGGGTGGAGAAGCGGGTCAGCTCGCGCAGGAGCGGGGCGGGCGGCTCGAAGGGCTGGTCGGGGAAGGCGGTCATCAGCTCGCGCCAGAGCGGGTAGAGCGCGGCCTGCGCCCGCCACAGCCGCACCCGCCGCCAGCCCTTGGAGAAGGCGGGCAGCGAGGCGCCCAGCGCGAACAGGGCGAAGAGCACGATCTGCGCCAGCTCGGTGGCCTTGTCGAAGGTCTGGGCGAAGGTGTGCGAGGGCGGAGCGAGGACGCTGATCCAGAGGAAGAGGGTCCGGCTGGCGGTGTAGCCGACGCCGATGAACATGGCCGCCGTCATCATCCCGAGCCCGGCACGCAGATGGCGGGCGGTGGCGGCGCCGGTGGCCAGCGCCCACTGGTAGGCGCAGACGGCGGAGGCGGCGCCGAGGTAGAGGTAGAAGACGCTCATGTAGAGCGTGGCGCCCCACTGCCCGGCGTGGTCGGAGACGAACCGGTCGGAGGGGGCCGAGCGGTCCACCACGGTGAAGAAGAGCACGGTCAGCAGGACCAGGGTGGCGGCGGAGGCCTTGGCCGCCACCTGCTGGACCAGCCGGGCGAACCGCACATGGCGGGGGACGGCGCCGCCGTCCTCGTAGCGGCCGTAGATCGCCACGATGTAGCTCAGGATGGCGAGGATGGCGACGGTCGCGGTGTAGTGCTTGATCAGTACGGCGAGGTCCACCACCGGGCTGTCGTTGAGCGCGGTGCGCACGGCCTTGGTCTTGGTCCACAGCGCGGCGGCGAACCCGGCGTAGCAGCCCCACAGGGCCCGGCGCCGCCGGTCCTCCTCGTCGCCCCACAGGGCGGCGGGCATCCGCCACAGGGCGACGGCGGTCATCACTCCGGCTATCAGATAGCCGGCGAGGTCGAGCGCGCTCACGGGCGGTCCTCGGGGTCGGTGGTCTCGGGGGTGGCGGTGCGGCGGCGGAACAGGCCCGGCAGCAGCGGCCCGCGGCGGTGGGCCACCGGCCGGGACAGCGAGTTGTCGAGCCGGCCCACCATGTCGTCGCTGGTGGCGTCGCGGGCCATCCGCCCGATGAGCGAGGCCCCCAGCTCGGCCATCCGCTCGTCATGGGTGTCGTACTGGGCCCGGGCCTGCACGGTGGCCCCGGTGCCCAGCACCCGGCCGATCAGGGAGGCGTCGAAGACCGGGAGCAGCCGGCCGAGCGCCTCGGCGTCCAGTCCGGTGCCGTGGTCGAACCACTCATGGCACAGCTCGTGCAGGATGACGTGCTGGGTCTGGTACGCGGTGGGGCGGCGCCGGTAGAGGACCAGGCTGGTGTCCCCGGCGGACAGCCGCAGCCCGCAGGCGCCGTTCACCCGGGCGAATCGTTCCGGCAGCTCCCGCAGCACGAGGGTCCGGCCGCGGGCGGCCGCCATCGCGGCGGCCAGCGCCTCCACGGTGAAGGGCACCGGGACCGGCAGATCGGCCAGCCCGGCCTCGCACTCCCGGCGCAGCTCCCGCATGGACATGGGCTCCCCAGGCCTCGGTGTGGTCGTGACCGCTCCCCCGTGCCGGAGGCGGGCCCGGTCGGCGGGGGCGTGGGTGCGCGTTGCTGTGCGTACACACCCGTGCCGGTGACATGCGCCGGATGATCCTACCGGCCGTTCCGCTTCCGGCCCCTGCCGGACGCCTTGCCGGACGCCTTGCCGGGGCCCCTACCGGGGCCTTATCGGGCGGTGTTCACGGCCCGTCCTGGGGAGCGGCGCCGGGCCGCCCCTGCCCCCGGTTCTGCTTCTCCTCCTCCAGGAGGGAGAGCGCGAGCTCCAGCAGTTCGGCCGGAATTCCGTCCTCGCCCATCCCGCGCGCCGCGATGCCGACGATGTCCCCGGTGCGGCTCTTGGCGAGGAACTGGAGCCCCGCCACCACATCGTCGACGACCTCCGACTCCTCCTTGAAGAACCGCCAGTCCACGCCGAAGCCCAGCCCGAGCGCCTTCAGGATCTCCTCGGAGGGGTGGGTGACCTTGCCCGCCAGGATGTTGGAGAAGTAGCTGTGGGAGAGCGAGCCGCCGCGCTCCTTGACCAGGTCGGCGAAGAACCGGCCGGAGACCCGTTGGCCGGGAAAGGTCCGCTCGACCATGTACGAGACCTTCTGCTGCAGCGTCCTCAGCTCGGGCGCGCGCTGTTCGCCGTCGGTCATCCGGTGTCTCCCGGTCGCGAGTTGTTCGCATACGGTCACGGGCCCCGTACGGTGGCCCACCGCCCTTCCGCCTTCACAGCGGATTCGGACTTGCGTAACCACTCTACGTCACTGTTAACTCGAAAAAACACGGGCAGGGGGCCACGAGGGGAGTCCCTTGCCCGTGCCTGGCGCTTGCCCGGTCCGGATGGCCCGGTCCGGCCCTCGGGCGCGTGCGGGCATAGGTGTAGCCCGTCGCGACGGGGGATGCACGACGGGCTACAGCCCTCAGTATGACACCCCGTCAAGCGGATGTACCGACCGACTCGCAGATTTTCGACGCGCGGGACGGGACAAGCCTCGCTAGCGTGACAATTCGGGCCGGTTTTTCCGGAGACAGTCCGCCGAACGAGCGAGATCCGCGCGCGATCCGCACGAGATACGGGTGCGATCCGCGTCCGATCCCGCGTCCGACCCGGGTGCGCGCGGGTGGGATCCGAAGGGATCTCCGAGAGGGATTTCGAGAGGGATCCGAGTGGGATCCGAGAGGGATCCGAAAGGAGCCCCGGGTGCGCTCCCGGGGCGATCCGAGGGGGGGGATCGGGTCCCCCGTACGGGATCGACGTACGGGATCGGCGTACGGGATCGGCGTACGGCGGCCGAGTGGGAGAGAAGAGCATCGCCATGACCGCACACCCCGCAGAACCCGCACCGTCCACCCGGACCGGCCAGGCCGCCGGGAGCGAGCCGACCGTCCACGCCACCGCGGCCGGCCAGGCCGACGTGCGCGAGGGCACGCCGATCTGGGCGGACGCCATGTTCGCCGACCTCGCGGGCGCCAAGAGCTACTACGCGGAGGTGCTCGGCTGGACGTTCGGCGAGGCGTCCACCGAGTACGGCAACTACACGCAGGCGTACGCCGAGGGCAAGGCGGCCGCCGCCGTGGTGCCGCCGATGCCGGGCGCGGAGGACTTCTCGGCGTGGTGCCTCTACCTCGCCTCGCCGGACGCCGCCGCCACCGCCGAGAAGATCCGCCGGAACGGCGGGCAGCTGCTGATGGAGCCCATGACCGTCGGCGACTTCGGCACCATGGCGCTGGCCCGGGAGCCGAGCGGCGTCGTCTTCGGTGTCTGGCAGCCCGGCACCCACCGCGGTTTCGACGCCCGGCCGCCGATGCGCGGGGCCTACTGCTGGGCCGAGGTCTTCACCCGGGAACCGGAGCGCGCCGACGCCTTCTTCCAGGCGGTCTTCGGCTACCGGCAGCAGCGGATGGACGACCCCGGCGGCGACTTCCGCCTCTACAACCTGGGCGAGGACACCGTGCTGGGCCGGATGTCGATCAGCGGCGAGGACTTCCCGCCCGAGATGCCGCCCTATCTGAACGTCTACTTCACCGTGGACGACGTGGACCGGGCCTGCGCCAGGACCCGCGAGCTGGGCGGCAGCGTCTACTACGGCCCGATGGACAGCCCGTTCGGCAGGTTCGCCGCGCTGGGCGACCCGATGGGCGCGGCGTTCTCGGTGATCGACATCCACACGGTGAAGGGCGAGATGCCGCGGATGGAGGACGTGTCCTGACGGGGGCGCGAGCGGACGGCCCGGTCACCGCCCCGTAGTGGTGGAGGCGGCCGGGGCGGTGACGGCGCCGGTGGTGGGTTCGGCGGGGGTGTTGGCCGAGCCGGTGTCGGGCGCGAAGATCGCCATGCCCAGCCAGACGGCGGCCAGGAAGGCCACCGTCCCGGCGATGGCGCTGGCCACCCGGGGGCGGCGGCTGACGAAGGCGCGGGCCGAGGTGGTGGGGCGCCGGGTGGGCTGGGCGCGCCGGCCGCGGCCGGTACGCGGGGCAGCGGTGCCCGGCAGGGCGTACGTGGTGGGGCCGGAGGGCCGGGTGGTGGGCGCCGGGGCCGGGCGGACGGCCGGGGCCAGGTGGGCGGGGGCGGTGCGCCAGACGCCGGAGCCGAAGAAGTCGGCGGTCTCCTGGGCGCTGGGCCGCGCCTCGGGCCGCTTGGCGAGCATGGCCAGCAGCCGCCGCTCGAACTCCGGGGTGACCGGCACCCCCAGGGTGGTCGGCGGCACCGGCGCGGAGTCGATGTGCTGGTACAGGATGGCCGTGGAGGTGTCGGCGTGGAACGGCGGCTGCCCGGTGAGCAGCTGGTACAGCACACAGCCCAGCGAGTACACGTCCGAGGCGGGCCCGGCCGGCTGCCCGAGGGCCCGTTCGGGGGCCAGATAGAGGCTGGTGCCCACGATCTGCCCCGCGGTGGTCAGCGCGGCGGCCGGGTCGTCCACGAACCGGGCTATGCCGAAGTCGCCCAGCTTCACCGTGCCGTCGGCGTCGGTGAGGAGGTTGCCGGGCTTGATGTCCCGGTGCACGATGCCCTGCCGGTGGGCGAGGGCCAGCCCGGCGGCGGTGTGCGCGGCGACCACGGCCACCCGGTCGGGGGTGAGTGCCCCCGCCCCGGCCAGCTCCTGGGCCAGGCTGTGCCCGGCCACGTACTCCATGACCAGGTAGAACCGGCCGTCCCAGGCGCCGAAGTCGAAAACCCCGACCACATGCGGGTGGCTCAGCCGGGCGGCGGTCTGCCCCTCCAGCCGGAAGCGCGCCGCCGTCTCCGCGTCGGAGTCGTCGCCCAGCAGCAGCTTCAGTGCCACCGGCCGGCCCAGCACCTCGTCCGTGGCGCGCCAGACCTCTCCCATCGCACCGCGGCCGATGGCCGACTCCACCCGGTAACGGTCCGCCACCAGCACCCTGTGCACCTACCCGCCTGACCGACTGCTCTGAAGTGTTCCGGCGGATCGGCCGCGCCGCAGGGGGCGTGGTGGGGGGCGAGTCCGCGACAGGCTCAGGGTACTCACCCGCTCGGGTGCCCCGACAGGACGGTGGGACGGACGACCGCGGGACCGGCACGGTGTCAGGGGCGGTGTACCGTCCGCCCGTTGGCCGTCCCCCGGAGTCAGGAGCCGCAATGACCGCAGGCGAGGCCGAGGACACCGCCCGGCGGCCGCTGCTGGGGGTGGTCGTCTGCGCGGCCGGGGTCGCCGTCGGCGTCGGCGAACTGCTGGCCCAGGCCCGGGAGCGGGGCTGGGAGACCGGGGTGATCGCCACCCCGCAGGGGCTGGGCTTCCTGGACCGCGCCGCCGTGGAGGCGGCGACCGGCCGCCCGGTCCGGTCGGCCTGGCGGCTGCCCGGCGAGGAGCGGCCGTCACGCGACCCGGACGCCCTGGCGGTCGCCCCGGCCACCTTCAACACCCTCAACAAGTGGGCCGCCGGGATCGCCGACACCCTGGCCCTGGGCATCCTCTGCGAGGCCTACGGGAAGGGGGTGCCCACCGCCGCACTCCCGGCCGTCGGCCCCCCGCTCAGCGCCCACCCCGCGTACGCCCGCAGCCTGGCCACCCTGCGGGAGATGGGCGTCCTGATCGGCGGCGGGAACGGCTTCCGCTGGGCGGAGGCCCTGGAACTGCTGGAGCCCGCCCGGCTACGGCTCACCGGCGGAGCCGCGTAACCGAAGGATCATCTCGGCGCGAGGAAGACCACGACGTCCGTCGGGTCCCCGGGCAGTGGTGCGGGCTCCTGCCAGCCCATCCGGCGGTAGAACGCGAGCGTGTCCGGTGCCCCGCCCCAGGCCAGCAACCAGGCACGCCCGTCCGGCACCGCCTCGGTGAGGGCGCCCAGCAGCCGCCGCCCCAGCCCCGTCCCCCGGGCGTGCTCCCGCACCCCCAGCTCGTCCACCTCGAAGGCGCCGACCAGCAACTCCGCCACCCGCTCGGCGCCGAGCCGGCGCGTCACCCGGGGGTAGGCGCGGTCGGTACGGAACGGGGCGAGGGTGGTCCACCCGGTGGCGAACCCGTCGACCCCGCCGCCGTCCGACAGGGCGAGCACGGCCCGGAACCCGGGGCGGTAGGCGTCGGTCTCCAGCCGCGCCCGAAACGCCGCCCGGGTCTCCGCACGGTCCCGGTGCTGCCAGGGAGGGGCGGTGAAGACCTCCGCGTACACCTCCGCGAGTTGGTCGGCCACGGTGAGGATGTCCCGCTCGAAGTGCCGCATGAGGGCTGAACCTATCCCCGGGGGCCGGGTGTCGGGTAGATGAGGGCTCAGCGGGGGACGAGGACGACCTCGGTGGCTTTGACGGCCGCGTACACCGGGGTGCCGTCGGTGAGGGCGAGGTCGGCGGCGGCGGCCGGGGTGATCTCGGCTACCAGGTCGGGGGCGTCCGCGCAGGTGATCAGGGTGCGCAGGCGGGAGCCGACCGCGGTGATCTCGCGGACCGTGCCCGGCCAGGTGTTGCGCGGGCTGCCGCCGGGTGGTTCGCGGTGCAGCGAGACGGCCTCGGGGGCGATGATCGCCAGGGCTTCGGTGCCGGGGATGAGGGGTTCGGCGGCGACCACGGCCGCGCCGCCGGGGACGGTCAGGCCTTCGGTGGTGGCGGTGCCCGGCCAGGCGTTGCGGCCCAGCATCCGGGCCACCCAGGCCGAGCGGGGGTGCCGGGCGACCTCGGCGGGGGCGGCGTACTGCACCGGGCGCCCGTCCTCCAGGACGAGGACCCGGTCGGCCAGCGAGACCGCCTCCACCGGGTCGTGGGTGACCATCAGGCAGACCCCGCCGAAGCCGTCCAGATGGCGGCGGAGGGTGTGCCGGACATGGGCGCGGGTGGTCTGGTCGAGCGCGGCCAGCGGTTCGTCGAGGAGGAGCAGGCGGGGGCGGGCGGCCAGCGCCCGGGCCAGGGCGACCCGCTGGGCCTGGCCGCCGGAGAGCTGGGCCGGGCGGCGGTGGGCCAGCTGCCCGACCCCGAGCCGGTCCAGCCACTCCTGGGCGGTGCGCCGGGCCTCGGTGCGGGCTGTGCCCTGGGCGCGCAGCCCGTAGGCGGTGTTGGCGAGGGCGGTGAGGTGGGGGAAGAGGGCGCCGTCCTGCGGCACCCAGGCGACCTGGCGGCGGTGCGGGGCCAGCGTGCTGACCTCGTCGCCGCCGAGCCGGAGCCGGGCGGTGGCCCGGTCGGTGAGCCCCAGCAGGGCGCGCAGCAGGGTGGTCTTCCCGGCGCCGTTGGGGCCGACCACGGCGATGGTGGTGCCGGGCTCGGCGTCCAGGGTGAGCTGGAGGAAGCCGGTGAGGTCGGCGTGCAGGGACCAGGGGGTGGTGGGGGGCGATGCCTCCTGGTGCGGGGGCGGTGCCGCCGGGCTTGGGGGGACGGGGTCGGCGGGCTGTTCCGGGGCGGTCGGGTGGCGGTCCCTGGGGGTGGTGGACCAGCGGCCGCGCAGGGCGATGAGCACCGCCATGGCGATGGCCAGCAGCAGGAGGGAGACCGAGGTCGCGGCCTCGGGGCGCTCCTGGAGCAGCAGGTACACCTGGAGCGGCAGGGTCTGCGTACTGCCGGGCAGATTGCCCGCGAAGGTGATCGTGGCGCCGAACTCGCCCAGTGCCCGCGCCCAGGTGAGCGCCGCCCCGGCGGCCAGGCCGGGGGCCACCATCGGCAGGGTGACCGTGGCGAACACCCGGGCCGGGGAGGCGCCCAGGGAGGCGGCGGTCTCCTCGTAGCGCCGGTTCAGGCCCGCCAGCGCGCCCTCCAGGCTGATCACCAGGAACGGCATGGCGACGAAGGTGGCGGCGACCACCGCCCCGGAGGTGTGGAACGGCAGGGTGACGCCGAACCAGTCCTCCAGCCACGGCCCGAGCAGCCCGCGCCGCCCGAAGCCGAGCAGCAGCGCCACCCCGCCCACGGTCGGCGGCAGCACCATCGGCAGCAGGACGAGCGAGCGGACCAGGGCCTTGCCGGGGAAGTCCACCCGGGCCAGCAGCCAGGCCAGCGGCACCCCGAGGAGCAGCGACAGCCCCAGCGCCCAGAAGGACACCAGCAGGGACAGCCGCAGCGCCTGGAGTGCCTCCGGGCTGGTGAGGTGGGCGCCCAGCTCGCCCCAGGAGGTGCGGGCCAGGATGCCGACGAGCGGCAGGAGAAGGAAGCCGACGGCGAGCAGGGCGGGCAGGACGAGCGGGACGGGCACCCGGGTCCGGGGCATGGCCGGGTGCCCGTCCCGGGCACGGAGGCGTGCGCCCGCACGCGCCCCTGCCCGCACCCGGTCCTTCATGCCCATGCGTTCGTTCCTGCCGTCCGTGTCCTGCGACTCAGCCCTGCCGCTCTCAGCCCTGCGGCTCTCAGCCGCCGCTCTCAGCCTTGCCGCTTCAGGCCTGGGGCTTCGGCGACTGGAAGCCGGCCTCCAGGAGGATCTTCTGCCCCTCGGGGCCGGACAGCCAGGCGACGAACGCCTTGGCGGCGGCCGCGTTCTTGGAGTCCTTCAGCGCGGCGGCCGGGTACTCGGCGATGGCGTTCTGGTCGTCCGGGATCTCGACGGCGTCCACCTTGTCGGGGGCGCTGTCGGCGTCCGTCTTGTAGACCAGGCCCGCGTCCGCCTCGCCCAGCTGGACCTTGCTCAGCACCGCGCGGACGCTGGCCTCCTGGGAAACCGGCTTCACGGTGATCTTCTGCTTGTCCAGCACCTGCTTGCTGTACTTGCCGGCCGGCACCTCGGGGGCGGCCAGCACCACCTTGAGCTTGGGGTCGGCGAGGTCCTTCAGCTCGTCGACCTTCTCGGGGTTGCCCTCGCCGGTGGCGATGACCAGGCGGTTCTTGGCGATCACCACCGGCGCCTCGGCGTCCGCCTTCACCTTGTCCATGCTCTTGGTGTCGGCGGTGACCAGGGCGTCGGCGGGGGCGCCGTTCTGGATCTGGGCGATCAGCTCCTGCGAGCCGGCGAAGGAGAAGTTCAGCTTGGTGCCGGGGTGGCTCTTCTCGTACGCGGCTCCCGCCGTCTTGAAGACGTCGGTGAGGGAGGCCGCGGCCAGCACGGTGAGATCGGCCGCGGGCGCCTGGGGGGCGGAGGCGGACGGCGAGGCGCTCCGGCCCTCGTCCTTGGTGCCGGAGTCGGCGTCGGAGCCGCAGGCGGCGAGCGGGAGCAGCAGCGCGGTACCGGCGAGGGCGGCCGCGGCGCGGCGGCGGGCGGGGAGCGGGGGCAGGGACAGGGACATCGGGGCGACTCCTGGAGTCGTCAGGGGCGGTCGATATGGACGCTGGTGGACTTCACACGGGCCGTGGCCTGCATGCCGACCTCCAGGCCCAGTTCCTCGACGGCCTCACGGGTGAGCAGGGAAACCAGTCGGTGCGGCCCGGCCTGGATCTCGACCTGGGCCGCGACATCGCCGAGCTTGATCGCGGTGACGATGCCCGGGAACGCGTTGCGGGCGGAGGTGTAGGGGACGTCTTCCTCCCCGTTGCCCTGCTGCGCCACCTCGATCGAGAACGCGGCCAGGGCCTGCCCGTCGATGAGGCGGCGGCCGCCTTCGTCGCGATGGGTCGCGACCCGTCCGGCATCCGCCCAGCGGCGCGCGGTGTCCGGGCTGACGCCCAGCAGCCGCGCGGCCTGACCGATTGTGTAGGACTGCATGTCCGGAACGGTAGGCACCATGACCTCTTGTTTGCAATGTTTCAGCGCATTGGCCATGGCAGATGCGAGGGTGGTCGGAGGATCCTCCAAGGGGAGGGGCGGCGGATGGCCCGGCGCCCTGCGGGGGGCGGCCACTACGCTGGGCGACCGGCGGAGAGCGCGGTGGGCGGCGAGCTGCGGTGGGTGGAGGGAGCGGGATGGCGGAGGGAGCGGGGATGACCGGGCGGGACCGGGCGGGGGACGGCGGCGGGGCGCGGGGCGGTGCCCCGGAGCCGCCGCGCAGGCGCGGGCAGGGCGAGTTGGAGGCGCAGGTGCTGGCCGCGCTGCGGCAGGCGCGTACTCCGGTGAACACCGGCTGGGTGCAGGAGCGCCTGGGGACCGGCCTGGCGTACACCACGGTGATCACCATCCTGACCCGGCTGCACGCCAAGGGGGCGGTCACCCGGGAGCGCTCCGGGCGGTCGTTCGTCTGGACCCCGACGGCCGACGAGGCGGGTCTCGCCGCGCTGCGGATGCGCCGGGTGCTGGACGGGGAGCCGGACCGGGGCGCGGTGCTGGCCAGCTTCGTCACCGCGCTGCCGCCCGGGGACGAGGAGCTGCTGCGCGGGCTGCTCGCCCAGACCGAGGAGGGGGAAGGGGACGACGAGGGGGACGGGGCCGGCGGCGGGGTGGGGGGCTGACCGCCGTGGGCGTCTTCGTCTTCCTGCCGCTGGTGCTGCCGCTGAGCGCCTGGCCGGTGGCCCGCCTCGCCGAGCAGCACCTCCACCCGCGTACGGCCACCCGGCTGCTGGGCGTGGTCGCCGTCGTCCTGGCCCTGTGCAGCACCCTGTGCCTGGCGCTGCTGATGGTGGTCGGCACCGCCCAACTGCCCGGCAACCCGCTGCCGGACGGCTGGTCCGACCCGGAGGTACGGGCGGCCGTGCCGTACGACGAGGTGGCGGGCCCGGCCGCGATCCCGGCCCTGCTCGCGGTGGTGGCCGCGGCGGTGCGCACCGGGTGGCGGCACCGGCGGGTGCGCCGCCGGGCCGGCCGGGCGCTCGGCGCGCTGCGCCCGTCCTCGGTGGCGGTGCTGCCGGACCCGGTCCCGTACGCGTACGCGCTGCCCGGCGGCGTACGGGGTACGGGGGGCAGGGTGGTGGTGAGCACCGGGATGCTGGCCGGGCTGACGGCAGCCGAGCGGCGGGCGCTCTTCGCCCATGAGCGGGCCCATCTGGCGGCCGGCCACCACCGCTATCTGCTGGCGGTACGGCTGGCCGCGGGCGCCAACCCGTTCCTGCGGCCGCTCGGCACCGCCGTGGCGTACACCGCCGAGCGGTGGGCCGACGAGGAGGCCGCCGTGGCGGTGGGCAGCCGGCGCACGGTGGCACGGGCCATCGGCAAGGCGGCGCTGGTCTCGCGGGGAGCGCCCGTACCGACCCTCGCCGGGCTGGCCGCGGCGGGCCCGGTCCCGCGCCGGGTGGCCGCGCTGCTGCGGCCCGCCCCGGCCGGGTACCGCTGGCCGCCGCTGCGGACCACGGCGGGGCTGGCCGCCTGGGGCGCCACGGCCGGGGTGGCGGCCTCGGCCTGGTCCTCGGCCAACTCCGCGGTCACCCTCTTCTTCGTCCTGCGGGCGGCGACCCCGCTCTGAGCGACCTCGGTGACCAAGGGGGGACTCCCACTTTTTGGCGATTCCTTTACAGTGGCTGTAGAAGCCGCGACGCACAGCGGCTTCCTCGCGCGCGGGTGCCTCTTCCCGCCCGCCCCCACCCACACCACCGACAAGGAGCCACGGACCCGCGATGGGTGAACCTCCCAGTACCAGCCGTGCCACCGCCCGCCCGCACGATTCGAGCCGGGGAACGGGGGTGGCACGGTGACCGAGGTCCTGCTGCTGCTCGCCGCCCTGGCCCTCACTCTCGCGTGCGCGGTGTTCGTGGCCGCCGAGTTCTCCCTGACCACCGTCGAGCGGGGCGAGCTGGAACGCTCGGCCGCCGCCGGTGAGCGCGGCGCGTCGAGCGCCCTGGCGGCCGTACGCAAGCTGACGCTCCAGCTCTCCGGGGCGCAGCTCGGCATCACGGTCACCTCCCTGGTCATCGGCATGCTGGCCGAGCCGTCCTTCGCCGCCCTGCTGGGCGGACCGCTGCGGGCCATCGGCCTGGGCGCCGCCGCCTCCTCCGTCGCCACCGTGCTGGGCGTCGCCCTGTCCACGGTGGTGCTGATGGTCATCGGCGAGCTGGTGCCGAAGAACTGGGCGATCTCCCGCCCGCTGGCGGTCGCCCGGGTGGTGGCCACCCCGCAGCGCGGGTTCACCGCGGCCTTCGGCCCGTTCATCCGCCACCTCAACTCCACCGCCAACCGGTTCGTGCGCCGCGTCGGCCTGGAGCCGGCCGAGGAGCTGGCCTCCGCCCGTACGCCGGAGGAACTGGTCGCGCTGGCCGAGCACTCGGCACGCGAGGGCGCCCTGGAGGAGGACTCGGCCGAGCTGTTCGTCCGCACCCTGCACCTGGGCGAGCTGACCGCGCAGAACGTGATGACCCCGCGGGTGGAGGTGCTGGCGCTGGAGGCCGGCGCCACCGCCGCCGACGCCGCGAACCTCACCCTCGCCACCGGTCTGTCCCGCTTCCCGGTCTACCGGCAGAGCCTGGACGAGGTGGTCGGCACCGTGCACATCCGCGATGTGCTCGCGCTGCCCGCCGACCGGCGGGCCACCACCCCGGTCACCGCGCTGGCCAGCCCGCCGCTGCTGGTGCCCGACTCCCTGCCGGCCGACCGCCTCCTGGAGCGGATGCGGGCCGAGCGGACCATGGCCGTCGTCATCGACGAGTACGGCGGCACGGCCGGTGTGGCCACGGTGGAGGACATCGTGGAGGAGGTCGTCGGCGAGGTGCGCGACGAGCACGACCCGCTGGAGGTCCCCGACCTGCTGCCGGCGCCCGCGACCGAGGACGGCCGGTCCACCTGGGAGGCGGACGGCAGCGTCCGGATAGACCAGCTGGCCGGGATCGGGCTGAGCGCGCCCAACGGCCCGTACGAGACGGTCGCCGGGCTGATCGCCAACCGGCTGGCCCGGATCCCGGCCCAGGGCGACACCGTGGAGGTGGCCGGCTGGAAGCTGGACGTCCTCGACGTCAGCCACCACCGCGCCGACCGGGTCCACATCACCGAGCCGGCCGGCGAGGCCGCCCCCGAGGTCCCGGTCGTGGCCGGGGCCCGCCGCCAGCTGGAGGAGGCCCGATGACCACCGTGCAGATCCTCATCGGCCTGCTCACCCTGCTGACCAACGCCTTCTTCGTGGCCGCCGAGTTCGCGCTGATCTCGGTGCGCCGCGCGCAGATCGAACCGGCCGCCAAGCAGGGCGACAAGCGCGCCCGGACCACCCTGTGGGGCTTGGAGCACATCTCCCAGATGATGGCCACCGCCCAGCTCGGCATCACCGTCTCCTCGCTGGTGCTGGGCGCGGTCGCCGAACCGGCCATCGCGCATCTGCTGGAGCCGGTGTTCGCGGCCGTCAGCGTGCCGGACGCGCTGGTCCACCCGATCGCCTTCGTGATCGCGCTGGCCGCCGCCACCTACGCCCATATGCTCATCGGCGAGATGGTGCCCAAGAACATCGCGCTGGCCGCCCCGGCCCGGACCGCGCTGCTGCTCGGCCCGTCCCTGGTGGCGATCACCCGGGCCCTCAAGCCGTTCGTCTTCGCCATCAACGCCTTCGCCAACACCCTGCTGCGGCTGATCAAGGTGGAGCCGAAGGACGAGGTGGAGTCGGCCTTCACCGACGACGAACTGGCCCGGATGGTGGCCGACTCCAGCGACGCGGGCCTGCTCGACCCGGCCGACGGCGAGCGGCTGCGGGACGCCCTGGAGCTGGGCACCCGGCCGGTCGGCGAGGTCCTGGTCGCGGCGCCCCGGATGCGCACGGTGCCGCACACCGTCACCCCGGACGAGCTGGAGCGGACGGCGGTGGAGGCCAAGTTCTCCCGCTTCCCGGTGACCGGCCCGTCCGGCGCGGTCCTCGGCTACCTGCACATCAAGGACACCCTGGGCGTCGCCGAACGGGACAAGCCGTTCCCCCGCTCGGCGCTGCACACCGTCACCCGGGTCGCCCTGGACACCCCGCTGGACGACACCCTCACCGCCCTGCGCGCCGCCGGCAGCCATCTGGCCGCCGTCACCGGCGAGGGCGGCGCGGTCATCGGGTACGTGACGATGGAGGACGTCCTGGAGGAACTGGTCGGCCCCGCCCCGGCCCCGGCCGGCTGAGCCGCCGGCAGCGGTACCGTGCCCGGCCCTCTCTGATCACCAGGGGGCCGGGCACGGCCGCGTCTGCGGCCCGGCGGCTACGTCAGGTGCCGGTGACGACGGCTACGTCAGGTGCCGGTCGTAGAACCGGAACCCGTCCTCCAGCTCGAACCACGGGGTGCCGGTGTGCCCGCCCAGGTTGGCGTGGAGCGTCTTCTCCCTGCTGCCGAAGGCGTCGAAGAGGTCCAGGGCCCGCTGCCGGGGGTTCCCCTCGTCGTCCCATTGCAGCAGGAACAGCAGCGGGATGCTGAGCCGCCGGGCCTCCTCGCGCTGGGCGCGGGGGACGTAACCCCCGGCGAAGAAGCCGGCGGCCGCGATGCGCGGCTCGGCCACCGCGAGGCGGATGCCCAGGGCGGTCCACCCCGAGTACCCGACCGGCCCGCCGATCCCGGGTAGCGCGAGGAGGGCGTCCAGGGTGGTCCGCCAGTCCGGGGCCGCCTGCTCCACCAGCGGGCCGACGAAGGCTTCAAAGACCCCCTCGTCCGCCTCGCCGGCCTGTACCGCCCGCCGGAAGTCCGCGCGGGCCCGCTCGTCGGCGTCGGAACGCGGCCGGTCGCCGCACCCGGCGGCGTCGATGGAGGCCACCGCGTAGCCGGCCGCCGCGGTGTGCCGGGCCCGGGCGACCAGCCGGGACTGCGCCTTGGGCAGGCCGTTGTTGTGGGCCATCAGGATCAGCGGGACGGGCGCGGCGGATGTGTCCGGCCCGGGCGTCCACAGGGTGCCGGGGATCTCGCCGAGGGTGAACTCGCGCTCGACGACGCCGTCGTCGAGGCGCTGTTCGGAGGTGAGGTGCATGGTCGTGCCTTTCGGGAGTGCGCTGAAGCGGCGCTCCCGGACGACCTATCGCCCGACCGCGACCCCGGAGGGGAGCACCCATGTCGATACTGCGTTCACGGGTAACACCTCCTCGGTCCTTCGCGGTCTGGCGAGAACCTAGCAGCGTCCGCCGTCGTCCGCCCGGCAATTTTTCGCGCCGGGTTCGCTACGAGGCGGCGGTGCACAGCCGTATCCCGGTGACCTCGTCGCCCTGGGTGCCGTAGCCGGGGAAGGTGACGGTCGCATCGGGGGCGACCGTACGGCAGGGCACCGACCAGCCCGAGCGGTACTCCACGGTCACCGTGTGCGCCGCACCGCAGCCGTTGGTGACCTGGGTGTAGCGCCAACTCGCCGAGAGGCCGAGGCAGGAGGGCGCGGAGGTGCTGCCGCCGGTTGCCTCGCCCGCCCCCGTGGCTGTCGCCGCCGCGCCCCCGGCGGCGTAGAGCAGCGCCGCGAGGCCGACGGCGACGATGCCCGTGCCCGTGGCCAGGGCCGTGGCCAAAGCCGTGCGGACGGAAGTCGGACGGACGGAAGTCGGACGGATGGATCCGCTGGATCGGCGCATGAGGTTCCCCTGCCTTCATCCGGTGAACGGTCGGCGCCAGCGTAGGAGCGCGCACGGTCGTTCTGTAACTACTTTCTGAAACTTTCAGAAAGTGGCTGGAAGTTGCCGGACGTTGCCGGAAGTGGCCGGCCGGGGTGTCGTCGTCAGTGGCGGTAGGCGGTGTTGAGGTAGTGGTCGCCGATGCCGCGGAGGAGGTGGGTGGGGGAGCGGTGGGCGGTGAGGGTGCGGGCGTTGCGCCAGTGGCGGTCCAGGCCGGGGGTGTCGGCGAGTTCGAGGACGCGGGCGGTGAGCTGGAGGGCGGCCCGGGTGGTGACGGACTCGGCGGTGGCGACCAGGGCGGCGATGTCGGCGGGCTGGTCGCCGTCGAGTACGGCACCGGGGGCGAGGGCGGCGGCCAGGGCGTCGGTGGCGCGCTCGACCACGGCGGTCGCGGTGTGGGTGGCGGAGGCGAGCTCGCCGAACGCGAGGAGGAGGTCGGGGTCCTCGGCGGGTGGGAGGGCGGCGGGATGGTGCGTCCGGTGGTGGGGGGTGTTGCGGCTGAGGTCGCGGGCCTCGGCGAGGGCGCCGTGCAGGATGCCCAGGCCGACATGGGCGAGCGCCAGCCGCAGGGCGGAGGGGGCGAGCGCGGTGAAGGGCGGGGTGGCCTCCTCGTCGGGCGGGCGGACGCCGACCACCTGCGGGGCGTCCACGGGGACGCCGTCAAAGGCGACCGTGCCCGCCCCGGCGACGCGCTGGCCCAGGCGGTCGGTGGCCGGTTCGACGCCGACCCCCGGGCGGTCGGCCGGCACCCGGACGAGCAGGACGTCACCGGTGACCGTACAGACGGCGTCCACCAGGAACTGGTCCGCCACGGTCACCGCGGTGTCCACCGCCCGGGTCCCGTGGAGCAGATAGGCGGCGCCCGTGGGGGTGAGGGTCAGCTCCGGGCCGCGCGCCGGGTCGGCGGCGGAGGCGTGCACCGTGCCGGCCCACAGCGGGCCGCCGTGGACGGCCGTCCGCTCCGGGGCGGGGGCGCGGTCGGCGGAGCCGTAGAAGCGCACGTCCCAGCCGTGGACGTAGTGCCGGGCCAGCAGTTCGCCGACGGCGCTGTCCGCCGCGGCCACCTCCTGGATCACCGCGCAGCCGGTACGCCAGTCGGTGCCGCGGCCCCGTCCCGGCGGGGTGAGCGCGGCGGGCAGCCCGGCGTCGCGGAGCCGGCCGGCCTCGTCCACCGGGGGCTTGCCCGCGTGGTCCCGGTCGACGGCGTCGGCGGCGAGGTCGTCGGCCACCTCCCGCGCGGTCCGGAGCAGTAACGGCCGCCCGGGGGAGTCGACCGGGGCCGGAGGGAGGGAGACCTCGGGGGCGGGGGACGGGGGTTCGCACGACAGGGCGGTGCTCATCGCGTGCTCCCTTCGGGGGCGGGGGTGGGGGACCCGGAGACGTCGGGGGAGGGGGCCGGGTCGGTGACCGGGTCGTGCGGCGGGGTGCGGACGTCGGTCAGCACGATGAGGCCGCCCACCGCGCCCGGGGCGCCGATCCGGGCGATGTGGAGGTGCCGCCGTATGCCATCCCCGGTTTGCGGTACGCGAGTTGGGCGCCGAGTCCGGCAGGTGCCGGCAGGAGGAGGGTGCTCACGGTCGGTCACCTCGCTCGGTTCGGGTGGTGCGCGGACGGGCGCTGCCGAATGGCAGAGTTTTCCTATCGGAAAGGTAGGGATATGGTCCGCGCGAGCCCGGTGGTACGGCAAGGGGCGCCCGTATGGCGGACGGCGCCGTCTCGATGGGAGAGAAGTGCCAGTTCGGAGCGGTCGGCCGACAGAAGCCCTCAGGGGTCGTCAGGGGTCGTCAGGGATTGGTCCAGGCGGCCGGGTTCTCGGTGAGGGCGTGCACCTCGGCGGGCAGGCGGCCGGAGGTGACATCCGCCAGGGTCACCCCTTCGAGGATCTGCCGGACATTGGCCCGGAGCGCGATCCACAGCGGCAGCAGCGACTCGGCGGGGCCGCTGTAGGAGAGTTCGGGCGGGCGGACGCCCCGTACCGAGACCAGGGGGCCGTCCACCGCCCGTACCACGTCCGCGATGCTGATCTCCGTCGCCGGTCGGGCGAGCCGGTAGCCGCCGTTCACCCCGCGCTGGCTGATGACCAGGCCGCCGCGCCGCATGTCGTTGAGGATGCCTTCGAGGAACTTGTGCGGGATGTCCTGGGCGTCGGCGATCGCCTCCGCCTTCAGGGGGCCGGTCGGGGACCCGGCCGCGAGCAGCAGGGCGGCCCGCACCGCGTAGTCCGCTCTGGCTGAGATCCGCATGGGGGCATTATGGGGGCTTTATCGAGGAGCGGCGGGCGGAGTCCCATCGAGGCCGCAGGCGCCGACCCAGACGCTGGTCACCGCGCTGATGTAGCGGGCGCCGCAGTGGTCGGTGGGCACCACCAGCTGGCAGCCGTCCGGATCGAGGTCGCGGTCGTCCATCCGGGTGGCGAGCAGCAGCGGGGCGTCGCCGAAGTCGGCGTCGATCTCGGCCCAGGAGAGCACCGTGTGGTGGCCGTCCCGGCCGCCGACCGCGACCAGGAAGCGTGAGCGGTCCTTGCGGCGGCGCGGGTCGAAGCGAGGCGCGGCGGCGGCCAGCACCTCGCGGAGCAGCGGCCCGTGGAAGGTGTGCCGGCGCGGCCCGCTCTGGGCGCAGTGGAAGACGACCTCGGCGCGGTGCCCGCTCCAGCGCGTGCGCAGCTCGGCCACGGTCAGGGTCAGCGGCCGGGCGACCTGCCCGTGCACCCGGAAGGGGCGGGCGGAGAGGGAGGGAGAGGGGGAGGGGACGGGGGTGGTGTCGGTGATGGGGGTGCGGGCGGTCATCGGGGTCCCCTCCGAACGGCGGGCGGGCGGCGGCCGGGGCGGTACGCCTCCGGCGCGGCTGACGCGGCTGGGCGGGGATTACCCGGCCGGGTCGATCGCCAATCCCGTATGTCAGTCAAAGGGCGCTTGTTACTTCGCAGTTGTGAGCTTGGTACGAGAGGAGGGCTCGTATTCCCGGTCTCATCCGCCGAGAGGCGCCAGCCGCCGGGCGGTCTCGTGCGTTGAGCGGTCCCGTCCGCCGGGCGGTCTCGTGCGCCGGGCGGTCCTGTTGGCCGAGCGGTCCCGTCCGCTGGGCGGTCTCAGTCGCCGGGATCCACCTCCGACCGCTTCGCCGCTCGGGCCATCGCCAGCCAGACCCGGTCCCGGGTGACCGGCAGCTCGGTGAACCGGATGCCCGTGGCGTCCCGCAGGGCGTTGGCGAAGGCGGGCGCCACCGGGTTGAACGGGCTCTCGCTCATCGACTTGGCGCCCAGCGGCCCGATGGCGTCCCGGGTCTCGGTGAAGTGGACCTCGGTGCGGGGCACATCGGCGTACTGCGGCAGCCGGTAGCGGCGGAAGGCAGCCGTGGTGACCTCCCCGCGCTCGTCGGTCCGGACGTGCTCGAAGAGGGTGGCGCCGAGCGCCTGGGCGACGCCGCCCTCGACCTGGCCCCGGCACTGCATCGGGTTCATCACCACCCCCGCGTCGGCGGCGTGCACGCTGCGCAGGATGCGGATCTCCCCGGTGTCCGGGTCCACCGCGACGCTGAACCACTGGGCGTTGAAGGCCACCGAGCGCGGGGTGCCGCCGAAGTGGCCGTCGGCGGACAGTTCCGCCAGGTGCCCGCTCGTGTGCGCCGCCTCGCACAGCTCCTTCAGGGTCACCGTACGGCCGGCGCAGTCCACCGACTCGGGCCCGAGGACGCAGAGATGGCGGGCGGCGGCGCTGAGGCGGGCGGCGTAGCCCCGCAGCCGTTCGGCCAGCGAGGTCGCGGCGAGCAGCACGGCCTTGCCGGCGACCACCGTGCCGGCCGAGCCGAAGGCGCCGGTGTCATGGCGGACGATGTCGGTGTCGGACTGGCGGATGGCGACCCGGTCCTCGGTGGTGGCCAGCGCCCCGGCGGCGAGCTGCTGGTGGACGGTGGTGGTGCCGTTGCCGAACTCGGCGGTACCCACGGCCACGTCGTAGCCGCCGTCGGGAAGCAGGGAGACCCGGGCGTCGGCGTGGTGGCCGCCGGGCGGGCTGGTGGCGATCATGGCGAGCGCGCTGCCCTGGCCGACCAGCCAGCCGTCCGGGACCTCGGCGGCGCCGGTGCCCTCGGCCCGGGCCCGGCGGACCACCGAGAGGCACTGGTCCAGACCGTAGGAGGCGATGTGCAGGTCCTCCTCTTCCTCACCGACGGGGCTCACCAGGTGGTCGCCGGGGCCGATGGCGTTCCGCTCCCGGATCACCAGCGGGTCCAGGCCCAGCCGGTGGGCGAGTTCGTCCATCACCGACTCCAGGGCGAAGAGCACCTGGCCGAGGCCGTAGCCGCGGAAGGCGCCCGCCGGGACGGAGTTGGTGTAGACGGCGAAGGCGTCCACCTTCTTGTGCGGGGCGCGGTAGACCGCGAAGGACTCGCCCACACTGTGGAACATCACGCCTGGCCCGTGGTTGCCGTACGCCCCGGTGTCGGAGACCACCCGCATCCGCAGCGCGGTGAGGGTGCCGTCGGCGCGGGCGCCGGCCTTGACGGTGACGGTGAACGGGTGGCGGGTGGTGGTCCCGTGGAACTGCTCGGCCCGGGTGAACTCCAGCTTCACCGGGCGGCGCAGCCGCAGCGCGGCGAGGACGGCGATGTCCTCGGTCAGCATCTCCTGCTTGCCGCCGAAGCCGCCGCCGACCCGGCCCGCCACCATCCGGACGTCCTCCTCCGGCAGGTCGTACAGGGCGCACAGGGCGCGGCGGGTCAGGAAGGGGGTCTGGGTGGAGGACCGTACGACCAGCCGTTCGGCGTCCCCCGGTTCCGTGGTCGGCCGCCGGCCGCCCGTCGGCTCCTCGGTCGGCCGCTCGCCGCCCCCCGACCCGTGCGGTTCCTCGCCACCTCCCGATCCACGCGGTTCGAAGTAGGCCACGCAGCCGTGGGTCTCCAGGCTGGCGTGCTGCACCCGCTGGGTGCGGAAGGTCTCCTCGTAGACCGCGTCCGCCTCGGCGAAGCCCGCCTCCACATCGCCGGTCTCGCCGTGCACCTCGCCGGCCACATTGACCTCGGCCCGGGCGATCCGCGCCTCGGGACCCTTGTCACCGTGCAGCGCGGGCGCGCCGGGCCGCATGGCCGCCTCCGGGTCGGTGACATACGGAAGTTGCTCGTAGACCACCTCCACCCTGCGGCACCCCTCCTCGGCCGCCTGCTCGCTCTCCGCGACCACGGCGGCCACCCGCTGTCCCACGTACCGGACGGTGGAGTCCAGCACCCGGGTGTCGTCCGGGTCCTCGGTGGGATGCTCATGGCGGGCGGAGGAGTAGAGGCGGTCCGGGGCGTCCTCGTGGGTGAACACGGCGACCACCCCGGGGACCCGGAGGGCGGCGGCGGTGTCGATGGCGGTGATCCGGGCGTGCGGGTGCGGTGAGCGCAGCAGCTTCATATGCAGCAGCCCGGGCACCTCGATGTCGAAGGTGTAGCGGGCGGTGCCGGTGACCACGTGGGGCCCGGCCGGTGCGCCGACCTTCCGCCCCACGGCGGCGCCCGCCTCCGGCCGCTCGGTGTGCTTCACCCCGCGTACGGCGTCCTCGATGGCGCGGTAGCCGGTGCAGCGGCAGAGGTTGCCCTTGAAGGCGCGCGGCAGGTCGTCCAGCTTGCCGTCGTCGTCCTCGGTGCCGCGCTCGGCCTCCAGGGCGGCGGTGGTCATCAGGAACCCGGCGGTGCAGAAGCCGCACTGGAACCCCTGGGCGTCCAGGAACCGCTGCTGTACGGGGTGGAGTTCGGCCCCCGGGGCCGCGGTGGGGCCGCCGGCCGGCGGGCGGGCGGGGGAGCACAGGCCCTCGACGGTGGTGACCGTACGGCCCTCGGCGCGGACGGCCGGGTAGACGCAGCTGTGCACCGGACGGCCGTCCACCTGCACGGTGCAGGCGCCGCAGTCGCCCGCGTCGCACCCCTTCTTCACGCCGAACCAGCCGCGCTCGCGCAGATAGGTGCGCAGGCACTGCCCAGCCCGCGGTTCCTCGCCGTGGGCCCGCCCGTTGACCCGGATGCCGAAGCTCATCGCGTACCGCCCTCTCCGCGGACGGGGTGCGCCAGCTCGCGGCGGACCTCCTCGGCGTACCGGAAGGCCATGTGCCGCCGCCACTCGGGCAGCCCGTGGATGTCGTCGAACCAGTCCTGCGCGCGGGTCGCGGCCGCCAGGGCGCCGCGCAGCCCGGCCGCGTCCGGTGGCAGCGGGAACCAGAGCCGGACCGGCCGTACGGTCGCGGCGGTCACCGTCACCGCGAGCGAGCCGTCCACCGGGTCCAGGGCCCCGATGACCAGGGCGGCGGAGCGGCCCAGCCCGTAGAGGGAGGCCTGGCGGAAGGCGGTACGGGAGGCGAGGGCACGGGCCGGGACGGTGACCGAGCGCAGCAACTCCCCCTCGCCCAGGTCCTTCAGGCCTGCCCCGGTGACGAAGTCGGCCGCCTTGACGCGCCGGAGGGAGCCGTCCTGGGCGCGCAGCAGGCAGACGCCGTCCAGGGCGGCGGTCAGCGAGATCATCGGGCCGGCGGGCAGGGCGTTGCAGAGGTTCCCGCCGACGGTCGCCATGTTCCAGATCTTGAACGAGGCGAGGAAGGCCCGGCAGCACTGCTCGACCAGCCCGGCCACCGGGGCCCGCAGGCTCCGCCCGAAGCGGGAGAGCTCGGTGATGGTGCAGGTCGCCGCGATCTCCAGGCCGCCGTCCGGCAGCGTGGTCAGCGGCCGCCAGCCCATCCGGCCGAGGTCCAGCAGCCGCCGTAGCCGGGGTTGCGGCTCGGAGAAGAGATAGGTGCCGCCGCCGAGCCAGGCGTCGCCCGGCCGCCAGGGGCCGCCGCGCCGGGCGTCGCGCACCTCGGTGATGGTGTTCAGGTCCATGGGCTTCCCGCCGATCGGTGGTACGGCCAGTGAAGCGGGGGCACCGGCCGAAGACGACTGGGCTGGAACACGGAAAACGCCAGGCGGAAACGGCACCCCGTTGGGTGATCACCCAAGAGCCCTTCCCGGGCCTCGACCTGGCACTTACAATCCTGAGCACCAGTTTCGCCTGGTGAATGTGAGATCGCGACGGATGAACGACCGATCACCCTCCACTCGGCCGAGGGAAGGGGGCAGGGCGTGCACGTCGGACACCTCCTCCAGCTCGACGGCCTCGGTCTCGACCTCGTCTGGGCCGAGGACGAGCTGCTGTCCCGGGAGATCGGCGGGGTCACCGCCACCGATCTGGAGGACCCGGCCCGCTTCCTCCAGTCCGGCGAGATCGTGCTCAGCGGCCTGGTCTGGTGGGCCCCCGGGGACGGCCGCGGCAAGATCGACCGGTTCGTCTCCGCGCTGCGCGGGGCGGGGGTGTCGGCGCTGCTCGCGGGCGAGGAGACGCACGGGGCGGTCCCCGGCGAACTGGCCGCGTCCTGCCGGGAGCACCGGGTGGCGCTGCTCGCCGTGCCCGCCCGCACCACCTTCCGGGCCGTCACCGAGGCGGTGTACCTGCGCCGGTGGGGCGATCTCAGCCGGTCGCCCAGCGTCCACTACGCGCTGCCCGGCGGCGTCCGCGCCGAGCTCGGCCGGCTGATCGACCGCGGGGCCGGTCCGGACGAGCTGCTGGAACGGGCCTTCGCCCACCTCGGCCCGCTGGCCGGCCATCTGCTCACCGCCACCGGCCGCACCGTCGCCCGCACCCCGGGCGCGCCCCCGCTGCCGCCCGACCGCGCGGCCGCGGTGATCCCCCGAGCATCGTCGGCGCCCGGCGGGCCCGCCTCTCCGGCGACCACGCTGCGGGTACGGGCGGAGGCGGGGACCCCGTACGACACCTGGTACCTCCATGTGCCGGGCGCCGCCGAGGCACCGCCCCGGGTGCTGCACGAGATCGCCGACGTGCTGGCCCAGTACCGGCAGGCGCTCACCGGCCGCCACGCGGTGCGCCGCCGGGCCGCCGGTGAGCTGGTCCGGCTGCTGGCCGCGCCCGCGCCCGACCCGGAGGCACTGGCGGCCGCCCTCGCGGCGGCGGGGCTGCCGGGCGACGGCGGCCCGTACCGGCTGGTCGTCGCGGAGGCGGCGGAGACGGCGGAGAGGGCGGAGAGGGCGGAGAGGGCGAAGGCTGGGGAGCCGCGCCCGCCGACCGGCGCCGAGAAGACGCTCACGGAGAGGACGCCCACCGAGGGGGCGCTCGCGGAGGCGCTGGCGCTGCTGGGGCCGGTCGCCTTCGCGGTGGCCCCGGCCGGGCGCGGTGAGGCGGTCGCCGTGGTGCGTACCGACCCGGAGGCCGACGCCGAGACGCCGGCCCGGCTCGCCGCCCTCTGGCCGCTGGTCCTGGGCGCCCGCCCGGAGGTGCCGCTGTACGCGGGGATCAGCCTGCCCGCAGCCGGGCCGGGCGCGCTGTCCACCGCGCTGTCCCAGGCGCGCTACGCACGGGACGCGGCCCGGGCGACCGCCCCCGAGACCGGCGGTGTGCGGGCGGCCGACGAACTGACCACGCTGCCGGCGCTGCTGACCGGGATGCCCACCGCCGTACGGGAGGTCTTCAGCGCCCGCACCCTCGGCCCCCTCCTGGACGGAGGCTCACCCGGGCACGCCACCCTGCTGCGCACCCTGGAGGCCTTCCTCGCCCACAACTGCTCCTGGGCGCGCACCGCCGAGGCGCTCCATCTGCACGTCAACACCGTGCACTACCGCATCCGCCGCATCCAGGATCTGACCGGCCGGGACCTGACCCGGCTGGACCACAAGCTCGACCTCTACGCGGCGCTGCTCTGCCGCTGAGACCGCCGGCGCCCGCCCAGCGGGCCGCCGGCGTAAGGACGCGGTTCCGCCCCCACCGTCGCCGGGGGCGGCACCGCCCGGCCCCGCCCCCTCCGTCGCTGGGGGCGGGGCCTCTTCATGCGCGCCTTCCCGTACGACCGGTCACCTACGGCCCTTCACGTACGCCGAAGTGTCAGACCAGGTCGATATGGACGTTGGTGGACTTCACCCGGGCGGTCACGGTCACCCCGACCTCGATCCCCAGCTCCTCCACCGCCTCACGGGTCACCACGGACACCACCCGGTGGGGGCCGCACTGCACCTCGACCCGCGCGGCGACCTCATCCACCGCGAGCCCGGTGACGATCCCGGCGAAGGAGTTGCGCACCGAGGTGACCACGCTGTCCGGCACCTGGTGGGCGCCGCGCGCCCGCTCGGTGGCGAAGGCGGCGAGCCCGACCCCGTCGATCACCCGGTTGCCGGTCCCGTCCCGGTCCATGCGCAGCCGCCCGCTGTCGGCCCATCTGCGCACGGTCTCCGGGCTGACGCCCAGGAGCCGGGCGGCCTGTCCAATGCTGTACGACGGCATCCGTGCACTGTAGGGCTACGGCTGCCGCCGCGCCCCGTCCGGGTCGGCCGAGCCGATCCGCTCGCCCGGGTCCACGATCCGCCCCTGGAGCACCGGCCCACCGCCCTGGCCGCCGGGCCGCGCGGACTCCGGGCCACCGGCGGCGGTGTCCTGGGCCGGGCCACTCGCTGTACCGGGGCCGGTCGCCGCACCGGCACGAGGCTCGGCGACCGGCTCCGGCTCCGGCTCCGCGTTCTCGGCTTTCATGGCGCGCGCCTCGCTCTTGAGGATGCGGGCCGCCTTGCCGGCGTTGCGCGCCAGTTCGGGCAGCTTCTTGGCGCCGAACACGAGCAGGACGACGATCAGCAGTATCGCGAGCTCACTCAGTCCGAACACGGTCTCCGCCCTCCGGAACCATTCTGGGACCGTCGGTCTCCGGAGGCGCTCCGGCGGTTCTACGTTGCTGTAGAAGGTCCCTCTGAAAGGTCACTCTAGAAGTGCGGCCGAGACGGCGGCAAGGCGGCCCCCGCCGAGGTCAGCGACGCCCGCCCGCGTCGGCCTGGATGGCCCGCAGCCGGGCCCGGCACTCGGCGGCGAAGGCGGGGTAGCTGCGCCGGTAGTAGGCGAGCCCGCTGACGGCGACCGCGATGGCCCAGCCGCGGGCGCGGGTCCAGGTGGGGGTGTCGAGCGCCAGGGCGTCCCGGTAGGCGTCCCGGGCGGCCGGTGGCAGGTCCCAGACCGGGGCGTGCTCGGCGTCGGGGTGGCCCACCGAAAGCCCGCCGAAGTCGATGACCGCGGCCAGCGTGCCGCCCCGGACCAGGAGGTTGGCCGGTCTGAGGTCGCCGTGCAGCCAGCCCTGGGGCCCGGACGGCTCGGGCAGCGCGAGTGCCGCCCGCCACAACTCCTCCAGGGCGTCGAAGTCGAGTGCGGGGTCCGCTTCTTCGGACGCGGGGTCGGTCCCGGCGTGGGCGCGGCAGGCGGCCAGGTCCCGGGTGACCCACTCGTCGCAGGGGGCCAGGGTGCCGCCCCGGTACCAGTCGAGGTCCCCGCCGGCGCGGCTCGCGCCCATCAGGTCGGCGGTGTGGAGTCCGCGTACGAAGGTGGCCAGGTCCGCGCCGAAGGCGGCCCAGTCGTGCACGGTGTCCGGGCCCGGGTGCTCGCCGTCGATCCAGCGGTGCACCGACCAGGGGAGCGGGAAGGCCCCGGTGGGCGCCCCGGCATGGACGGGCTCGGGCACCCGGTGGGTCAGCAGCGGCGCCAGCCGGGGCAGCCAGGTCTGCTCCTTGCGCAGCGGCCGGGCCCGGTCGGCGTCCCGGGGTACGCGCACGAGCAGCTCGTCGCCGAGGCGGTACATGACGTTGTCGGTGCCCGAGCCCGCGGGCACCAGCGGCAGCCCGGCCCACTCCGGCCGCTCGGCCGCCAGCAGGGAGCGCACCAGTGGTACGTCGACGGGGACCTCGTTCAGATGCAGCTTCACCCGGCGCAGTCTGGTCGCGGGGCGGTACGGGATGCCACGGCTTTTCGCCCCCGGGCGGCGGGAGGCCGTACCCGGTGGATGTGACGCGGTGCACACCGCACAGCCGATGAGTCGGCGTCACTCCGCCGGTCATAGCGGGTGACACCACAAGATCCGCAGTCCCCCGCAGTGACGTGCGGAGGTTCGCAGAGACCGGAGGACCTCGTCATGGCCGACGCAGTGAAGGGCCCCGCCAGCTACTTCCCCTCGATCGAGAAGAAGTACGGCCGGCCCATCGCCGAATGGAAGGAGCTCATCCGCTCCTCGCCGCTGAGCAAGCACATGGAGCTGGTCTCCTGGCTGAAGTCCGAGCACGGTCTCGGTCACGGCCACGCCAACGCCCTGGTCGCCCACACCCTGGCCGAGGACAGCGGGAAGTGACCGGCGCCGAGGACCACGGTGGATGACCGGGCGTCCGCTCGCCCCGCCGCGCGCGGCGGGGTATGGACTTACTAGGACGTCCAACTATATCGTCGTGAAAAAGCCCGCGGTGCAGGGAAGCCGGTGTGAATCCGGCACGGTCCCGCCACTGTGACCGGGGAGCGCGTTACCGAAGAAGCTGCCGAAGAGGCAGGTCAGGCCACTGGTGGAGCCATCCGCTGGGAAGGCCGGGGAGCGTGCGCCGAACCGGGAGTCAGGATACCGGCCGCGGGGTGTTCCGTGTTGTCCACGAGGATGGAGCAGACACGCATGGCACCGGTCCGTACCCGTGACCCTGGTGATCCGGCGAGGCTTCCGCGCACCCCCGCGTACCGCGGCGTTGCCGCACCCCGGCCCGTACCCGCGCACCCCGGCGTAGCCGCGCTCCGGCACGTACCGGCGCTCCGGCACGTACCCACGTGCCCCGGCGTTCCCGCGTACCGGCGCGTACCCACGTACCTCTGCGTCCCCGCGCACCGGTACGCGGCCGTGAAGCGGCACGTACCTGCGCACCCGTGCGTTCCCGCGTACCGGCACGTACCCGCGTACCGGCACGAATCCGCGTACCGCGGCGTTCCCGCGCCCCGGTCCGTAGCCGTGCACCGGCACGTACCTGCGCACCCGTGCGTTCCCGCGCCCCGGCGCGCACCCGCGTCCCCGGGCGCCGGCGCGCACCCAGGCATGTCCGCGCACCCAGGCGCCTCCGGGCGTCCGGGCGGGTCCGTGCCTCCGGGCGCGACCGGGCATCCGTAGCCCCGCCCCCGCCCCTACCCCCGCGCCCGCCCCGCCCCCGATCCCCGCGCCTTCGTGTCCCGCGGCGGCCGATCGGCGTGCGCGCATCCGACCGGTGCGTCGCGCCGGGCTGCCGTGCCATGCCCGGATCACCCCTGACGTGAGTCTCACCCGACGAGAGCAGGCTTCCATGGTCCGCGAACTGACCCATTTCATCGGCGGAAAGCACACCCCCGGCACCTCCGGGCTGTATGCCGACGTCCACGACCCCAACACCGGCGAGGTCCAGGCCCGGGTGCCGCTGGCCGGCCGGGACGAAACCCTCGCCGCCATCGCCGACGCCGAGGCCGCGCAGCCCGAGTGGGCGGCGTGGAACCCGCAGCGCCGCGCCCGGGTCATGCTCCGCTTCCTCCAACTCATCGAGGGCGAGCGGGAGTCACTGGCCCGGCTGCTCTCCTCCGAGCACGGCAAGACGGTCGCCGACGCGCACGGCGACATCCAACGCGGGCTGGAAGTGGTCGAGTTCGCGGCCGGTATCCCGCATCTGCTCAAGGGCGAGTTCACCGACAACGCCGGCACCGGGATCGACGTCCACTCGCTGCGCGGGCCGCTCGGCGTGGTCGCCGGCATCACCCCGTTCAACTTCCCCGCGATGATCCCGCTCTGGAAGGCCGCGCCCGCGCTGGCCTGCGGCAACGCCTTCATCCTCAAGCCCTCCGAGCGCGACCCCTCGGTCCCGCTGCGGCTCGCCGAGCTCTTCCTGGAGGCGGGCCTGCCGCCCGGCGTGCTCAACGTGGTCAACGGCGGCAAGGAGACCGTGGACGTCCTGCTGGAGGACCCCCGCGTACGGGCGCTCGGCTTCGTCGGCTCCACACCGATCGCGGCGCATATCTACGCCACCGCCGCCAAGCACGGCAAGCGCGCCCAGTGCTTCGGCGGTGCCAAGAACCATATGATCGTCATGCCGGACGCCGATCTGGACCAGGCCGTGGACGCCCTGATCGGCGCCGGGTACGGCTCGGCCGGTGAGCGCTGTATGGCGATCTCGGTGGCCGTGCCGGTCGGCGAGGAGACCGCCGACGCCCTGGTGGCGAAGCTCAAGGAGCGGATCGCCACCCTGAGGATCGGCCGCTCCGACGACCCCGAGGCCGACTTCGGTCCGCTGGTCGGCCGGGACGCCCTGGAGCGGGTCACCCGCTATGTGGACATCGGCGTCAACGAGGGCGCCGAACTCGTCGTGGACGGACGGGGCTTCACTCTCCCCGGGCACGAGAACGGGTTCTTCGCCGGGGCCACCCTCTTCGACCGGGTCACCCCCTCCATGCGGATCTACCGCGAGGAGATCTTCGGCCCGGTGCTCTCGGTCGTGCGCGCCGCCGACTACGAGGAGGCGCTGCGGCTGCCCAGCGAGCACCCGTACGGCAACGGCGTGGCCATCTTCACCCGGGACGGGGACACCGCCCGCGACTTCACCCGCCGGGTGGACACCGGCATGGTCGGCGTCAACGTGCCCATCCCGGTCCCGGTGGCGTACCACACCTTCGGCGGCTGGAAGCGGTCCGGCTTCGGCGACCTCAACCAGCACGGACCGGACGCCATCCGCTTCTACACCCGCACCAAGACCGTGACCTCCCGCTGGCCCTCCGGGGTCAAGGAGGGCGCGAGCTTCACCATCCCCACGATGGGCTGACCGCGATGACCACCACGACCACCAGCGGGGGCACCGCCCTCAGCAAGGACCAACTCGCCCTCGCCGAAGTCACCCTCGACTTCGCCCAGGAGCACCTCGCCCCGCACGCCGTCGCCTGGGACCAGGACAAGCACTTTCCGCTGGACGTCCTGCGCCGGGCCGCCGAGTTCGGCCTCGGCGGCGTCTACGTCCGCGAGGAGCACGGCGGCTCCGCCCTCACCCGCTCCGACGGCGTCCTCGTCTTCGAGGTGCTGGCCACCGGCTGCCCGTCCATCGCCGGCTACCTCTCCATCCACAACATGGTCGGCTGGATGATCGACCGGTACGGGGACCAGGCGCAGCGCGAGCGCTGGCTGCCCGCCCTGTGCGCGGCCGAGAAGCTGGGCAGCTACTGCCTGACCGAGCCGGGCGCGGGCTCCGACGCCGCCGCGCTGCGCACCCGCGCCGAACGGGACGGGGACGCGTATGTCCTCACCGGGGTCAAGCAGTTCATCTCCGGCGCCGGCGCCTCCGACGTGTACGTGGTGATGGCCCGTACCGGCGATTCCGGCCCCGGCGGGATCTCCGCCTTCGTCGTCGAACGGGACGACCCCGGGCTCTCCTTCGGGCCCAACGAGCGCAAGATGGGCTGGAACGCGCAGCCCACCCGCCAGGTCATCCTGGACGGGGTGCGGGTGCCGGCCGACCGGCGGCTGGGCGCCGAGGGCGACGGCTTCCGGATCGCCATGCACGGGCTCAACGGCGGCCGGCTCGGGATCGCGGCCTGCTCGCTGGGCGGTGCCCAGAGCGCCCTGGACCGCAGCCTCGCCTACCTCGCCGACCGGGAGGCCTTCGGCACACCGCTGCTGGACGCCCAGGCTTTGCAGTTCCGGCTCGCCGACATGGCCACCGAGCTGGCGGCCGCCCGGGCGCTGGTCCGCCAGGCCGCGGACGCCCTGGACCGGGGCAGCCCGGACGCGCCGCAGCTGTGCGCGATGGCCAAGCGGTTCGCCACCGACACCGGGTACACGGTCGCCGACCGGGCCCTCCAGCTGCACGGCGGGTACGGCTACCTCAGCGAGTACGGCATCGAGAAGATCGTCCGCGACCTGCGGGTGCACCAGATCCTGGAAGGAACCAACGAGATCATGCGCGTGATCGTGGCGCGAGGCCTCACGGAGGCCCTCCGATGACCCCGGCCCCGACCCCGACCCCGGACACCGAGAGCTCCGACGTCCTCGTACGGACCGAGGGCAGGGCCGGCCACCTCCTCCTCAACCGCCCCAAGGCGCTCAACGCGCTCAGCCACCCCATGGTGACCACCCTGGCCGCCGCCCTGGACGCCTGGGAGCACGACCCGGCCGTTCAGACCGTGGTCATCAGCGGCGCCGGGGAGCGCGGGCTGTGCGCGGGCGGCGACATCCGCGCCATCTCCGCCTCCGCCCGGGCGGGCACCGAGGAGGCGGCCGCGTTCTGGCGGGACGAGTACCGCCTCAACGCCCGGATCGCCCGCTACCCCAAGCCGTACGTCGCCCTCATGGACGGCATCGTGATGGGCGGCGGCGTCGGGGTCTCGGCCCACGGCACCGTACGGATCACCACCGAGCGCTCCAGGGTGGCCATGCCCGAGACCGGCATCGGCTTCGTCCCCGACGTGGGCGGCACCTATCTCCTCGGCCTGGCCCCCGGCGAGCTGGGCACCCATCTCGCCCTCACCGGCACCCCGGTCGGCGCCGCGGACGCCCTGCTCTGCGGCCTCGCCGACCACTTCGTCCCCTCCACCGCCCTCCCCACCCTCCTCACCGACCTCACCACCGACCCCGTCCACGAAGTCGTCTCCCGCCATGTCCACCCCGCCCCGCCCGGCGAACTGGACGGGCACCGGGAGTGGATCGACGCCTGCTACGCCGCGGACACCGTGGAGGAGATCATCGAACGGCTGCTCGCGCACGGTGCGCCCGCCGCCAAGGAGGCCGCCGAGACCCTGGCCGCCAAGTCGCCGACCGCGCTGAAGGTCACCCTGGCCTCGGTGCGCCGGGCCCGCCGGCTCGGGCCGCTGGAGCGGGTCCTGGAGCAGGAGTACCGGGTCTCCTGCGCGGCTCTCGCCCACCCGGACTTCGTGGAGGGCGTACGCGCCCAGGTGATCGACAAGGACCGGCAGCCGCGCTGGCGGCCCGCCACCCTCGCCGAAGTCTCCGACGAGGACGTACGCCGCTTCTTCGCCCCCCTCGGCGACGACCGCGAACTCCGCCTGTCCGCCCCCTCCACCACCGACGACCCGGCCCAGGAGGTGCCCTGGTGACTTCCCCCCGTTCCCTCACCCCCCTCCCCACCATCGCCTTCATCGGCCTCGGCCATATGGGCGGGCCGATGGCCGCCAACCTGGTCAAGGCCGGGTACCGGGTGGTCGGCTACGACCTGGTGCCCGAATCGCTGGCCGCCGCCGAGGCCGCCGGAGTGGAGGTCGCCCCCTCCGCCCCGGCCGCCGCCACCGAGGCCGGACTCGTCATCACCATGCTCCCGGCCGGCCGCCATGTCCTCGCCCTCTACGACGAGCAGGGCCTGCTGGCCGCCGCCCGCCCCGGCACCCTCTTCCTGGACTGCTCCACCATCGACGTGGCCGACGCCCGGGCCGCCCATGCGGCGGCGGCCGCGGCCGGGCACCGCGCGCTGGACGCCCCGGTGTCCGGCGGGGTGATGGGCGCCGAGGCCGGCACCCTCACCTTCATGGCGGGTGGCGGCGAGGCCGAGTTCGCCGAGGCGGAACCGGTGCTCGCGGCCATGGGCAAGAAGGCCGTGCACTGCGGGGCGGCCGGCGCCGGGCAGGCCGCCAAGATCTGCAACAACATGATCCTGGGCATCTCGATGATCGCGGTCGGCGAGGCCTTCGTGCTCGGCGAGAGCCTGGGCCTGTCCCACCAGGCCCTCTTCGACGTGGCCTCCACCGCCTCCGGCCAGTGCTGGGCGCTCACCGTCAACTGCCCCGTGCCCGGCCCCCTCCCCTCCAGCCCCGCCAACCGCGACTACCGCCCGGGCTTCGCCGCCCCGCTCATGGCCAAGGACCTCGGCCTCGCCGCCAACGCCATTCGCGAGGGCGGGGTGGACGCGGCCCTCGGCCTGGCCGCCGCCCGGATGTACGCGGCCTTCGCCGAAGGACCCGGCGCCGAGCAGGACTTCTCCGCCATCATCCGCACCTTCCGCGACCCTGCCCCCACTTCCCCGTCTCCCTCTCCCGAGATCGGACCCCTGTCGTGACCACCACCGTCCTCGACCCCTCCACCCATCCCTTCTCCACCATCCGGGTCGAGCGCAAGGGCCGGGCCGCCCTGATCACCCTTGACCGCCCCAAGGCGCTCAACGCCCTCAACCTCCAGCTGATGGACGAGGTGGTCGCCGCGGCCGAGGCGCTGGACCGCGACCCGGACACCGGCTGCATCGTGATCACCGGATCGGCCAAGGCCTTCGCCGCCGGGGCCGACATCGGCGAGATGCGCCCGCAGTCCTATATGGACATGTACCAGGCCGACTGGTTCGCCGGCTGGGACCGCTTCGCCGCGGTGCGCACCCCCACCGTGGCGGCGGTCGCCGGCTACGCGCTGGGCGGCGGCTGCGAGCTGGCCATGATGTGCGACATCCTGCTGGCCGCCGACACCGCGACGTTCGGTCAGCCGGAGATCAAGCTCGGCGTCATCCCCGGCATCGGCGGCTCCCAGCGGCTGACCCGGGCCGTCGGCAAGGCCAAGGCGATGGAGCTCTGCCTCACCGGCCGGACCATGGACGCCGAGGAGGCCGAGCGCGCCGGGCTGGTGTCCCGGATCGTCCCGGCCGACGACCTGCTCACCGAGGCGCTGGCCGTGGCCGAGACGGTCGCCTCGATGTCCGCGCCGGTCGCCATGATGGCCAAGGAGGCCGTGAACCGGGCCTTCGAGACCACGCTCACCGAGGGCGTCCGCTTCGAGCGCCGCGTCTTCCACGCCGTGTTCGCCACCGCCGACCAGAAGGAAGGCATGACCGCGTTCACCGAGAAGCGCCCCCCGGAGTTCACCCACCGCTGACCGGTACGAGGCGGGACCGGCCGACCACCCAGCCGACCGGTCCCGGGCGGGGGCGGTCGGCCATCCACCCCGGCCGCGACGGGGCGGGGCGGCCGGCCCCCGCCCCCGCCCCCCGCCCCCTGCGTCCCGATCCCCGCCCCGCCCCCTCTAAGGTCTCGTCCTATGACCACCCAGCAGCCCGGCAGCCGGCGCAGCCTCCTCGTCATCGGCATCGGGGCAGGCGACCCGGACCACCTCACCCTCGCCGCGGTCAAGGCGATCCGCCGGGCCGATGTCTTCCTCATCCTCGGCAAGGGCCCGGAGAAGTCCTCCCTCACCGATCTGCGCCGCGCCATGCTGGACGAGCACGCCCGCCCCGGCTACCGCGTCGCCGAGGGCCAGGACCCCTGGCGGGACCGCTCCGAGCAGGACCGCGGCTCCTACACGGCGGCCGTCCACGACTGGCGCAGCCGCCGCGCCGACGTCTGCGAGCGGCTCATCCTGGACGAGCTGGCCCCCGGCGAGACCGGGGCGTTCCTGGTCTGGGGCGACCCCGCCCTCTACGACAGCACCCTGGCCATCCTGGCCGAGATCGAGGACCGCGGCACGGTCGCCCTGGACATCGAGGTCATCCCCGGGATCACCAGCGTCCAGACCCTGGCCGCCCGCCACCGCACCACCCTCAACCGCGTCGGCCGCCCCATCCACATCACCCCCGCCCGCCGCCTCCCCGAAGCCGCCATTGCCCACGACGGCGACACCGTGGTGATGCTCGACGCCCACGAGTCCTTCACCCACCTGGAGGGCGAGGGCATGTGGATCTACTGGGGCGCCTACCTCGGCACCCCCGACGAACTCCTCATCTCCGGCCGCCTCGCCGACGTCGCCGACGAGATCCGCCGCACCCGCACCGAGGCCCGCGCCCGGCACGGCTGGATCATGGACACCTACCTGCTGCGGCCGCTGGAGCCGGAAGACGGCTCGGAGGGCTCCAGCGCCACCGTCTGAGGAGGACCGAAGCCGATGCCGTTCGGGTGGGACTACCTGGTTGGCCTCGCGCTGTCGTCAGCGTGGTTCCCCGCCCATACCGTGGGGATTCGGCCCGACCACGGACTTGCCTGTTCGAGTTGTCCGGCGAGGCGGAAGAGCCGGCCTTCGAGGCCGTATCCGGCGGCGAACTGCATGCCGACCGGGAGCCCCGTCCCGGCGTCGGCCGTCACGGGTACGGACATGGCAGGCGTGCCTGCCACGTTGAACGGCATGGTGAACGGCGACAGGTCAGTGATGCGCTCGATCCAGCCGAGGCCGTCCAGCGTCTCCGCGCCCTCCGTATGAGTGCCCAGGGACACGGGAGGCTCCGGCAGGGTTGGCGTGAGGAGGATGTCGTACTCGTCGAAGTACCGCGCCAGGCTTCGGGCCACCCGGTTCCGCATCGCGAGAGCGGTGTGGAACTGCGCGCCGCCGACCCGCTGCCCGTAGTGGTAGCCGGCGAGGGTCGCCGGTTCAAGGGTCGAGGAGTCGACGGGACGGCCGAAGGCGGCGGCCAGCCCGTCGACCAGGGCGGTGAGGTTCACCGTCATGAGTCGGGCGTTGGCCAGGACGAATTCCTCCCAGTCGGCGCCGAGGCCGACCTCGACCTCCGTCACCCGATGACCAAGGACTTCAAGCAACCGCACGGTGCGGGAGAGGGCGTCGGTGACCGGTGCGGTAGTACGGCGTCCGCCCCACGCCTGGGCGAGGACACCGATGCGCAACGAGCCGGGATGACGGGTGACTTCCTCCGCGTACGGCCGTGACGGCTGCTGGGCGAAGTAGGGGTCGCCCGACTCCGGGCCGCGTATCTGGTCGAGCAGTACCGCACTGTCGCGTACGGTGCGACTGACGCTGCCGTGCACGGCCAGGCCGCTGAAGACCTCGTCGACGTCGGGCCCCATGGACACCCGGCCACGGGTGGGCTTGATCCCGAAGAGGCCGTTGTAGGCGGCGGGGATACGGATCGATCCGGCGGCATCGGTGCCATGGGCGACCGGAACCACCCCGGCGGCGACAGTGGCGGCCGCACCTCCGCTGGATCCGCCTGCACTGCGCTCCACATCCCACGGGTTGCGGGTCACGCCGTACAACGCGGATTCCGTCGAGATGCCATAGGCCATCTCCGGTGTCGCGGTGCGCCCGAACGTCACGAGGCCCGCGCGCCGGAAGCGCTGCATCAGCGAGGAGTCGGCGCCGACGACGTTACCGGCCGCCAGGCGGCTTCCCAGCTCCATCCGCCTCCCGGCCATGGCCACCGCGATGTCTTTGATCAGAAAAGGGACGCCGGCCAGTGGTGTGCTGCCAGGGGCGGGTTGGTCGTCGGTCAGCCAGGTCTCCACGACGGCGTTGATCTGCGGATCGACTGCCTGCACCGCCTTGCGTGCGGCTGCCTCCAGCTCGGCAGGGAGTACCTCGCCCTCGGCCACCAGCTCCGCCAGCCCGACCGCGTCGAAGCTCACGTACTCGGAAACTCTCACTGTCACTCCCCACCAGGAACAATACCGTTGAGTACCGCACGATACCCTACGGTATCGCATGGGTCTGACTGGTACCGTAAAAGGGCGTGAACCGCACGATCAACCCGGAGTGACGGAGTAGTCATGGCATCGACCGTCAGCAGGCCGAGCAGAGTGGCGAAGCTGCCGCCTCGTGAGCGCATTCTCGACGCCGCCGAAGAGCTCTTCCAGAGAGAAGGGATCCGGCAGGTGGGGGTCCAGGCGATCGCCGAGAAGGCCGAGACCACCAAAATGGCGATCTACCGGCACTTCGAGACCAAGGACGCACTGGTCGCGGAGTGGCTGCGGATCGTCGCCGCGGACTATCAGGCGGCCTTCGACCGGGTGGAAACCGCATATCCCGACCGGCCCGAGGAGCAGATTCTGGGCCTGGCCCGCTTCATCGCCGAGGGGCTGCCGGCGATCTCATACCGGGGCTGCCCGTTCATCAACTCCCTCGCCGAGCTTCCCGACCGCCTTCATCCGGCACGGCAGGTGATCGAGGACCACAAGGCCCACCAGACCCGCAGGCTGATCGGCATGTGCACCGAAGCCCAGATGCCCGACCCCGGACAGGCCGCGGCCGAGATCACCTTCGTACTGGAAGGGGCCCAGGTCAGCACACAGAACGGAAGCATCGACCAGACGGGAGACCGCCTGATGAAAATCGTCGAGGGAATCGTGGACCGGCACCGCTCCCACCTCGGCGCACCCAGGGCCGCCAACTGACCGCCCGCGCCCCCGCCCGACCACCGCTCACCATGGGCATGCGAGTGCGACCCGGCGCGCCCTCGCCCTGGGCCACGACACGGCCGCGAACGCGTACGAATGAATCGACTCATCCCCTCCAGGAGTCATCGGCCCGCCGTGCCCTGAGAGCCGGGATCGCGGCGATTTTGTCCGCCGGAAGATCGGACCAGTGGAGGCCGGCTGGCCGGTGCGGGTTCGGGCAGACGATGGTCTCGTCCGGGGTCACGATCAGGTCGACGCCGACGTCGTGCGCAATGGTGGGGATCGGGGTGTCCGTCACCTGGAGGTCGTGGACCGTGGTGACGATGACGGTGTCCGGGCCCACCAGGCCGGCCTCGGTGAGGAGGGCGAACTCGATGTCGGAGTATCCGGCGCCCTTGCCGACGCGGGCGCCGTCGCGGTTGACGGCGACACTGCCGAGGACGATCAGGTCCAGCGGGCGCAGGGCGTCGACCTCGACGGTGGGGGCGATCGTGGCGGCGGTGCGGCTGGACGCGGCCTCGGCGGGTGGGACGGTCAGGGCGGCGGGATCGAGGAGGTAGAAGGGCTTGATGGTGGCCAGCTTCGGGACCGCCATGTAGACGGTCTTGCCCTCCTCCAAGGCCCGTGCGCGGACCGGGAGCTGGGCCTTGTCCGGGACGGCCTTGACGATGCTCGCCCGCTGCCAGGCCGGGAGCTTAGCCAACCGGGCCGCCGCTTCCTCGGCGCCCTTGAAGTTCGGGATGCGGCCGTGGACGGAAGCGTCGTGGACGGCGTCCGCGACGGTCAGGGCGTCCCAGACCTGGGTGCGCACGGCTTGCTTGGCCCGGTCGCGGGAGCTGGGTGCCACCGGTGTTCGTCTCCTTCTGTCCTGCGCTGCCGTCATCAGGCCGAAGAGCCGGTCGTGGACCTCGGCGACACCTGCGAGACGTCCGCGGTGAAGGGGGCCTCACCCCTCCGTCACCAAGGGGTACGGCACCGGGGTGCGGCGGTCCGGGTCGACGGCGAGGCGGCCGCCGGCTGACGGTTCTCTGTCTCACGCGAGCGCATCACCGAGATGGGCCCGGGCCCTGCCGTCGAGGCGTCGGTGCAGGGCCTCGGCCCGAAACCGGATGAGTCCTTCGCGGTAGCCGGCGGGGAGCCGGTCGAACACCCCGGCCGCCATCTCGGCCGCCGCCGTCGGGTCGCCGTCCGTCCGCAGGCATGCGGCGGTGTCCATCGCCAGCAGGGCCCGGGTCATCACCGACGGCGAGTCGGTGAGGGTGAGCGCGTCGTCCTGGGCGGCATAGGCGGCTGCCGTGTCACCCAGCAGCATGTGCGCCTGCGACAGGTGAACGAAGTGCTTCTGGCCGGGGTAGCCGAACCACGTGTCGGCGGCCTGCCCCCCGTCGAGACGGTCGGCGAGGTTTCTGGTGTCGCGGACCGCGCCGGTCGCGCCGCCGGTGTCGCCGATCGCGGCGAGGGCACGGGCGGTCACCGCGGCCGCGAGTGCGGCGGCCGCCGTGGGGGTGTCACCGGCCTCGTGACGCGCCTTCGCGGCGATCCGGGCGGCGACCTCGGGCGCGCCGTAGTTCAGCGGCACCATCGCGTGCCGGGCCAGGACCCAGGCGGCCATGTGCCGGTCACCGGACTCCCGGGCGGCCCTCTCGGCGGTGGTGAACCAGCGAAAGGCATCGCGCTGATCGCCGCGGTCGTGCTGGACGATCGCCACCAGCCCGGAGATCCCGGCCGTGGTGCGGGCCAGGTCCGCCCGGTCCTTGGCGGGATGGGGCCGGTTGAGGACCTGGCAGAGCAGGTCCAGGTCGCCGTGCATCTCGGCGAGGACGGCATCGGGCGACCGGCCGCGGTAGCCACCCCGGTGACGTTCGAACGCTGATTCCAGGTAGGCCAGGTCCCCGCCGCCTGCTCCCCTCAGGCCGCCATCGATGCCCTCTCGGGCCTGCGCGATGCCGGGCAGCGCGGAGATCCCAGCCGCTGCCGCCGCCACTTCCATGAAACGCCGCCGGTTCACGTCTTCGTTCTCCTCTCCCTGGCTACGCCGGTACTGCCGCGAGGCGACCACAGCCTGGCGTACGTCCTCGACCGTGAGCCCGTAGGCATCGGCGATCGTCGCGTATGAGCCCCGGGTGGGGAGGCGTCGTTCTGTCTCCCAGCGTTTCAGGTTCTCCGGGTCGAACCACCGGCCGCCCTGCGCGGCCTCTATCTGCCGAGCCTGGTCTTCACGGGTCCGGCCAGTTTCCTGCCGGATCTGTCGGAGTAAGGCGCCGATCCCATCCGGGCACATCATGGGCCGTCTCCCTCATCGGAGTTGGTGAGAGTCCCATCCTGGTCCCTCCCCTCCGACGAAGGGGTGTGGATTCCATTCTGGCCCCCCGACCCGGCACCTCGCCAGGAAAATGGACCCTTCTCCGGCCCCTCTCCTCTTATGTGCCCTGGCCGTTGAATGGGTGAACACCGCCGGGGCTGGGGGTTTCGTTCAAGCCGCGAGCCGCGAGCCGCAAGCCCTTGACGGCAGCCATCCGTACGTCCTCGGAGGAGGAGAGCCATGCGCTTACGCGTCCTGGATGCCGAAGTGCCCGGCAGGTGGCCGGCGTGATGCCGCCAACGCCGAAGGCGGTGTTCGCCTACGCGCGGGATCAGGTCGAGCAGGCCGCCTACGGGCTGTGGCCGGGCGCCGAGTTGACCATGGGGCTGGTGACACCGAGCGTGACGAGTTACGTCCAGCAGCTCGACGTGGCCGGCCGGCCGCTGTACGCGAAGCTGTCGGTCCTGGGTGTCTCGCTGGTGTCATTGCTGCGAGGGGCCTGCGGTGACTGGAAGGCAGTGCAGGACGCGCAAGCCGTCTATGTTGCCTCGCCCCATTCCCTGCTGGAGCGGGAGGCCGCACAACTCGCGGCCTTGGCCGGTCCGGCGGACCTCCACGTCCCGCAGGTCGTTGGATACGGGCGCGGGGTGCTGTTCACCGTGCCTGCCCATGGGCCGACCCTGGCTGACTTGATCAGCAAGGCGCCGGGCCGCACCGCCGAGTTGCTGGAGCTGGTGACCGGCGAAGTCGCGGCCGGGCTCAGCCGCCGGGGAGTGGCGGCTCGGGTGGAGAGGAGTGAGATCCGGGAGAGGTCGATCACGGTGACATTCCTTCGGAAGTTCAGCAGCCGATCGCGCACGGAGTATCTCTGGGAGAGCGAGCACGCCGAAGTGCTGGCGGCCGTGGTCATGAGGCTGCGGCGAGCCCAGCGTGCCCCCGCCCCGCCGGGCCGGGCGGTGGTCTTTGGTGACCTGAAGCCCGAACACGTGGTTTTTCCCGACGGGGCGGAGGGGCGTCCGGTGTTCCTCGACCCGGGCTTGATGCGGGGCCGACCGGCCGGGGACGCCGCCAAACTCGTCTCCCGCACGGTGCTGAGCCTGGTCGCCCGCCCACCGGACGGCTCCAAGGACGTCCGGGCGATCCTCGGGGGTATCGCGGCGTTCGCGGCATCCATGACCGCACGCACCGACCGGGCTGGACGGGACGCCTGGCTGCGTCAGCTCACCGTCCTGTGGCTGATGGACACCACGAACATCCTGTCGACCTATCTGTCGGCTCCACCCGGCCTGCCTCTCGGAGGGCACGCGGCCGCCGTGACGGCGAGGGCGAAGGTGGTGTGCGACATGCTCGACCGTTCGACGGCCGCTCTCCTCTCCGTCAGGGACGCCCGCAGCGTGTGGCGGCTGTGCTTGGACAACGCGGCGAAGGCGGCTGCCTCGTGACTGCCGTCGGGTTGATCGGAGCCGGAGCGGTCGGGCAAACCGTCGGCACGCTGCTGGTGTCCTCCGGTTGGTGCGACACGATCGTGGTCGCCTCCGGCCGTGGTCACACAGCTGCCGCCCTGGTGACCGATCTGGAGGACATGGGACAGGTCACCAGCTCCCCCGTCCGGGCAGTCCAAGCTGCCCCGGCCGGCATGGGCGGCTGCGACGCGCTCGTGGTGTGCCCCCGCGCGGTGTTCACCAACACGGCCACGAGCGACACGCGTATGACCGGCCTCGCCGCCAACGCGCCGGTGATCGCCGCCCTGGCTCGTCAGTTCGTCGGCTACCAGGGTGTCGTGATCGTGGTGACAAACCCAGTCGATGTCATGACCCGCCTATTCGCCGAGGTGTCCGGCTGCGGCACAGTCCTCGGCGTCGGCTCCAGCACCGACACCGTTCGCTACCGGCTCACCCTCGCTCGCCTCCTGGACGTTCCCGCCAGAGCCGTGGCTGGTCACGTCATCGGGGAGCACGGCGACAACGCCGTGATCTGCGCGTCCTCCACCACCGTCCACGGCCGCCCCGTCTCCGTGCCGCTGCGGCAGGTCCGCGACGAGCTGCGGCACCGGCCTCGCCGCATCGTCGAAGGCATCGGCCGGACCCGCTCCGGGCCGGCCGGGGCCGCCGTCACCGCTCTCGCCCACGCGCTCGGCCTGACGGACGGGGTGGTCGAACTGTCGTCCCCGTGGCGGGGCGACTGGTACGGAATGCCGCTGCTGTTCACCGCTGGCACGGCGACCGTACGTCTTCCCCAGCTCAGCCCCGACGAGGCCCTGCAACTCCAGGCCGCCGCCGCCAAGCTCCGTACCGCATACGCCCAGATCGCCGTCCTCAAGGAGACCCCACCCTCATGACCGACCGCACCGCCACCCGCATCACCACCGCCGACGGCCAGTCCGTCACCGTCATCAGTCACTCGGTCGGTGTGACCGACTGGGCCGCGCGCTACTTCGGCCCATGGTGGAAGGCGGCTCCGGCCGAGCCGCCGGTCACCGGCCCGGTGGTGTCAGCCGACGTCGACCCGGGCGGGTACGACGAGCTGGCACAGGCCGTCACCGGACGCGAGCCGGACGAGGTCGACTACGCCGGCCTCCCGATGCGGTACGCACGCGACGAGGGCGGCAGCGCGGTGACGGCCGTACAGCCCGCTGACCGGCTCGCCTACCGGTGGGAGCCGGCCGCTCGCCGCCTGCGCATCGTCGGCAACGCCGAGACCTCCGTGGCGACCGCCGCCGCCCGTCTGGCCCGGGAGCTCGTACGCGGGATGCTCCTGGTCGAGGGGTGGCACATCCTCCACGCCTCCGCCGTCACCCGGGCCGACGGGGCGACGCTGCTGACCCTTGGCGGCAAGGGCGCGGGCAAGACCACCACAGCGGTCCTGTTGGCCCGCGCCGGATGGCGAGTTCTCGCCAACGACCGCGTCTTCGTCCGTGTCGAGAACGGACGGGTGCGAGTCCTGCCGTGGCCGTCGGCCGCCGCGTTGGGCTTCGGCCTCCTCGATGCTCTGGGCCTGTTCGAGTCCGTCGCCGACCGTCTGCGGGCGGGTGGGTTGATGCACCCTACCCAGGACGCGCGGGTCACCGAAGCCTTGTTGGCGGGCCGCCGTGAGCCGTTGCGGAAGGCCGGTGGCAAGGAGATGAAGCCCCAGTTCTTCCCCGACCAGCTCGACACATGGCTCGGTATGACGCTCGCGACCGAAGGCACCGCTGCCGGGCTGTTGTTCCCTCGGATCGCCCCCGGCGGTGAACCGGGGCTCATCGACGTGCCCCGTCGCCCCGGCGAGGCGGACTTCTTCACCGCCGGTACGGAGGACCGCTACCCCGACGTCTTCGGTCTACTGCCCATGACCGGTGCCGCCCCGGGCCTGGGCGACGAGCTCGCGGGTCTGCCGTACCAGGCACTCGCCCTGGGCCACGACACGGCCGCGAACGCGGCCCTGCTGGAGAAGGCCGCCGCTCGGCTCCTGGACTGACAGGCAGACCCTCTGGCTATGAGGGGGGCCTCAGCCCTCCGTCACCACCGGGTACGGGACCTGGGTCCGGCGGTCGGGGTCGACGGCGAGGCGGCCGCCGGCTGGGGGGCGGGCGCGTTGGGGGCAGTCGCGGCGTTCGCAGCTGCGGCAGCCCAGGCCGATCGGGGTGGCCGCCCGCGGGTCGTCCAGGGCGACGCCCTCGGCGTACACCAACCGGTGGGCGTGACGGAGTTCGCAGCCGAGGGTGACGGCGAACTCGGCGCGGGGGGCGCGGTGGCCGTGGGCGCCGCGGGTGACGGTGCGGGCCACCCAGAAGTAGCGCTTGCCGTCGGGCATCTCGGCGACCTGGGTCACGATCCGGCCGGGCGCGGAGAACGCCTCGTACACCGTCCACAGCGGGCAGGTGCCGCCGAGCCGGGAGAAGTGGAAGTCGGTCGCGGACTGCCGTTTGGAGATGTTCCCGGCCCGGTCCACGCGGAGGAAGGAGAAGGGCACCCCGCGCCGGCCGGTGCGCTGGAGGGTGCTGAGCCGGTGGCAGACCGTCTCGAAGCCCACGCCGAACCGGGCGGACAGCAGCTCGGTGTCGTAGCGGACCTCCTCCGCGGCGGCGTGGAAGGCGGTGTACGGCATGAGCAGCGCGCCCGCGAAGTAGTCGGCCAGCCCGATCCGGGCCAGCGCCGCGGACTCCGGCGAGGTCAGCTCGGGGGCGTCGCCGACGAGGTGGTCGAGCAGCGGGCCGTGCTCCAGGAAGGCGAGCTGGGTGGCGAGTTGGAAGGCCCGCTGGCCGTCGGTCAGCCAGGGGGAGAGGAAGAGCAGCCCGCGGTCGGCGTCGAAGCGGCGGGCGTCGGCGGGGCGTTCTCGCGGTGGTTGGGGTGGGTCGGTGGAGTGGAGGATGCGTACGCCGTGCCGGTCGGTGAGCCGGGCGGCCAGGGCGTGCGCGGTGCGTCCGGCGGTGCCGGGGCCGAGTGCCGCCGCGGTGTGCTCGGCCAGCTCGTCCAGCGGGCCGAAGTGGTTGTGGTGCGCGTAGAAGAAGTCCCGTACCTCGTCGTGTGGTTCGGCCGGGGGGAGGAGGGCGCTGTCGGCGGCCGGGGCGAGGGCGGCGACCCGCTCGGCGGCGTCCCGGTAGCGGTGGTGCAGCGCCACCAGGGCCCGCGCCATCTCGGGGTGGTCGCGCACCAGGTCGCCGATCTCCTCGGCGGGCACCGCGATTCCGCAGGCCTCGTCGGCGAGGACGGCCCGCAGCCCGGTGGCGAGGCGCTCCTCGCCGGCCTCGGAGAAGAACTCCGGGTCGACGCCGAAGACCTCGGCGATCCGGAGGAGTACGGAGGCGGTCAGCGGGCGCTGGTTGTGCTCGATCTGGTTCAGATAGCTGGTGGAGATGGCCAGCTCCCGGGCCAGCTCCACCTGGTTCAGCCCGCGCTCGCGGCGCAGCCTGCGCAGCTTGGCGTGGGCGTAGACCTTGCGGGTGGGGGGACGTCCCATGGTGCGAAAGTAGCATTCGCCGATTTCGCAGGAATGGCTGTTTCGCAGCGTGGGGATGGACGGATTCCGCAGGGTGGAGGGGTGGCGGCGGGGGTGGGTGGGGGGAAGGGTCGGGGGAGACAGCCCCGTCGGAGCCCGCCGGAGGAGACCACGTGATCGACCACCAGGTACGCGTCCATCCCAGTGCCGACCGGCTGCCCCGGGAGGAGCAGCTGGCCTGGAAGCTGGCCGCCGTCGCCACCGGCACCCAGGAGGCCGCCGGTCTGGACCCCGAGGCGGCGGCGATGGCCGCCAACCGGGTGGTCGACAACGCCTCGGTCGCCGTCGCCTCGCTGCTGCGCCGCCCCGTCGCGGTCGCCCGCGCCCAGGCCACCGCGCACGCGAGCGGCGCGCCCGGGGCCTCGGTGTTCGGGAGCGGGGCGCGGGTGTCGCCGGAGTGGGCGGCCTGGGCCAACGGCACCGCCGTACGCGAGCTGGATTTCCATGACACGTACCTGGCGGCGGACTACTCGCACCCGGGGGACAACATCCCGCCGCTGCTGGCGGTCGCCCAGCACACCGGACGCACCGGCGCCGAGCTGCTGCGCGGGATCATCGCCGCGTACGAGGTCCATGTGGCGCTGGTGCGCGGCATCTGCCTGCACCGGCATCGCATCGACCATGTCGCCCACCTGAGCGCGGCCACCGCCTGCGGGCTGGGGGCGCTGCTGGGGCTGGAGACCGGGACGGTGTACCAGGCGGTGCAGCAGGCCGTGCACACCACCACCGCCACCCGGCAGTCCCGCAAGGGCGAGATCTCCAGCTGGAAGGCGTACGCCCCGGCGTTCGCCGGGAAGGCGGCGATCGAGGCGGTGGACCGGGCGATGCGCGGGGAGTCCTCGCCCTCGCCGGTCTACGAGGGTGAGGACGGCTTCCTCGCCTGGATGCTGGACGGCCCGGACGCCGCGTACACCGTCCGGCTGCCCGCGCCCGGCGAGGCGCGGCGCGCCATCCTGGACACGTACACCAAGGAGCACTCCGCCGAGTACCAGGCCCAGGCGGTCATCGACCTCGCCCGGCGGCTGCGGGAGAAGACGGGGCCACTGGAGAGGGTGCGCTCCATCGTGCTGCACACCAGCCACCACACCCACCAGGTCATCGGCTCGGGCGCGAACGACCCGCAGAAGTACGATCCGGGCGCCAGCCGGGAGACCCTGGACCACTCGGTGCCGTACATCCTGGCCGTGGCCCTGGAGGACGGGGGTTGGCACCACGAGCGGTCCTACGCCCCGGAGCGGGCCGGCCGCCCGGAGACCGTCGCGCTCTGGCGGAAGATCAGCACCGTCGAGGACCCGGAGTGGACCCGCCGCTACCACGACCCCGACCCGGAGCGCCGGGCCTTCGGCGGGCGGGCCGTGATCACCCTGGACGACGGCTCGGTGGTGGAGGACGAGCTGGCCCTCGCCGACGCCCACCCGGCAGGCGCCCGCCCCTTCGACCGCCCGGCCTACGAGCGGAAGTTCCGCACCCTGGCCGAGGGCGTCGTCGCCGCCGGGGATCAGGACCGGTTCCTGGACACCGCGGCGCGACTGGCCGCGCTGGGCCCCGCCGAGCTGGACGGGCTCTTCCCGGCCGTCGGCCCGGAGACCGCCGAGGCGATCGCCCGATACGACGCGGACCTGCCGAAGGGCCTGTTCTGATGCCGCGCGACCACTCGATGTCCCGCACCCTCACCACGCCTTCGAAGGGCCCACGCTGATGCTGCACACCCGCACCACCCCCGCCGAGCGGCGGCGGGCCTTCCGGGAGCGGCTGGGCTCGGGGCGGCTGCTGGTGATGCCGGGCGCGGTCAACCCGTACTCCGCCCGGCTCATCCAGCAGGCCGGGTTCGAGGCCGCCTACCTCTCCGGCGCCGTCCTCGCCGCCGACCTGGGGCTGCCCGACATCGGGCTGACCACCTCCACCGAGATCGCCGCCCGCGCCCAGCAGACCACCCGGGCCACCGACCTGCCGGTGCTGATCGACGCCGACACCGGCTTCGGCGAGCCGATGAACGCCGCCCGCACGGTGCAGCTGATGGAGGACGCCGGGCTCGCCGGGCTGCATCTGGAGGACCAGGTCAACCCCAAGCGCTGCGGCCATCTGGACGGCAAGTCGGTCGTGTCCCGGGAGGAGATGGGACGGCGGATCCGGGCCGCCGTGGACGCCCGCCGCGACCCGGACTTCCTGCTGATGGCCCGTACCGACGCCCGCGCGGTGGAGGGCCTGCCCGCCGCCATCGACCGGGCCAAGGCCTACGTGGACGCCGGGGCCGACGCGGTCTTCCCCGAAGCCCTCGCCGACGAGGCCGAGTTCGCGGCGTTCCGGGCGGCGGTGGACGTACCGCTGCTCGCCAATATGACCGAGTTCGGCAAGGGTCCGCTGCTGGACGCCCGCACCCTGGAGGACCTGGGCTACGACATCGCCCTCTACCCGGTCACCCTCTTCCGCCTCGCCATGGGCGCCGTCGAGGACGGCCTGCGCACGATCGCCACCGAGGGCACCCAGGAGTCCCTGCTGCCGCGGATGCAGACCCGCTCCCGGCTCTACGAGGTCCTGGGCTACGAGGAGTACGCGGCCTTCGACTCGTCCGTCTCCGACTTCACCCTTCCGCCCGGCACCTGACCACGGCACCCGACCCACCGAAGGCAGGAATCATGACCGCCCCCGCCCCCGGGATCCACCGCGGACTCGCCGGTGTCGTCGTCGACACCACCGCCATCTCCACCGTCATCGAGGACACCAACTCCCTCACCTACCGCGGCTACCCGGTCCAGGATCTGGCCGCGCACCGCTCCTTCGAGGAGGTGGCGTACCTCCTCTGGTACGGGGAACTCCCGGACCCCGCCCGGCTCGGCGAGTTCCGCGCGGCCGAGCGCGCCCTGCGCCCGCTGGACCGCACCACCGCCGAACTGCTCGCCCGGCTCCCCGAGACCTGCCACCCGATGGACGTGCTGCGCACCGCCGTCAGCCTGTTCGGCGCCGAGGACCCGGCCGAGGAGGACGGCAGCCCCGCCGCCAACCTCACCAAGTCGCTGACCCTGCTGGCCCGGCTGCCCACCGTGGTCGCCGCCGACCAGCGCCGCCGCCGGGGCCTGGCCCCCGTACCGCCGGACCCGTCCCTGGGCTACGCGGAGAACTTCTTCCATATGTGCTTCGGCACCGTGCCCGACCCGGACGTGGTCCGCTGCTTCGAGATCTCGCTGATCCTCTACGCCGAACACAGCTTCAACGCCTCGACGTTCACCGCCCGGGTGGTCACCTCCACCCTCTCCGACCTGCACAGCGCGGTCACCGCCGCGATCGGCGCGCTGAAGGGCCCGCTGCACGGCGGCGCCAACGAGGCCGTGATGCACATGCTCCAGGAGATCGGCGACCCGGCCCGCGCCGGGGAGTGGCTGGACCGGGCCCTGGCCGACCGGCGCAAGATCATGGGCTTCGGCCACCGGGTCTACAAGCGCGGCGACTCCCGCGTCCCGATCATGCAGCAGGCCCTGGACCGGCTGGTCGCCCGCTCCGACCACCCGGACGCCCACCGACTCGCCGCTCTGCACACCGCGTTGCGGGAGGCGATGGAGACCCGCAAGGGCATCCACCCCAACCTGGACTACCCGGCCGGGCTCGCGTACCACCTGATGGGCTTCGACATCCCGGTCTTCACCCCGCTGTTCGTGATGAGCCGGGTCACCGGCTGGACCGCCCACATCACCGAGCAGCTGGCCCACAACGCCCTGATCCGCCCGCTCGCCAGCTACGCCGGCCCCGCCCAGCGCCCGGTACCGGCGACCGGGTGAACGGTCCGGCTCCGGTGGCCATGGGACTCCGCGGTCTCCGGCAGGCTCCGGAACCGGTGGGAACCACCGCCCCCGTCCGTCCGACTACTGGCGCGTGGAGGGGCGGGTGCCTCCGCCGCCGCCGGGCCGGTTCTCGCGCCGCCGGGCGGGTGACCGCGCGGTAGGGCCGGGGATGGGACGGGATGGGCGGGCTGGACGTGGGGCTGCGGCAGGTGGTCTGCCGGCATGGGCGGGTACGGGCCGTGGACGGCGTGGACCTGGAGATCGCCGCCGGTGAGCGGGTCGCGCTGACCGGCACCAACGGCTCGGGCAAGTCGACGCTGCTCCGGGCCGTCCTCGGGCTGCACCGGCACTCCGGCGGCACCATCCGGGTCGGCGGCCGGGAGGCGGGCTCCTCCGCCGAGTGGGCCTGGCGGCGGCGGGCCTGCGCCTGGATCCCGCAGAAGCCCGCGACCGGGAGGTTTCCGCTGCTCGGCCGTGAACTGCTGGAGAGCGGGGACCGGTTGGACGGGTCGGAGCGGGGAGCGGCGGTACGGGAGGCGGTGGAGGCCGCCGGGCGGCTGGGTGTGGCGGAGGTGCTGGACCGGCCGCTGGACACCCTGTCCGGGGGCCAGTTGCAGCGGATGTACCTGGCCCGGGCGCTTGGCTGTGTGGCGGCCGGCGCCCAGGTGCTGCTGGCCGACGAGCCCACCGCCGCACTGGACTTCGCCGGGCAGGAGGACGCCGCCCAGGTGCTGGTGGAGCTGCCGGTGACCCTGCTGATCGTCACCCATGACCGGGCGCTCGCCGAACGGTGCGACCGGGTGCTGGAGATGGCCGCCGGACGGCTGCGGGAGGTCCGGTGAGCGCGGTCATGGTGACGGCGGCGGATGTGGGGGCGCTGCTGGAGCTGGTGCCGGTGCAGCGGGCCGGGGTCGCGCTGCTGCTGGCGGCCGTCGGGCTGCCGGTGATCGGTGTGGTCATCGTCGGGCTGGACATCATGCCGGTGCGGTTCGCGATGATGCATGTCGCGCTGCTGGGTGTCGCGGTCGGGCTGTGGACGGGGCTGGACCCGATGGTCTGCGCCCTGGTGGCCTGCGCGCTGGCCGGTGGTGCGGTCGCCCCGCTGGCCCGCACCCCGAGCGGGCTGTCCGGCGCGATGGGGCTGCTGATGAGCCTGGCGATCGCGGCCGCGCTGCTGGTCCTCGCCGTCTCCGGGGTCAACGCCTCGGGCGCCTTCGCCCTGCTCTGGGGCTCCATCCTCTCCGTCGGCACCGCCGACCTGGTGGTCCTCGGGGTGCTCGCGGCCGTGGTGCCCGCCCTCTTCTGGTGGCGGCGCCGGGACCTCGGGCTGCTGCTGCACGACCGGGAGCTGGCCCAGTGCTCGGGGGTGCCGGTACGGGCGCTGACGCTGCTGCTGCTGGTCCTGGTGGCGGTGTCCGTCGCCGGGGCGATCAAACTCACCGGCGCGCTGCTGGTCGACGCCCTGACGCTGCTGCCCGCCCTGGCGGCCCGGCGGCTGGGCTCGTCGCTCACCTCGATCACCGTATGGGCGGTGACCATCGGCGTCGCCGTCAATCTGACGGGGTTCCTCATGGCCCTCTGGCTGGACTGGCCGCCCGGCCCGGTCCTCGTCCTGACCGCGGGGGCCGTCGTCCTCGCGGTGCACTGCATACCCGAACGGAGAGACCGCTCATGGCGCGCATCCGCGTCCGCATCCCCACCCGCCGCACCCTCCCTGCCGTCCTCGCACTGAGCGCCGCCGCGGCCCTCGTCAGCGGCTGCGCGAACGACGAGCCGGCCGCCAAGGCGAAGGGGAAGGGGACGGGGAAGGACGGGCCCAGGGTCGTGGTGACCACCACCTGGGAGGGCGCCTTCGCCAAGGCGGCCGGGGCGAAGGACATCGAGGTCATCGTGCCCCAGTCGGTGCACCACGCCCCCGACTACGATCCCAAGCCCTCCGACCTGGCCGCCGTCGCCGCCGCGGACTTCGTGCTCTACGCGCCCTTCGAGCCGTACGCGGAGAAGATCAAGGAGGCCGCCGGGTCGAAGGCCGAACTGGTCGAGGTGGCACTCGACAACGACCCCGCCAAGGTGAAGGCGGAGGTCACCCGGCTGGGCGAGAAGTTCGGCACCGGGGCGGCGGCGACGGCCTGGAACAAGGGCTTCGACACCGAGTACGCCGCGCTGGGCAAGGAGCTGAAGACCGCCTGGCCGGGTGGGACCAGCCCCAACGTGGTCAGCCAGGTGTTCACCACCTGGGCGGCCAAGCTGGCGGGCGCCGAGGTGGTGGGCACCTATGGGCCCGAGCCGGTCACCCCGGCGCAGCTCGGCGAGCTGTCCGCCAAGAAGCCGGCCCTGGTGCTGGAGAACGCCCATATGTCGACCGGCCCGGTGCTGCCGGGCTCCGGCGCCGAGCAGGTGGCGATCGCCAACTACCCGGGTGACGACCTGGATCTGCTGCCGGTCTACCGCGACGCGGCGGGGGCGCTGAGGAAGGCCATGGGCGCTTCCTGAGGGTACGGGGAGAGGGGTACGGGGGCCCGTACCCCTCTCCCCGTACGGCTCAGCGCCGCTGCCGGTCCGGCACCCAGACCGTGCCGCGGGCCTCGTACTCCAGCATGGTCTCGATCCCGGTGGCCGTCTCGGCGCCCAGCTCCCGGCGCACCAGCCAGAGCGCCAGCTCCAGCCCGGAGGTGATCCCGCCGGCGGTGACCAGGTCCCCGTCGTCCACCACCCGGGCGTTCTTCAGCACACCCCCTTGCTTCTCCAGGTCGGGCCGGGCCTGGTGGTGGGTGGTGCAGGGGCGGCCGCGGGTGAGGCCGGCGGCGGAGAGCAGCATCACCCCGGTGCAGAGCGCGCTGACGGTGAGCCCCGGCCGGACGGCCTTCGCCAGGGCCTCGGGCAGGGTCCGCCGCCGGAGCTCGGCCCACACCCCGGGGCCGTCCGGGCGCCCGTACCCCCCGCCGGGGACCACCAGGACGTCCGCCTCGCGCGGGGCCCAGCCGTGCTCGACCTCGACCCTCGTCCCGTACGAGGCCCGGACCGGGCCGGGGCCGGTCGCGGAGACATAGCGCACCTCGACCGGGCGCGAGCTGAAGAACCGGGCCGCCGAGAACACCTCGTACGGGGCGGCGAAGTCCAGCTCCTCCACCCCGTCGAAGAGGACGACATGCACCCGGAGCGGACCGGTACGCGCCCCCGGGGAGGCGGCGGCGGGGGAGGGGGCGACCGCGCCCACCGCCCCGGCGGCGCCGAGCGCGGTGGAGGCACGGAGCAGGTTCCTGCGGTTCATGGGTCTCCTGTCGGTGGAGGGATGGGGGTCTCGGCGGAGTCGGGTGAGTGGGCGGCGCCCACCAGATGACCCCGCCCGGGTCACCCGGCTGCGGCCGTCCGGGTCCGGTCACCCGGCTCGGGTTACCCGGCTCAGGTCACCCCGCCTGGGTGACCCCGCCCGGGTCAACCGGCTCGGGTCACCCGGCGTGGGCGAGCGGCGGCCCGGCGACGGATACGGGGTCGGTCAGCTGGCCCGGCGACGCCCACCGGGTTGTCCGGCCCGGGTCAACCGGCCCGGGTCACCCGGCGTGTGCCAGCGGCGGCCCGGCGAGGGACCCGGGGCCATGGCCGGTCCCGGTCCCAGGCCTGGACCCGGCACCGGCACCGGCACCGGCACCGATCCCGGGCCCGGGGGCCGCACCCGCACCCGTCCCCGTATCACCCGTATCAGCGGCGCCGCGCGCCTCCGCCTCGGTCAGCCGGGCGCGCAGGGCGGCCCGGTCCGGTTTGCCGGCCGGGGTGAGCGGGAGGCCGGACACCACGAGCAGCCGCTCGGGGTGCCTGCGCCGCTCCAGCCCCCGCGCGTCCAGATGCGCGGACAGGGCCTCCAGGGTCGGCGTCTGTCCGCCACGGGGCACCACACAGGCGGCCAGCCGCTCGCCCATCAGCGGATCGGGCACGCCCACGCAGACCACATCGCCCACCGCCGGGTGGGTGCGCAGCTCACGCTCGACCTCGGCCGGGCTGATGTTGGCGCCGCCCCGGATGACGACGTCCTTGAGCCGGCCGACCACATGCAGCACCCGCTCCCCGTCCAGATAGCCGAGGTCCCCGGTGCGCACCCAGCCGTCCGGGGTGCGGTAGCGGGCATCCAGTTCGGGGGCGCCGACATAGCAGAGCGGGGTCATCGGCCCGCGTGCGGTGATCTCCCCGACCCGGCCGTCCGGCAGCGCCTCCTGGGTGTCCGGGTCGGTGATGCGGATGTCGGCGACCCGGGGGTCCGGGCGGCCGGCGACCACACCGTCCGGGGCGGTGGGCGGGGTGCGGTGGTCCAGCCCGGTGTGGCAGTTGACGCCGTCGGCGGAGCCGTAGAGGTTCACGACCGCGCAGCCGAACGCCTCGGCGGCCTCCCGGGCGGTGGTCTCGTCGAGCGGCGCGCCGCCGAGGACCAGCGCGGTGGGCGCGGGCAGCGGCTCGGCGTCCGCCTCCTCCCGGGCCAGCCGGTCGAGCATCATCCGGATCATGGTGGGGACGCCCAGGACATGGGTGGGCCGGTGCTCCCGGATCGCGGCGAGGGCCGCCTCGGGGGTGAAGTGGTCCAGCAGCACGAGGGTGCCGCCGTGCCGGGCCAGGGTGACGGCGGTGCCGTTGGAGCCGAACGCGGAGGCGAGCGGGACCAGGAACAGGCAGCGCGGCGGGGTGGCGTCGGGCAGCAGCGAGGCGAGGAAGTTGCCCCGCCCGCCGGCCAGCGCGTTGTGCGAGTAGGCGACCATCTTGGGCTCGGACTCGGAGCCGGAGGACACCAGGATCCGGGCGGCGCCGTCCGGGTCGGGCCGGGCGGGGGTGAAGCCGGTGGCGTCGGTGCGGGTGAGCCGGGAGAACGGGACAGTGCCCTCGGGGGCGTCCCCGCGCCCGGCGGCGACGATGTGCCGCAGCGCGGGCAACGCGGGCCGCAGTGCGGTCAGTTCGGCGGCGGGGTGGGTGTCCCGGTGGGTTACGGGGGCGATGACGGCGACCGCCTCGGCGCGCCGCAGCAGGCACTCGGCCTCCAGCGCGCCCCGGCCGACGGGGAAGGGCAGCGCGACCGCCCCCAGCGCGGCGAGCGCCAGGTCGGCGGCGACGGCGTCGCGGCCGTTGGGGAGCTGGACGCCGACCACGTCCCCGGGGCCTATGCCCAGGACTCTGAGGCCGGCGGCCAGACATCGGGCCCGGCGGTCCAGCGCGGTGTAGCAGAGCGCGCCCCTGGCGTCGATCACGGCGGTGCGGTGCAGCTCGGCGATCTGCCGGGCCCGGTAGAGGCTGTACAGGTCGAGGTCGGGGCAGGTGCCGTCGGTGATCCAGGAGCGGCGCAGCTCGGCGGGGAGGAGGTCGTGCAGGGCGAGGGTCATGGGAGCTCCGCAAGAGGTGAGGTGAGGTGAGGTGAGCGGGGCCGTTCTCAGGCGGACGGGGCAGGGGTCATCCGAAGGCCCAGGGGGCGGGTACGGCGGGGGCGCCCAGCGCGTCCCGGCCGACCGCGCCGGCGCCGTGCGGGCCGTCGCCGGACGGGGCCGGCAGCTCGGCCAGGTCGGTGGTGACCCGGGTCGCGGCCAGCCCACGGGCGCCCAGCAGGGCGAGGGCGTCGCCGGTGGCGAGGCCGGTCAGATCGTGGGCGCGGGCCGCCGGCGCCGAGGCGTCGGCCGGGGCGATCCAGCCGTCGGCGGTACGGAGCGGGGCGCGGAAGCCCGCCGGGCGGCGCGGGGACCCGCCTCGGGCCACCCGGCGCAGCGCGGGCCCGGTCAGCAGGTCGGCCGCACCGAGCAGCGAGGAGTCCACCCGTACGCCGACCCCGTTGCCGTAACGTTCCCGCAGCAGCAGCCCCGCCAGCACCGCCTGGGCGCCGAGCAGTCCGCCCAGCACATCCAGCAGCGTCATCAGACTGGGCGCGGGCGGTTCCCCCTCGGGCCGGACCGCCTCGCCGACCCCGGTGCGGGCCTGCACCATGAAGTCGGTGCCCATCGGGGCGCCGTCGATCCGGCCGTCCCAGCCGCCGGTGTACGCGTAGACCAGGGCCGGGTTGGCCCCGGCCAGGTCACCGGAGTCCAGACCGAGCCGGGCGGCCGTGCCGGGGGCCCAGTTGTGCAGGAACACATCGGCCCCGGCAGCCAGTTCACGCAGCCGCTCGCGGTCCGCGGGCGACTTGATGTCGATCTCCACGGCCGCCTTGCCCCGGTTGAGCGCCAGCCAGCGGGCGGAGATCCCGGAGCAGGTGGGCGGCATCCCGCGCAGCGGGTCACCGCCCGGCGGCTCGATCCGGATCACCTCGGCGCCGAGCAGCCCCAGCAGATGGGCGGCGAGCGGGGCCTGGATACGGCGGCCCGCCTCCAGCACGGTCAGCCCGGCCAGCGGACTGCCGGGAACGTCACCCCTCGCCCCGCCGAAGGTTCCGCCCGACGGCACCCGGAGCCGGGGCAGCCGCCCGGCGTCCAACGGCGACAGCCGCAGCGGCGGTTGGCCGTCGTGCTCGGCGGCCCGCTCGGCCAGGGTGCGCAGCCGGCAGACATCGGCGCCCGCCTCCGCCGCCGCCTGTACCACCGCCGCCAGGGTGTGCCGGGCGGTGGTGGCGTGCAGCTCGGCGGGGAAGGGCGCGCAGGCGGTGGCGTAACGGAACTGGAAGGGCCGCCACCCGGCCCGTACCGCCTCCTCGGGCGCGCCCAGCGTCCGCCAGAACCGCGCCCACACCGCCCCGTCCAGCGTCTCCAGCTCGAACACCGTCCCCTCGGCGGAGGTGAACGGCGGTCCGCCCGGAGCCAGCTCGGCCGCCTCGCCCTCCTCCGCGCCGGCGGCGGCGAGATACTGGGAGACGGTGAGCAGCCCGGCGAGGTCGGCCCGGGTGGCGACCCGGCGCACCGAGCCGCCGCGCGCCTGGCCGACCAGTGCGGCCAGCACCCCCTGCACGGTCAGCAGTCCGGTGGCGGTGGCGGTGTAGTCGGCCGCCAGCCCGCGCGGGGCGCCGTCCCGGCGTCCGTGCACCGCCACGATCCCGGTCGCGGCCTGCACGGTGGCCTCGTCCACCAGGCCGGTCCCGGGCGCGGCCCAGGCGGTCTGCACGGCGACCGGGTCGAAGCCGCCGCCGGAGAGCAGACCCTGACCCCCCTCCGCCGCCTCCCCGTCGTCCACGATCTCGGCGCCGAGGGTGCGCAGCTGCTCTGCGACCACCTCGGCGATCGGCGCCGGCCCGGCCGGGCGGAAGCGGAACGACTCCAGCGGCCGCCCCGTCCAGCAGGCAGTTCGGTCCGTATGTATCCGGGGGGTGACTGGTGACGCCATGCCTCTCCTCTCCCGGCGCGGCGGTGGCCGGCGCCCGAGGTCCTGTCGACGGCGGGAACCAGCCGGTGCGGTGGCCCGACCCGTTCCACGGAAGAGACAGTCGGAGAGCCGAGGCCGGGAGTTCCCGGCAGACCGGAGAGCGCCCATGGGCCAGTCGCCGCCCGCCGATACCGCAGCTGAGGTCGGGAAACTGCGGTCGCGCGTCCAGGAGTTCGTCCGGGATCGGGTCATCCCCAGTGAGCCGGTGCTGGACGCCGGGGGCCCGGCCGCCCGGGAGGCGCTGATCGCGCTACGGCGGCAGGCGCGGGACGCCGGGCTCTGGGCCCTGCCCCTCCCCGCCGAACTGGGCGGCGGCGGGCTGGACCTGCGCCGGTACGCCGCCGTCGCCGAGGCGGAGGGCGCCAGCGACCACGGCCCGGCCGCGCTCGGCTCGGCCACCCTGCTGGACGCCGGGATGCTGGCCCGGCACGCCACCGCCGCCGTACGCGACCGCTGGTTGCGGCCCCTGGTCGCCGGTGAGTTGTCCGCCTCGTACGCGATGACCGAGCCGGACGTCCCGGGCACCGATCCCACCCGGGTGCGCACCCGCGCCGAGCCGGTGCCGGGCGGTGGCTGGAAGGTCACCGGGCGCAAGTGGTTCGCCTCCGGGGCCGCCGAGGCCGACGGGGTCACCGTGCTGGCCCGCACCGGCGGCGCCGACGGCGACCGCGAGGGGCTGACCCTGCTGCTGGTGCCCACCGACGCACCCGGGTTCCGCTTCGTCCGCGAACTGCCGGTGCTGGGCGCGGCCGGGCAAGGGGAGCTGGCCTTCGACGCCGTCCACGTACCGGCCGACCATGTCCTGGGCACCCCCGGCCAGGGACTGGCGGTCGCCGCCGAGCGCCTCCAACTCGGCCGCACCCTGCGCGCCCTGCGCTGGCTGGGGCAGGCCCAACGCGCCTTCGACCTGATGTGCGCCCGGGCCGCCGGGGGCGGTGAGCGGGGCCGGGCCGCGCTGGGCGGCCACCAGCTCGTCCAGCAGCATGTCTTCGAGTCCCTGCTCGCGCTGCGCACCACCCGGCCGCTGGTCCATGAGGCCGTCGCCCTGCTCGACCGGGGCGAGGACGCCCGTACCGAGGTCGGGCTGGCGAAGGTCGCCGCCGCCCGGACCCTCCAGCGGGTGGTGGACGCGGCGGTGCAGGTGTACGGCGCCGAGGGGCTCGGCCCGGACACCGCCCTGCCCGCGCTCCAGCGCACCGGCCGGGCCGCCCGTGTCCTGGACGGCCCGGACGAGCTGCACATCACCTCGGTGGCCCGCCGGATACTGCGCGCCTACGGCCCGGGGGCGCCGGCAGGAAGCTGAACGGCTATACGGAGCTGGGATCGGCCAGTCCGGTGAGGGCGGCCAGCCCGAGGGCGAGGAAGAAGTCGCCCCACACCAGCTCATGGCGTACGGCCAGGCCCCGGTCGGCGTCATAGCAGCCGTCCAGCAGCATCCCGGCCGGCGGCCGCCCGCCGCCCTGGCGACCGTGCTCCGGCCGGGACAGATGGTGGTCCGTCAGCCGTCGGAGTACGTCGACCGCCCGCCGTTCGTATCGCGCGGCGCCCGCCAGTGGGGACCCGGGCCGCGCCCGGGCCAGCTTCAGCAGGGCTACGGCGCCGATCGCGGCGGCCGAGGTGTCCGGTGGGCCGCCGTCCCGCCCGGCGTCGGCCGGGGGGACCAGGGGCCCGGCGAGCAGCCGGTCCGCGAGCCGTCCCGCGGCCGACGCCACCCGGGCGGGGGCCTCCTCCGGGGCGGACAGGGCGTCGGCGAGGGCGAGCAGCAGCCAGGCCTCGCCCCGGCTCCATCCGGGCCGCGGTTCCTCGCACGGCTGCCAGCCGCCGGGCCGCGACCGCCAAGCCGGGCGCACCGGGTCCATGGCGTCTCCCGGCAGGCACAGCTCCAGATGGCGGTCCAGGTGGGCGGTGGCGGCCCTCGCCCCCGCCGCCCCCGCGCAGGCCAGCAGCCTTCCCGTCCCCGGCAGTCCGTCGGTGCGCGCGAGCAGCCGGTCACCGCCCAGGGCGGCGCCCCAGGGGACCAGGCCGAGCCCGGGGTCGAAGGCGGCGAGCAGGGCGCCGCCCGCGCGCTCGCGCAACCGGGCGGCCGCCGAGGCCCGCTCGTCGAGCCCCGTCCCGTACCAGAGGATCAGCCCCCGGGTGACGGTGTCCGCCTCCACCCATCCGGCCAGCGCGTCGGTGCACCCGGCGGCCGCCCGCCGGTCGTCCGCGTCCCCGGTGGCCCGGGCTCGCAGCCAGAGCAGCCCCGCCCAGAAGCCCCCGGTCCAGGAACCGCGCCGGGTCGTCGTCCAGCCCCCGTCCACCGGGTCCGCGTACAGCGGGAAGCGGTCCCCGACCGCCTCCCGGGTGACGGCCACCCGCTCCAGCACCAGCCCCAGGGACTCCCGAACCCACCGGGCATCAGAATCGGCACTCATGGGGCTCCCCGGCCCCACTCGGCCTCCGGGCCGGCCCTCATGCGGCACCCCCCGCCGAAGGGGCCGCCCCTCCCCGCCGGTCGCGTACCGCCCAGGTCCCCGCCACCGCGGCCGCCAGCACGAACTCGGCGGCCACCAGCAGCCAGCCGCCCTGCCACCGCCCGCTCTGCGCGAGCAGGCCGAACAGCGGCGGCCCCACCGCGAACCCGGCGAAGAAGCCCGCCGCCACCAGCGCGGAGTCCTGCCCGGCCCGCCCGGCGGGCGCCCGCTGGACGACCAGCACCATGGAGACCGCGTTCCCGGAGACCGCGAAGATCCCGAAGACCAGCACCGCGACCCAGACCAGCCACGGTGCCCCGGTCGAGGCGAGCAGCAGCAGCGCGGCGCCGACCGAGCCCGCGGCCAGCAGCGCGGGCAGCCACTCCGCCCGGCCCGGGCGGGCCGCCTTCGACCAGCCGACCCGGCCCGCGATCCCGGTGACACCGAGGACGGCGATCAGCGCGGCGGCGGCCGTCGGCCCCAGTCCGAGGCGCCGGTCGCCGAAGAGCGACACATAGGTGTTCACCGAGGCGATCCCCGCCCCCAGGAAGAGCGAGAACCCCGCCAGCCAGGCCACATGCCCGCGCGGGACCAGCACCACCCGCCCCCGGGGAGCGGCCGGCGGGTCCGGTGGGAGCAGCCGGGCCGCCCAGAGCGCGGTGCCCAGGGCCAGCACGGAGGCGGTCCACAGCGCCGCCCGCCAGCCCGCCGCGGCGGTCAGGCCCGCCAGTGGGAGGCCCGCGGCGAACGCGCCCAGCTGGACGCCGGACATCTTCCAGCCGGTCACCCCGGGCCGGGCGGCGGGCGGCACCGCGGCGACGATCGCCTTGTTGGTCGCCGGGTTGGCCAGCGCCTGCGGTACGCCGCCCAGGGCCACGGCGGCGAGCAGCAGCCCCGCCGAGGGGGCGAGGGCGATCAGGCCCAGCGCGAGGGAGGCCACCAGGGCCAGCGCCACCAGGGTGCGGCGGGGGCCCAGCCGGTCCACCGTCCGCCCGCCGAGCGGTGACAGCAGGGCGGCCGTGCCGAAACCGAAGGTCGTGGTCAGCCCGAGCAGCACCGGTGAGACGCCCAGGTCCGCCGTGAGCCGCGGCCCGAGGGCGCCGAGCAGGAACAACTGGAGCATGGACAGGGCCATCGCCGCGGTGAGCATCGCGGTCAGCGCGGTGTGCCCGCCGCCCGCCGAAGCCGCGTCCCCATCCGCTCCGGCACCCGCCCCGCTCGTCGTCCCGCCCGCCGAAGCCCCGTCCCGGCCCGCTCCGGCACCCGCCCCGCTCGTCGTCCGGCCCGCCGAAGCCGCGTCCCCATCCGCTCCGGCACCCGCCTCGGCCTTGCTCCCGTCCGTCCGCCGCGCCATGCCCGCCCTCCTCGCCCTCACGGTCGCGGACGACCGGCCCGCCCCCAGTGGTCGTACCAGCCAACCACGCGGTTCCCGGGCAGAGTTGTGGTGTACGCCACAGCTGACGAAGTGACGGTTCGGGGCGCCGATTTCCGTACCAGCCCCTGTCGGAGGCGCCGATCAGTGCAAGGATGAGCCCCGCCATGACTCCAGGCCGATGTAGCCGAGCAGTGAGGGCCGCGACCTTCGCGGCCACCTGTGTGCTGCTCGCCGCGGTCGGCCATATCCATATGTCCGGCTCGCCGGTCGCGTGGCCCGGACTGGCCGCCGCCTTCGCGGTGTTGGGGGCGCTGGCATACGGCTGCACCGGCCGTGAGCGCCCGACCGGTGTGGTGACGGCGGCGACGGTGGCCGCCCAGGCGGGACTGCACTCCGCCTTCACCCTCACCCAGGCGGTGACCACGGCCCGGCCCGCCGGGGCCTCCCTGCTCGACCACTGGACCGGCCACCTCCTCTGCCGCCCGCCCGCGCCTCCGGCCGTACCGGCGCATACATCGGCGCACCTCGGCCACCACGGCGGCGCGCTCACCGGGCACCCGGCCCACCAACTGACCTCCTCCGCCGCCTCTACCTCCCCCGACCCGATGTCCGCGGCGCTGCCCACCGCCCACGACATGGCCGCCGACTCCGCCGCCACGGTCGCGGGGGCGGGCCATGACATGGCCGCCATGTCACCGCTCGGCATGCTCTCCGCGCATCTGCTCGCCGCGCTGCTCTGCGGCCTCTGGCTGGCCTACGGCGAACGCGTCGCCTTCCGCGCCGTGCACGCCGTCGCGGGCCTGCTCTCGGCGCCGCTCCGGGTGGTCTTCCACCTCGTACCGCTGCCCGCCACCCCCTCACCGCGCCCGCGCCGCCGACGTACCACCACCCGGCTGCGCCGGCTGCTGCTCGCCGCCTCCCGGGAGACCCGGGGACCACCGCTCGGAACCGCTGTCAGCTGACAGCCGGCACCCCGACGCGCGCGCCTTCCCGCCGCGCCTCGGGCATCGGCCATGCCGTCCGGCAGGCCGTACCGCATCCCGGTCGCGCACCGCGCGCCGGTTCCGACACCCCGAAGGACACGTCGCGATGACCGCTGCCCTCCTGTCACCCCTTTCGTCCTCTATGTCCGCCCGTCCCGCACCCTCCCGGGGCCGCCCCCGCCCGCTCGCCCTCCCCGACGAGGAGGTCACCCGGATCGCCCTGGCGGCCCGGCAGGGCGACCCGGAGGCGGTGGAGTCCCTGGTCCGGCTGCTGCACCGCGATGTCTGGCGCTATGTGGCCTATCTGAGCGCCGATCCGCAGACCGCCGACGACCTCACCCAGGAGACCTTCCTACGGGCACTCGGCAGCCTGCACCGCTTCGAGGGCCGCTCCTCGGCGCGCACCTGGCTGCTGTCCATCGCCCGGCGCACCGTGGTGGACAGCTTCCGCCATGCCGCCGCCCGGCCCCGGCTCTGCGACCGGGACGACTGGCAGCACCAGGCCGAACGGCGCCAGCCCCGTACCCCCGGCTTCGAGGACGGCATCGCCCTGGCGGAGCTGCTGGCCGCCGTCCCGGCCGAACGCCGCGAGGCCTTCGTGCTGACCCAGCTGCTCGGCCTGCCCTACGCGGAGGCCGCCGCCGCGCTCGGCTGCCCGATCGGCACGGTGCGGTCCCGGGTGGCCCGGGCCCGGGCCGGGCTGATGGACCTGCTGCGCGACCAGCCCGAACCGATCCGTACGGACCACTGCCCCAGCGCCACAGCCGCCGCCGCGGCCAACGGCGACTAGATCGCCCCCCGGGGCGGCGGCCCGCAGCCGGAGTCCGCCGCCCCCCCCAGCCAGCGGGATCCCCGCCCCTGCGGATCGAGGGTGTGTGACCCAGGTCACCTGGGAGAGTGAGGGTGCGCGGTACTATGGGCCCATGATCCTGCTCGTACGCCGTCGCCACGTGGACTTCGTCCGCGTCACGAGCACGAGCTGTCGCCGCTCCGCCTGACCGGTTGGTCCGCGCGGCCCTGCCCGCCCCCACCGCCGGCCGCGCCGCGCCCCTCTCCCCACCGCCGTCCCGGCGACACCCGGGCCTCCGCCACACCCACCGGCGACCCCGGGCCCTGCTCACCCAGCGGATGCCACCATGTCGTACACCACCCCGTCGTACCCGCCGTCGCACCCCGACCACCGCCGGCTGCCCGTCATCGACCTCGCCGCGGCCGATCGCGGCCCGGTCGAGCGCGCCGCCCTGCACGACCGGCTGCACGCGGCCGCCCATGAGGTCGGCTTCTTCCAGCTCGTCGGCCATGGCGTCACCGAGGCCGAGACCGCCGCCCTGGTAAGCGCCATGCGCGCGTTCTTCGCCCTGCCCGAGGCCGACCGCCTCGCCCTCGACAATGTGAACTCGCCGCACTTCCGCGGCTACACCCGGGTCGGCGACGAGCGCACCGGTGGCAGCCGCGACTGGCGCGACCAGCTCGACATCGGCGCCGAACGCCCCGCCCGCGCGCCCGCGCCCGGCGAGGAGCCCTACTGGTGGCTCCAGGGCCCCAACCAGTGGCCGGCCGCCCTGCCCGCGCTGCGCACCGCCGCGCTCGGCTGGATCGACCGGCTCTCCGCCGTCGCCGACCGGCTGCTCCGCGAACTCCTCACCGCCATCGGCGCCGACCCCGCCTTCTACGACGAGGCCTTCCGCGACGGCGCCCACCCGCACCTCAAGCTCGTCCGCTACCCCGGCAGCGCCGGCGACGGCAGCGCCCAGGGCGTCGGCGCCCACAAGGACTACGGCTTTCTCACCCTGCTGCTCCAGGACACCGTCGGCGGCCTCCAAGTGGAGCGCGAGGACGGCCGCTTCCACGACGTCCCGCCGATGCCGGGCGCCTTCGTCGTCAACCTCGGCGAGCTGCTCGAAGTCGCCACCGACGGCTACCTCAAGGCCACCCACCACCGGGTCGTCAGCCCGCCCGGCGCCCGTGAGCGCTTCTCGGTGCCCTACTTCCACAACCCGCGCCTGGACGCCCGGATCGCCCCGCTCGACTTCCCCCACGCGCATGTCGCCCCGGGCGTCACCGCCGACCCGGCCAACCCGCTCTTCGCCGAGTACGGCCGCAACGAGCTCAAGGGCAAACTCCGCGCCCACCCCCTGGTGGCCGCCCGCCACCACGCCGACCTCGTCCTCCGCGAGGCCCCCGCTCCCGCGGTCGCCGTCCCCTCCTAGCCCTCACCCATGGGGTACGTCATGGGTGGCGGCCGGGCGCACCGGGGCGGTCCCGCCCGGGGCCGGCTGCCCCTCCGGGCCGGTCGCCGCGCCCACCGCGTACGCCCCCGCGAAGACCGCCACCAGCATCAGCACGAACCCCGCCACCTGCGACCCGACCGACACCCGCTCCCCCTGGCTCTGCTGACCCACCGTCCGTCCTCCTCCGTGCCCGGCGCCCGGGGCCGCCCCTCCGGCTCCCCGTGGCAGTCCATCAGTCGGCCGCCGCCAGCGCCAGGTTCCCGTCCGGGCCCGGTTCGACCGGCGGACGGGCGCCCACCTCCCGTTCCATCGCGGCATCCCGCCCCGTCACGGCATCCCGCCCCGTCACGGCATCCCGCCCCATCGCGGCCAGATAATCCCCGAAGCCGCCCTCGGCCCGGGCCCGCAGCCGGGGCGAGGTGAGCACCGGGCAGCGCGCGGTACGGAGCACCCGGTGGCCGCGCCGCTCCAGGGCCTCCACCAGGGCCCGGTCCTCACCGGTGGCGAGCGGCGGGAAGCCGCCCACGTCCCGGTAGGCGTCCGCGCTGACGCCCAGGTTGGCGCCGTGGACATGCGGATGGTGCCAGTCGGCGGTGCCGGGCGGCCGGGCCGCCTCGTACCGGGTGCGGTGGGGCAGCTCCAGCGGGGAGGCGGCCGGCAGCGTGACGGTGCCGACGACCGCCTGCCAGCCCTCGCGCGCCCGGGCCAGCTGGTACGCCAACCACCCCGGCGGCACGGTGCTGTCCGCGTCCGTGGTGGCGACCCACACCGCCCCGCCGTCCGCCCCGCTCCGGTCGAGTGCGTGCCGGACGCCGAGGTGCCGGGCCAGGCCCGGGTTGCGGCAGTCGGTGGTGACCACCAGGGCCCCGGCCCGCCGGGCGGCCGCCGCCGTACCGTCCCGGCAGGAGTCGGCCACCACCACGGTCACCACCCGGACCCCGGCCAGCGCGGGGTGGCGGGCCGCGGTGGCCAGGGCATGCAGGGCGGCGGGCAGCAGCACCTCCTCGTCATGGGCCGGGACCACCACCGCCATGACGCGCGGTCTCACACCAGGCCCTCTCGGGCCGCGACCGAGGCGGGCCGACGGCCGTCCGGGCCGATCCGCTGATGCACCTGGAGGACGAAGTCGTCCTCGCGGTGGTCGGCCAGCAGGGCGAGCCCGGGCAGCGCGGCGAGCCGGCGGGCGATACCGGTCCCGGTGTCCAGATGCTCCGGGACCGGGTGGTTCCAGTGCACGGTGACCAGGGTGCCGTCGGGCTCCAGCGCGGCCAGCGCCCGGTCCAGCAGCCGGTCGAGCGTGCCCGCGTCCAGGTAGTACAGGAGCTCCGAGAGCACGATCAGATCGAACGGGCCGTCCGGCCACTGCTCGGGCAGCAGCAGCCGCCGCACCTCCACCCCCGGGAGGTCCTCGGTGCGGCGGCGGGCCGTCTGCACCGCCGACTCCACCCGGTCGCAGGCGAGTACGGTGTCGCAGCGGCCGGCCAGCCGCCGGGTGAGCTCACCGACCGAGCAGCCCGGCTCGAAGGCCCGCCGGTAGCGGGGCAGCGGCAGGGCGGCGACGGTCAGGTCGTACTTGCGCCGCTCGTAGAAGCGCTCCGCCAGCCGCCAGGGATCCGGCGCACCGCGGTACATCCCGTCGAAGTACGCCTCAGGGGTACGGGGACGGCGGCTCATCCGAACACCACCTCCCACTCCCGCAGATGGTGGGCCAGCTCCTGCGGCGGCAGCACCGCGGCGTCCTCCGGGCCGGGGCCCAGGGGGTGGATCTGGCTGGCGAAGCGGTCCACCGCGGCCCGTTTGCGCGCCACCGCGTACGGCGGCAGGTCGACCCGGGCGGCCCGCTCCCAGGGCACCCGAGGGTCGTCGGGCCGGGCCCAGTGCCACAGCCACACCGGATAGAGCCGGCACGGCACCGCCGCCGCCCGCGCGGCCGCCAGCGCCGCCCGCCCGGCCGCCTCGTGGTCGCCGTGCACATCCCCGGTCCACGGCGCCAGGCAGAGCGCGGCGCCCGCCAGCGGCTGCGCCAACGCGGCGGCCAGCCGGTCCTCCTGGGCCGCCACCCCGGTGTCGGGCAGCCCCAGCCGTACGATCTCGGCGCCGCCCGCGCCCAGTTCGGCCAGAGCGTCACGCAACTCCCGCGCCCGCACCGCGGCCAGCCGCTCGGGGGAGTAGCGGGTGCTACCGGGGTGGGACCCCTCCCCGTCGGTGACCGAGACCACGGTCAGCTCCACCCTCGCCGCGGCGAGCAGCGCCAGCGTGCCGCCGACGCCCAGTACCTCGTCGTCCGGGTGCGCGGCCACCACCACGACCCGGCCCGCCTCCGGCAGGGCGTACCGCTCCATCCGGCCCCAGCCCTCCCAGCCCCGCCACTCGGCCTCGTCGGTACCGGGCGCCTGGATCGGATCGGCGTACCCGGCACCGCCGTTCCCCTGGCCCATGCCCCCGTTCACCGCTCCCCTCCACCCCGCGCCACGGTCCCGCCCAGCGCCGCCAGGTCCCGTTCGGCGTGGTGCTGGCGCAGATAGACGGCGAGGTCGGCGGCGGCCTGGGCGTGCCGCCGGTCGTGGCAGAGCGGCCCCGCGCCGGTCGCCCGCCCCACCCGGTCCAGCACCTCAGCGCACACCTCGGCCACCAGGGCGCGGACCCGCATCGCCCGCAGCGCGGCGGTGTCCGTCCGGTCCAGCGGATCGGCGTCGATCTCCTCCGCCGCCCGGCGCAGCACCGTGCCGGCCGCGTACAGCCGCATGTCCACCGCCCCGGCCTGCGCGTCGAGGAACGGGTCCTCGCGGCGCCCGGCCGCCTCGAACAGCACCCGTGCCACCGCCTGCGCCCCGCCGTACCAGCAGGCGGCCACGCCCACGCCGCCGTGGTGGAAGCCGGGGCGGCGCAGATACGCCTCCACCTCCCCGACCGGGGTGGCGGGCACCGAGGTGAAGTGGACGTCCGGGCTGTCGCTGCCCGCCATCCCGACCGCCTGCCAGGTCCCGCCCACCGGCCGGCAACCGGGCCCGTCGACCGGCTCGGCCTCCCCTGTCCCGGAGGCCGCCGTCCCCGCCACCCCCACCCGTACCGCGAACAACCGCCGTCCGTCCTCCGCGACCGCGGTGACCAGGGCGTGGGTGCAGCTGTGCGCGCCCGAGCAGTACCGCTTGAGCCCGTCCAGGACCCAACCGCCGTCCGCGGTACGGGTGGCGGTCAGCCCCGAGCCCGGCGGCTCGGCGGCCCAGACGCCCCAGTACTGCCCCAGCCGGACCGGCGCCCCGCCCAGCTCGGCGAGGATCGCCACGGCGTCGAGATGGCCCTCCACCAGCCGGGCGACGCCCAGGTCGGCCCGGGCCACCGCGCTCAGCTCCTCGAACCGGGTGGCGGTGCCCCCACTGCCCGGCAACGGGCACTCGGCCGCCCCGATCGCCAGCGCGTCCACATAACGCGCGAACTCGCCCCCCGTCGCCCGCACCGCCGCCTCCCCCGCCGACCCCGGCGCCACCGCGTTGCCCGCCCCCGCCGCGTCGGTGCCGCCGCCGCCCGTACCCGTACCGCTCGTACCGCTCGTACCAGCCACAGCGCCCGCGCCGCCGCCCGTCTCCGTACCGGCCGCACCGGCCGCACCGGCCACGGCGCCCGCGCCGACCTGGCCCGTCCCACCGCCCGGAGGGGCCCCACCGCCCTCGCGGTTTCCGCCGCCCGTACCGCCTCTCCCCGCCCTGCCGTCCGTACCGGCTCCGGTGTCCGCCGCCGCCGTACCGACCGTCTCCGCCGCGCCCTCCGGCGTAGGGGTCGCCTCCCTCATCCGCACCGCTCCTCTTCCTCCCGGATCCGAGCCCGCTCGATCCCACGCTCCACGCTCCACGCGCCCGCACTACCGCGGAGCTCCACCGCATCGACGGCGGCCGTCCGGTGCTACGGAGTGCCCCGCCGCGGCCTGCGGAAACGCACGTGTCAGTGGCCGGAGCGGCGGAGACTGGCGGAGGGCGGTACGCCATGGGCCCGGCGGTAGGCGGCGGCGAAGCGGCCCCGATGGGCGAAGCCCCACCTCATCGCCATCGCGGAGACGCTGGTGGCCCGCGGATCGACCGCCACAGCAGGGCGGGATCGAACATGGCGACGGTGTAGCGGGCGGCGCGCACCGCACCCGTGTAGGGCCGGTCGGGCTGGGTGAGCAGGCCATCGTGTAGTCGAGGGTCAGCCGGTCGACGCTGATCCGCTCGGTGGCGGTGCGCTCGACCCGCGTACGGGTGCCCTGCGGGCGGCCGCCGATCCGCATCGGCGCGTACGCCCGCGACATGAACTCCTCCGTCGCCTCCAGGCTGGTGCTGTCAAAACGAAGAGGGTCCACGCCGCCGCCTCCGCTGCCGCCCCGCGCTTCTGCCCGGTGCCCCCGTCGTCACGCCCTCCGGATCCTCGGACGGGCCCGCCGGGTGACCGGGAACCTCAGCCGCGGTCCTCGGGCTGTTCGGCCGCGGCGCGGCGGAACTCGGCGTTGACGCGCTGGGCCTCCTCCAACTGGTCCTCCAGGATGACGATGCGGCAGGCCGCCTCGACGGACATGCCCTGGTCGACGAGCCCGCGGGCCCGCGCGGCGATGCGCAGCTGGTAGCGCGAGTAGCGGCGGTGCCCGCCCTCCGAACGGAGCGGGGTGATCAGCCGGGCCTCGCCGATGGCGCGGAGGAAGGCGGGAGTGGTGCCGAGCATCTCGGCGGCCCGCCCCATGCTGTACGCGGGGTAGTCATCGTCGTCGAGACGATCGTTGAGCGGGGAGTCTGCCGTCATTCCCACCTCCTTGTCGTCGTGCGGGAGGCGCCCCGGCAGCCTCACGGCGGCAGGGCCCGTAAGAAATTCAACACCATCCGCCGCCCGTACTCCGGTGCCGAGCCCCGCCCGCACACGACTGAGGGGGCCGACCGGTATCCACCGGTCGACCCCCTCTCCAGGTCCTCGGGGGGAAGCCGCCTCCCCGACCCCTGGTCGTGGCCCCTTTACGCGGGCGCCGAGCCCCCCAGCAGTTCCGAGGCCTCCTCGACCGCGGTCAGCCCCGGCGCGGGGGCGGCCGGCTGGGGAGCGGCGTGGCAGGTGAAGCCGAGCCGGGTCATGGCCCGGGTGACCTCACCGGCGGTGAAGTCCCGCCGGTCCTGCCGGGTGATGACCTCCCCCACCTGCATCACGGGGAAGTGGCGGCGGCCGATGACCACCGAGGCACCGGTGATCGGCTCGGGCTTCACCCGCTTCATGGAGGCCGTCACCTCGTCCTTGGTCAGGTCGAACGGAAAGCGGGCGATGATGCAGCGCATGGTGTCTCCTGGTCTCTCCGGGGTGCGGGCCGTCGAAAGGGTGGGCGGCGGCGGAGCGGTCGGCCCCGCCCCGCCCGGTGGTACGGACTAGGCCGCGGCGTCCCGGGCGGACGGGCGTCCTCCCGTGGTGCGCCCGGTCGTACGGACGCCCCCACGCCTCCGGCCGCCCCGAACGTCCTGACCGCCGACGCTCCGACCGTCAGTCGCCCGACCGCCCCCGTCCCGGCCACCGCCGTTCCGCCCGTCAGCGCTCCGACCATCCGCGGTCCGCGCATTCACCGTCCGGCCGCCACCGTCCCGACCGTCAGCCGTCCGACCGCCCCCGTCCCGGCCACTCCCGCTCCGCCCGCTCCCACTCTGGCCGTTCGCACTCCGCCCGTTCGCGCTCGCCGTGCCGCGTCCGCGGCGCCGATTGCGGGAGCCGGAGCCGGAGCCGGGGGCGCTCGCGGCGCGTTCCACCGGAGCCGCCACGATGGTGACCGGGATGCCGGACGGGGTGCGCGCCCCGGTGATGCGGGTCAGCTCGGCCTCGCCGGAGCGGACCCGGGTGGCCACCGGGGTGATCCTGGCGTCCGCGAGCAGACGGTCCATGTCGCGCCGCTGCTCGGGGGTGATCAGGGTGACCACGCGGCCAGACTCCCCGGCGCGGGCGGTGCGGCCGCCGCGGTGGAGGTAGTCCTTGTGGTCGGCGGGCGGGTCCACGTTGACCACGAGGTCGAGGTCGTCCACATGGATGCCGCGGGCCGCGACGTTCGTCGCCACCAGCACCGTGACCCGCCGCTCCTTGAACTGGGCGAGGGTACGGGTGCGCTGGGGCTGCGACTTGCCGCCGTGCAGCCCGGCGGCCCGTACTCCGTTGGCCAGCAGGTGGCGGGTGAGCTTGTCGACGGCGCGCTTGGTGTCCAGGAACATGATGACCCCGCCCTCGCGCGCGGCGATCTCGGTGGTCACCTGCTGCTTGTCCGGGCCGTGCACATGCAGCACATGGTGCTCCATGGTGGTGACCGCGCCCGCCGAGGGGTCGGTGGAGTGCACCACCGGGTCGCTCAGGTAGCGGCGGACCAGCTGGTCGATGTTGCGGTCCAGGGTGGCCGAGAACAGCAGCCGCTGCCCGTCCGGGCGCACCTGGTCCAGCAGCTCGGTGACCTGCGGCATGAAGCCCAGGTCGGCCATCTGGTCGGCCTCGTCCAGGACGGTGATCTCCACCTGGTCCAGCCGGGCGTGGCCGCGGGCGAGCAGGTCCTTGAGCCGGCCAGGGGTCGCCACGACCACCTCGGGCCCGTCCCGCAGCGCACTGGCCTGCCGGCCGATCGACATCCCGCCGACCACCGTGGCCAGCCGCAGCCGCAGGGACCGGGCGTACGGGGTGAGGGCGTCGGTGACCTGCTGGGCCAGCTCCCGGGTGGGCACCAGCACCAGGGCGAGCGGCTGCCGGGACTCGGCCTTGCGGCCGGCCATCCGGGCCAGCAGCGCCAGCCCGAAGGCGAGGGTCTTGCCCGAACCGGTGCGTCCGCGCCCGAGCACATCGCGGCCCGCCAGCGAGTTCGGCAGGGTCGCGGCCTGGATGGGGAACGGCACGGTCACGCCCTCGGTGGTGAGCGTGTCCAGTATCTGCCGGGGCAGGTCCAGCGCGGTGAACGTCTCGACCGCGGGCAGCGCGGGGGTCTCGGTCACCGGCAGGGCGAACTCGCCGGGCGCGGTGGCGGCACGCCCGCGGCCGGCGGGACGGCTTCCACCCCGGGAGGGACGACCCGCCGCGGCGCCACGACGGCGGCCGCCGCCCTGCCCGGAACGAGAGGCGGCGGCGGTACCGGTACGAGCGGACGGACCGGACTGGCCGGACTGGCCGTTCTTGCGTGTGCGGTTCATAAGGAACCTTCCTCGAATGGGCGCGTTATCGAGGAGTGCCCGCGCGAGAAAAACGGCGCGAGGAGTCGCGAGAACGAGCCGGTAAATACGAAGGCGAATGAGCCCGGACTACGGGCTCACCAGCCGAAACCCCGAAGGTGATCGCGCCCCGTCGTCAGGGCGTCGAGTCGGCGGCGTCCCACCCCCGGACCCAGGCGCACGCCGAGCGCGGAACGCGATCCGTCCCCAGCGCCCTGGGGGCCAACGCGCCTGGGGCCCGCACGCATGGTGCGGGCCCCCAGGCGCGAACGGCGCGCCTCAGACTCAGGCGGGGACGATGTTCTCGGCGCTCGGGCCCTTCTGGCCCTGGCCGATGTCGAAGCTCACCTTCTGGCCTTCCTGCAGCTCGCGGAAGCCAGTGCTGGCGATGTTCGAGTAGTGGGCGAAGACGTCGGGGCCGCCGCCGTCCTGCTCGATGAAGCCGAAGCCCTTTTCGGAATTGAACCACTTGACAGTGCCAGTAGCCATGTTCTCTCCTCAGGAAGTGCGAAATCCGCACCGTGCGGATTTCGGCCGCCGTGATGATTTCCGTCGGAAAGTACCTCTGGCAACCACAACTGCAACGGGCACCAACGGTACCACGCCGCCCCCGCTCCGCCCGGGAATTAAGCTCCCACCGCCTCCGCGTCGACTAATTCTCCCACTCCCGGAGAAAATATCTGTCCCCGCGGGACCAGATATCTCCGCTACCGGGCCGGGCCGTGTGCGGTGTCCGGAGCGGGCCCTCCCGAGGGTCCCTGACAGCCCCCGGGAGGGTGTTCGACGGGCTTGAAGGCGGGGTCTCAGCCCCAGAAGCCGGTGTGGACCTCGCGGGCCTCGGCGAGGTCGATCGGGCCGACCACCGGGAGGTCGCGCTGGCCGGCCCGGAAGACCTCGCGGCAGGGCAGGGCCATGGTGGGGTTCTCCTCGTCGGCGCCGGTCATCGCGAGGAGCTCGTCCTCGCCGAGCGCGTAGACCACCCGGCCGATGCCGCTCCAGTAGATGGCGCCGGAGCACATCGCGCAGGGCTCCGTGCTGGTGTAGAGCGTGCAGGTGCGCAGGAAGCCGGCGTCGTACGTCGCGGTGGAGAGGCGTACCAGGTTGATCTCGGCGTGGCCGGTGGCGTCCCGCTCCGTGGTGACCGTGTTCTCGGCCTCCAGCAGCACCCTTCCGTCGGGACCGGTGAGGACCGCGCCGAAGGGGTGGTTGCCGGCGGTGCGGGAGCGGCGGGCGACCTCCACGGCGGTGCGGAGGACCTGGACGTCGGCGTCGGTCGCGGTGGTCGTGGCAAGGGCGGCGGTCATACGGGGATCTCCTGGTGTGTGTCGGTGCTGCTGCGGGTGGCGGCTTTGGCCCGGGGCCTTCGGGTGAGCGCGTAGTGGACGAGCCCGGCCGCCAGGAAGGCGACGGCCGCGGCACAGGCGCCGAGAGCGGGATGGTTCACCAGGACGGCCTGCCGGCGCGACATCCGCACCCCGGCGATCAGCCAGGCCAGGGCGCCGGAGTAGCAGTCCAGGCAACTGGAGGTGATGGTCGAGACGCCCAGGGCGAGCAGGGTGACGGTGGCGAGCGCTCCCGGCAGCACCTGGCCGACGAGGTCGGTGGGGGCGCCGATGAACGCGATGGTGCCGAGGGCGGCGCCGAGGCTCGCGATCCACACCGAGCCGAGCCAGGTGCCGGTGAAGGCGCAGAGGAACAGCCTGCGGGACGGCGTGTCGGCGGGCAGGTAGCGGGTTTAGTCCGCGGCGTACGAGGAGAAGCTCAGCGCCCGCGCCGCCTGGACGGCGGCGACCAGGGCGAACGCTCCGACGAAGCCGAGCGGACCCGCCCTGGCGGGGTCGAAGCCGGAGCCGAGGTCGCTCTCGGTGAACCCGTAGACGGAGACGCCGGCGAACAGCAGCGGCAGGACCACCGCCATCACCTTCTGCACCAGGTGGATGAAGCCGTAGCCGACGAGCGCGATCGCCACCTGGGCGAGGGTGACGAGGGCGAAGGCCGGGCCGAACCCGGTCCCGATCAGGGTCTGGACGGCGAAGGCCCCCAGGATCGAGTTGACCGCGAACCACGCGCAGGCCTTGAAGAAGACGAGCACCGCCGGGACCGCGGCACCGCGCCGGCCGAGGGGGCGTGGGTCTGCACGATGACGGGCTTTCCGGGCTCGCGCACCGGGACGACACCGGTGGTGGCGGGAGAGGCGGCGAAGGTGGTCATGGTGGGTCCTCGCTTCGA